>NZ_JBIYDV010000003.1:0-330514 GCF_044909215.1 Bacillus sp. RC252 | reverse complement strand
GAAGGATGTAGTGAGTGGGAAAATAGTTTATATGTTCGAAGCCGTGGTTTGTATGTGTGAAAATCCGAGTATATCAATTGAAAATTAGGTTTGGAGTTTTTTTAGATGGAATAGAGGATCTGGCGGTGGATAGAAGCGGTCAGATCCTTTTTTAGTCCCATGCGGTGTGAAACGAGAAGGATGTAGTGAGTGGGAAAATAGTTTATATGTTCGAAGCCGTGGTTTGTATGTGTGAAAATCCGAGTATATCAATTGAAAATTAGGTTTGGAACTTTTTTAGATGGAATATAGGATCTGGCAGTGGATAGAAGCGGTCAGATCCTTTTTTAGTCCCATGCGATGTGAAACGAGAAGGATGTAGTGAGTGGGAAAATAGTTTATATGTTCGAAGCCGTGATTTGTATAAATGAAAATCTGGTTACTTAAATTGAAAATTGGCTTACTCTGGAATAAGGGATCCGGCGGTGGATAGTACAACAGGAAGCGTAACTTTGTATAAAATATAGGTTCCCGCTTCCAATAAGTTAATATGAAATCACTTAGTAGTATGACTCTTAGGTTCTTTAAAAAAGTTGGATACAATACAACAAAATATTCCGGTAATTAGAATAATGTATTTTATCGTTTCACTTGTATGCTCAAATAAATTAACGTTAAGCATCACAAGTCCCCAAAACATTTGAATCGCTCCATAACTGAATAAAATTTTTCCTGTACGAGAAAAATTTTTCTTGGGCCTCACCCTTTCCTTTATATGTAAATTGTATCATAGGAAACTACAAACGAATGATTATAAAATGAATTCCCTGTAAATTTATGGGTATTGGTATGCAATAGATGAAGGGATTAAAGTTTCACTTTATATAAGATATAGAAAGAAGCTTACGTTTTTAACGTAAGCTTCTTTTTTATGTAAGTGTGTGTAACCGTTAAGCCGCATTGGGTTTTGTCGGTGAGTACGCGGAATTTTACGGTTACACGACACTTATTCATATGAGTAAAAGGGTTATTCCAACAGAAAATTTGTAATTAAGCGATTGGACCGCCTAAGTTAATAATATTTTCAGAAACGCTATCGAATTTTTTGAAGTTTTCTTTAAATTCGTTTGCAAGCTCAATTGCTTTCGCTTTGTAAGCATCTTTATCAGCCCAAGTTTGTTCAGGCATTAATACTTCATCAGGTACACCTGGAACATGACGAGGTACTTCAAGGCCAAAGATGTCGTGTTTTGCAGTTTCAGCTTTAGCAAGTTCACCGCTTAGTGCTGCTTGAATCATTGCACGAGTGTAACCTAAGTTCATACGTTTACCAACGCCGTATTCGCCACCAGTCCAGCCAGTGTTTACTAAGAATACTTTCGCATCATGTTTCTCGATTTTTTCACCAAGCATTTCAGCATAACGAGATGCATCAAGCGGTAAGAACGGTGAACCGAAGCAAGTAGAGAATGTAGCTTGTGGAGATGTAACACCGCGCTCTGTTCCTGCTAGCTTACTAGTGTAACCGCTTAAGAAATGGTACATAGCTTGCTCTTTTGATAACTTACTGATTGGAGGCAATACGCCAGATGCATCAGCAGTTAAGAAAATAATTGTATTTGGATGTCCTGCAACACTTGGCAGTACGATATTGTCAATCGCATGCATAGGGTATGCAGCACGTGTATTTTCTGTTAAAGTAGTATCGTTATAGTCAGCGATGCGTGTTTGACCATCAATGACAACGTTTTCTAAAACTGAACCAAATTTGATTGCATCGAAGATTTGTGGTTCTTTCTCATGAGAAAGGTTTACACATTTTGCATAGCAACCGCCTTCAATATTGAATACGCCGTTATCAGACCAACCGTGCTCATCGTCACCGATTAATTTACGGTTTGGATCAGCAGATAATGTTGTTTTGCCTGTTCCAGATAAACCGAAGAATAGTGCTACGTCGCCTTCTTCGCCTACGTTTGAAGAGCAGTGCATAGAAAGAATGTCTTGTTCAGGTAGTAAGAAGTTCATAATAGAGAAGATTGATTTTTTCATTTCTCCAGCGTATTCTGTACCACCGATTAGTACGATACGTTTTTCGAATGAAACCATAATGAATGCTTCAGAATTTGTACCGTCAATTGCTGGATCTGCTTTGAAGTTTGGTGCAGAAACAATTGTGAACTCTGATTCGTGAGTTGCTAATTCTTCTTCATTTGGACGAATAAATAATTGATGTACGAACAAATTATGCCATGCATATTCGTTAACAACTTGAATTGGTAGGCGATAGTTGCGATCAGCGCCAGCAAATCCTTTGAAGATGAATAACTCTTCTTTTTCTTTTAAGTATTCTAAAACTTTTATATATAATTTATTAAAATGTTCTTCAGAGATCGGTTGGTTCACGGCTCCCCAAGCAATTTTGTCAGCAACCGATGCTTCCTTCACAATAAATTTATCTTTAGGAGAACGTCCTGTGTATTTTCCTGTTGAAGCAGAAACGGCACCAGTAGAAGTTAATTTCCCTTCGTTTCGCATTAATACTTTTTCCACTAATTGCGGAACACTTAATTGAATCTGTGCATTGCTTCCGTTCAATAATTCATGTAAACCAATTTGGACATTCACAGTACTCATATTTATATACCATCCTTTTCATTTAATGAAATATTTCTCGTAATCCCCATCAATAGTATAACACAATTATATAAATAATGTATACTATTTATTTATTTTTGTTTGTGTGAATGTATCATTTCCCTATTAATATTTCATTCTATACGTATTGAGAAAAACTTTCAGGAAAATGTGAATATTAATTGACAAATGAATATCATTTCTTTAGTATAGGTTGGGACGGATACTCTCTTATCCCGAGCTGGCGGAGGGACAGGCCCGATGAAGCCCAGCAACCTCACTTGTAGTGGTAAATACAGGTGAATAGGTGCTAAAACCTGTGCGAGGCTAACGGTCTCGAACGATAAGAGCAAAGGGCAAAAAGCAGTATGCAAGTAGCAAATTAAACCTTTCCTCTATGTTAAGTAGGAAAGGTTTTTCTGTATGCTTGTGTGGGAGAATAAATGTATGTCGCAGTTTGTGGCAAATTAAGGATGAGTTCCGTACAATATATACAATTACTGTAGGGAGGTTTACCACATGACAAAAAAACGTCATCTGTTCACATCTGAGTCTGTAACTGAAGGACATCCAGATAAAATTTGTGACCAAATTTCTGATTCAATTTTAGATGCGATCTTAGCAAAGGACGCAAATGCACGTGTAGCTTGTGAAACAACTGTAACAACTGGTTTAGTATTGGTAGCGGGGGAAATTACGACTTCTACTTACGTAGATATTCCAAAAATCGTTCGTGAAACAATTCAAGGCATTGGTTACACACGCGCAAAATACGGATTCGATGCAGAAACTTGTGCAGTTTTAACATCTATCGATGAGCAATCTGCTGACATCGCTATGGGTGTTGACCAAGCACTAGAAGCACGCGAAGGTCAAATGACTGACGCTGAGATTGAGGCAATTGGTGCGGGAGACCAAGGTTTAATGTTTGGCTTCGCATGTAATGAAACACAAGAATTAATGCCACTTCCAATCTCGCTTGCTCACAAATTAGCTCGTCGTTTAACTGAAGTACGTAAAGATGACACATTATCATACTTACGTCCGGATGGAAAAACGCAAGTTACAGTTGAGTATGATGAAAATGGTAAACCTGTACGTGTGGATACAATTGTAATTTCTACACAACATCATCCAGATGTTACGTGGGAAGAAATCGATCGCGATTTAAAAGAGCACGTAATTAAAGCTGTAGTTCCAGCAGAATTAATGGATGGAGAAACGAAATTCTTCATTAACCCAACTGGCCGCTTCGTAATTGGTGGACCACAAGGTGATGCTGGTTTAACAGGACGTAAAATCATCGTTGATACTTACGGTGGATACGCTCGCCATGGCGGTGGTGCATTCTCTGGTAAAGATGCAACGAAAGTTGACCGTTCTGCAGCATATGCAGCTCGTTATGTTGCGAAAAACATCGTAGCAGCTGGTCTTGCTGACAAAGCAGAAGTACAACTTGCATACGCAATCGGCGTAGCGCAACCAGTATCAATTTCAGTTGATACATTTGGCACTGGTAAAGTATCTGAAGACGTATTAGTAGAACTAGTTCGTAACAACTTCGATCTTCGCCCAGCTGGTATTATTAAAATGCTAGACTTACGTCGCCCAATTTACAAACAAACAGCAGCTTATGGCCACTTCGGACGTACTGATGTAGATCTTTCATGGGAACGTACAGACAAAGCAGCTACTTTAAAAGAGCAAGCTGGTCTATAATATATGAAAAAAAGCTTTGCGCTGTGTGCGCAAAGCTTTTTTTATTTGGTTTTATCCCGCATTAACGGGCAGTAAGCCTCCCACTTCAAAATTCGGATGTAAAGCAAAAAAGTTAGGTAGGAGGCTAACTGCCTGTAAAAGCCCGATTGGTTCAACTAATAATCAGTGGGGAAGAACAAAATCCCCACTGATTAAAGTTTCACTTTATTTGTTATTTGGATACATGAACTGCAATAAACTTCGCCGTCTAGCTCAATATACTTTCTCATATTTGTCATACCACTTGCCGGAAATGGCATATGAATCCATACTTTTTCATACGTTTGTATTTCCTTTTCACATGATTTGCAAAGGATTGGTTTCTTACGGAACATAGACGGTCACCCTTTCAGTTGACGCGCTTTTCCTGCGCAAAAAGCACTGCTCAGTAAAAATAGCGTTGCGAATATAATACTCACTAATGTAGCGTATGGAATTGCGCCTTTTAAAGAAAAGCCGACAGTGATGGAAGCGACAAATAAGAGGATGAATGTTGTTGTTAATTTTTTATAAAGTTCCATAGTGTGTGAACCTCCAAATTATTTTATAATGTAAGTTTTAAAATAAAATCTACTATGTAGAAAATATAAGGGGAGTTAAAGAGTAGCTAATGATGTGAAGTCTAGGAGTATAAATAACTTTTATCTTCCTTTTTCTGGGTGTGTATACTTATATTGTATCATGATGCATCGTTGGCTTCATACATAATTGTGTAAAGATATGTATGATAAAATGAAGAAAAGTCTTTAAGAAAGGAAAGATAAAAAATGAGCGTAACTGAGCATAAAAAACAAGCTCCAAAAGAAGTTCGTTGCAAGATCGTGACGATTTCCGATACACGTACGGAAGAGACGGATAAGAGTGGACAACTATTACATGAATTATTAATAGAAGCAGGACATAAAGTGACCTCTTATGAAATTGTAAAAGATGATAAAGAGAGTATTCAGCAAGCGGTGTTAGCTGGTTATCATCGGGAAGATGTTGATGTCGTGTTAACAAATGGCGGTACTGGTATTACGAAACGTGATGTGACGATTGAAGCAGTATCAGCGTTATTAGATAAAGAAATTGTTGGGTTTGGTGAGTTGTTCCGTATGATTAGCTATTTAGAAGATATCGGAAGCAGCGCAATGTTAAGTAGAGCGATCAGCGGTACAATTGGGCGCAAAGTTGTCTTTTCCATGCCAGGGTCTAGCGGAGCAGTTCGCCTTGCGATGAATAAATTAATTTTACCGGAATTAGGTCATATTACATTTGAGCTGCATCGCCAATGAGTAAGTATGCTGGAATTGTATTGGCAGGCGGTATGTCGAGTCGATTTGGTGAGCCGAAAGCGTTAGCGAGCTGGCAAGGGAGTACTTTTATAGAGCATATTTTGAAAGTGATGACAACTGCGTTACAAGAAGTTGTAGTCATTAGTCATTCTGATATAAAAGAGCGAGTAGAGCAACTTGTACAAGTTCCTGTTATAGAAGATATTCCGCATTATAAAGGAAATGGACCACTTGCTGGAATTGTATCAGGAATGAAATATATAGAAGCAGATTGGTACGCTATTATGCCTTGCGATGCGCCAAATGTTTCGCATGAATGGTTTACCATTTTACTAGAGCAAACGAGTAATGAATATGATGCGGTTGTTCCTATTATTAATGGAAGAAAACAACCGTTACTTGCAGCGTACCATAACCGTGTGAAAGACAAGATTTATGCTTTGCTTCAGGAAGAAAAAAGAAGTATGGGCCAGCTTTTATCACAATGTAATGTGAAATATATTGTTGGTGAGGATGTACAGGCGAATGCAGATTGGTTTATAAATGTGAATACGAAAGAAGAATATGTGCAGGCTCAAAAAGACCTTTCAAATGAATGAAAGGTTTTTTGATATACAGAAATTGGGGAACAATTGCTGTATAAAGGTATGTGAGTAAGTTGATTTTAAGGGGATTTCGTGAACTACCTGCCACTTAACGTCCTAAAGGAGTGTTTGAAGTGAGGGCTTCTCGGTTAATCATTACTTCTGATAGCTAACGAATTCGTCCTAAGACAGCCGAGCTAACTCCCTTGTTCCAAAGGTTATTTTATTACAATTTATGCTGACGCTAAAAGACGTATTGCTTCATTTTTGATATTGATGGCTGAGTTATAATCTCTATCGAGATTTACACCGCATATACAAGAATAGATTCGTTCAGACAATGTCAGACTTTTCACATTTCCACAGCTACTACATGTTTTTGTTGATGGAAACCATTTGTCTATTTTCACAAGTTGTTTTCCTTGTTTGTTTAGTTTATAAGTTAAGAAAGAAGTGAACATACCCCACCCATTATCAGCGACACTTTTTCTAAAATGAAGTGCTTGCGATATTCCTTTCATGTTTAGATCTTCAATAGCTACAACATCAAAATTGGCAGCTAACTTTTTAGACTCATGATGAAGAAAATTCTTACGTTGGTTAGCTACTTTCTCATGTAACGTAGCTACACGAATACGTTGTTTATTCCAACGTTCAGAACCTTTATTGCGTCTTGATAATACTCGTTGCGCCTTTGTTAATCGGTCTAACATGTTACGATAGAACTTAGGATAATTGGCTTTCTCATCCTCAGAACTGACGTATAATCCATCCATTGCAAAGTCTAATCCAACAACTGTTTCTACTTCTTTTTGTACAATCTCTTTTTCGTATTCAGTCAAGATTGACACATAGTATTTACCAGTAGGTGTCATAGAAATCGTACAAGACTTGATCATATAATCTTGTGGTATCTCTCTATGTTTTTTGATACGTACCATTTTCAGTTTTGGCAATTTGATATGACCATTAAGCAACAGAATATTACCGTTTACTACATTCGTTGTATAAGACTTTCTGTCCTTTTTACTTTTGAATGTCGGGAAGTTATTTTGACCACTAAAGAAATTCTTATATGCAGTTTGCAAGTGTAGTTGAGCATTTGCCAAAGCTAATGAATCAACTTCTTTTAACCACTCAAATTCTGCTTTATATTTCGCAGGGGTTGGAGGCTTTTGTTTCTTTAGTTGTTCCTTATCATCTTTGTATTTTTCGTACGCTTCTTTTCGCTCAGCTAACATTCTATTGTACACGAAACGTACACAACCGAAGGTTTTACGTATAAGATTTGCTTGTTCTTCTGTTGGATACAACCGGAATTTATATGCTTTATTCTGCTTTGTCATATCATTTCACCTCACTTTTTACCTTGATTTTCAATATATTTCTTTACTACGTCTATTGGCGAACTACCAGTAGTTAGTAAGCAAAAACTTCTTGACCAAAACATTTCTTTCTAAAGTTTTTTTCACTTGTGGAAAGTCTTTTTTGATTAGTTGAGAACTTGCACTTTTATAAGCATTAATAAATTTTGTCATTTCTTTTTAAGCGAGTAATTCTGATGCAGTGTGCTGAAGGACTTCTTCATATTGGTCAAGTAAGCCACGAAAGATCTCATCCCAGCTTTTTGATTTAGCATAAGACGAAGCTGCTATGCCCATTTGCATAAGCAGCACTTCATTTTGCAATAAAGAATGGATGGAGGATAGAAAGGAATCTGTATCTTTTGGCGGACAAAGAATTCCCGTTTTTCCATCTGTAATAATATTTTTAACCCCGCCACTATTTGCACCAATGACAGGTGTACCGCATGCAAATGATTCAAGTACGACATTTCCAAACGTTTCAGTAGCTGATGGAAATACCATCATATGAGAACAAGCATATGCTCCAGCTAAATCCGTACCTTGTAAATATCCAGTAAAAGTGACATTTGTTTTCGGAACAGCTTCACGTAAATTTGTTGCTAGAGGCCCGTCTCCAGCGATGAGCCAATGAATATCGTCACGTTCTTTGTTTGTCGTTTGAATAAGTGTCTGAAGAGTATCGATATCTTTTTCAGGAGCAAGGCGCCCGACGTAGGAAAGAATATATTTCGCTGTAATATTATATTTTTTTCGGAATAGGTCTTTATTGTAAGTTGGATGAAAGAGAGTACAATCTACACCACGTCCCCAAATATAGAGCTGTTGAAATCCTTTTTTCTTTAATTGATGTAATGTTTCAGGAGAAGGAACAAAGTTTTTTTGCATATGACTATGAAACCAGCTTAAATAGTTCCATAGCATATTGGAGAGAAATTCGATTTTGTAATAGCGTAAATAGGCGTCAAAATCAGTATGATAAGAACCGACAACTGGGATATTTAACTTTTTGGCATAATATAACCCACAAAGTCCCATATTGAAAGGCGTAGCGATGTGAATGATATCAGGTTTAAAGGCAAGAAGTTCCCGCTTAATGCGCGGAGTAGGAAAGGCAAAGCGACATTCTGGATATAATATTGTTAATGGGATACTTCTCATTTTGTTCACATTCGCTACGAAATTATCTTCTGCCGTATGCTGAGGGGCGAAAACAGAATAGGCGATATTTTCTTTTTGAAAATATTTAGTTAAACGTTCCAAAGTTTTCGCTACACCGTTGACTTGTGGTGTAAATGTATCGGTAAATATGGCGACTCTCATCATATCGCTCCTTTACATGAGTGGAATGAGTTGATAAAAAGAGATGATGCCAGAGCAAGTGCCAAGGCACATGCCTACAAATACATCTGACGGATAATGAAGCCCTAAATAAATACGGGAAATACCGACGCATAATGCTAACGGTAATAGAAAAGCAAGCAAGTTTGGATTATAGCAAATAAATGGAATGAGGACAGAGAAAACAGCCGTTGTATGTCCGGATGGAAAAGAATGATCTTTTAATGGATGAACTGGATATTTCGCATCCTGAATTGTTAAATAAGGGCGTTTTCGTGGATACCATCTTTTTAATATTTGCACAGGAATATGGCTAATTGTCAAAGAAATAGTAGTTGCAATTGCAGCTTGATGCAAATTCCCTGTTGCGAAAATTAAAAAGAATAGGGTAAGTGCAATGGAAAAACTTGCACCACCGATATGGGTAATATTGCTGAAAAAGATGTTTAATGTTTTTTGATCAAAGTAGCGATTAATTCCTTTGAAGATGTAACATTCTATTTTATATAGTCCACTGACCTTCATGAGATTTTTCCTCCCTCATTTACATATATATGGAGTTATTAACTTCTATTTTAATAAGATTTTATTGAGGGGATAATAAGGTTTTGTAAAGAAAAAGTTAGATTTTTTCATAAAAAAAGCTGCCAGTCTTATGGCAGCGATAAAATCACTTTTGTAACGATTTATAATATTGTCCTTTTTCAACGTATTGTGTGCGGATACGTTCCATATCTTTACGGTCTTCTTCTGTTAATTCGCGAATGACCTTCGCAGGGCGACCGAAAGCTAACGTATTAGGAGGGATTTTCTTTCCTTGTGAAACGAGACTACCAGCACCGATGAAAGCTCCTTCACCAATTTCAGCGCCATCTAATATGATAGATCCCATTCCGATTAAAGCATCTTTTTCAATTTTGCAGCTATGTAAAATAACTTGATGCCCAACGGTAACGTCATCTTCTAAAATAAGAGGATACTGGGGGCTTTGGTGAAGTGTACATTGATCTTGTACATTTACTCTATTTCCAATTATCGTTGGTGATACATCACCGCGGATGACTGTATTAAACCAAATGCTAGATTCTTCGCCAATTGTCACATCGCCTGTAATGGTAACATAGTCAGCGATAAAAGCACTACTCGCAATTTTTGGATTTTTTTCTTTGTAAGGATATATCATGTAAAGCCTTCCTTTCCTAGAGACTAGTTTTAGTGTATCAAATTATGAGAAAGAGTGAAATGGAGGAGGTCCGTATGTGGAATTATGAAGCAGAGGAAGCGAAAGCTGTAGTCGTTATCGTGCACGGCGCAATGGAATATCACGGACGTTACGAAGCTATAGCAGAAATGTGGAATCATATCGGCTACCACGTTGTGATGGGAGACCTTCCATCACATGGAACGACTTCGAGAAATAGAGGACATATTGATTCATTTGATGAATACATAGAGGAAGTTAAATTATGGGTGAAAGAGGCAAGGAAGTATCGATTACCTATTTTTATATTTGGTCATAGTATGGGTGGTCTTATTGTCATTCGTATGATGCAAGAAACGAAGAGAGAAGATGTAGATGGTATTATTTTAAGTTCACCATGTTTAGGTGTATTAACTGGACCTTCTGCTCCGCTTCGAGCTGCCTCAAAAATATTAAATGTTGTTGCTCCAAAATTGCAATTTGCAACGAATCTTACAGTGGAAATGTCAACTCGTAATCATGAAGTGAGAGATGCGATGGAGAATGATTCATTGTTCTTGCGCAAAGTATCAGTACGTTGGTATAGTGAATTGATTAAGTCTATCGAAATTGCGCATAAAAAAATAGGCGATTTTCCAGACGTTCCACTCTTGCTAATGCAGGCTTGTGAGGATAAACTTGTAGATAAAACACGTGTCCGTACTTGGTTTGATAATGTTAAAATAAGTGATAAGGCTTTTAAAGAATGGCCGAATTGTTATCATGAGTTATTAAATGAGTATGAGCGTGATGAAATTTTGAATTATATTCAGTCATTTACTGAAATACGCATCAATAACATAATAGAAACAAATAAGTAAATTATTTGTACATTGAATAGAGGAGATGAAGGAAGAAGTGAACGTACCGAGTAATCCCATAACGCTCATGGCGAAAGTATACCGTGATGTGTTTCCGGTAGTACACCATGAGCTAGCGATGTGGAAAGAGCGTGCCTACCATATTCCGAATGACGAGCTTCATAGTCAGGCAATCGCAAGTATTGAGAATAAAACGTTTCATTGCGAGGGCGGTGGCATTTTAGCGCTACTAGCAAATGAACATCGTGAGGAATGTATTCGTTTTATCGTAGCTTATCAAACGATTAGCGACTATTTAGATAATTTATGTGATCGTAGTACATCACTTGACCCGAAAGACTTTGCGGCTCTTCATGAGTCGATGGTAATGGCATTAAGCCCTGAAGTTGAAGGGGGCGGTAACTATTATCGTTATCGTGATGATCAAGATGATGGTGGTTATTTAGATGAGCTTGTTGAAACATGTCAGGATGTTTTAAAGAAAACGAAGCATTATGATAAAATTGCTCCAATTCTTCATGAACTTGCTTGTTATTATTGTGATTTGCAAATTCATAAACACGTGAAGTTAGAAGAAAGAGAACCACGCTTAAAAACATGGTTTGAAGCGCATAAAGAAAATTTACCACCGATGAGTTGGTTTGAGTTTTCAGCATGTGCAGGTTCTACGCTTGGAATTTTCTGTCTTGTAGCATATGCATTTCATGATGAGTTACATGAAGAAGATATTGTGAAAATTAGACAAGGGTATTTTCCATACGTACAAGGACTTCACATTTTACTTGATTATTTCATCGATCAAGAAGAAGACCGTATCGGCGGAGATTTGAATTTCTGTAGTTATTATGAAAACGAGCAAGCTATATTAGATCGTATGAAACATTTTGTAGAAGAAGCAGAGAAGAGCATTGGTGATTTGCCTCATGCGAAGTTTCATCGTCTCATAAGCCGAGGATTACTTGGTATTTATTTATCAGATCAAAAAGTATCAGCGCAAAAGAATATGCACAAAATGGCACGGCGCATTGTAAAATACGGAGGGCTCACTTCACGATTCTTCTACTGGAACGGGAAGATGTACCGAAAGAAAATGGCGCAGTGATGAAAAAAACCACTCTTGTAGAGTGGTTTTCTTATTATGATTGTATTTTTGAAAATACATATATGAGAAGTTCAATTGCGAAAATAACTAAAACAGATAGTCCGTATAAAGGCATGACAGCGCCTAGTATAACCATCATGATAAAGAAAACGATTATGCTTTTCTTATCTCTTTGCTTTGGCGGTGCTGCTAATTTTCCTTTTGGCTTTCTTGCTAACCACATTTTTATTCCGTAATAAATGAGAAGTAATAAAGATAATGTCGTTAGTAAGCATAATATTTTATTTGGCCATCCGAATAAATGTCCTTCGTGAAGCGGGATACCGTAAGTAAACCATTGTGCAAATAATCCATAATCACGATAGTCCGTTTTGGAAATAAGTTCTCCGCTATATTGATCAAAATAAGCTGTTATTTCTTCATTTGGTGCGACATGCATACCCGTAATACCGGAACCGCTTGATTTCGAAACGGTGAATACACCTTTCGGATCAGCCGGTAGTGAGATAACATATGGCTTCTTTATTTCAATTCCTTTTTGTAATTCATCGACAGAAATTGCTTTTGGCTCATTTGAATTCGATTCAGGAGGAGCTTCTTTTCTTGTTGCCCACGGCAATTCTTTTACCTTCGATTCAGGCGGTGCCATATACAACTTTGGATATCCAATTGATTCATTCGACGATGCGATTTTATAAATTTGGTTACCCATAAATCCTGACCACGGCAATCCAGATGCGACTAACAAAACGAGTGGAATTGTAAATATAATACCGATAATAGAATGACGTCGTTTTGCCTTTTCTCGCTTAGTGGATGCGGGTGTGTTTTTGAATTGGCGTATACTCATATACAATCCAGTCACAATTAAAAAGATTGTCCAGCATGCCGCAAGCTCTACAATGTAGTTAACGACAGTACCACCAACTAAAAGAGAACTATGTAATTCCCTCATTATATTGGCAAACGTTTCACTTGCATTTTGATCTCCAACAATTTGATTATTGCTATCTAAATACACATATTTTTGCTTTCCTGTATATTCATTTGCAATAGTAAGCCTCGTATTATAATCCCCATTAAACTCACTAATTTTCGCCACACTATAATGTGGATATTTTTTCGCTGTTAAGAAAAGCGAATCAGCCATCGAAATAGACTCTGTTTGGGCGCTCTTCCCAAAATATAAATCTTTATAGATGAAATCTTCAACCTCTTCACGAAATAAATACCCAATTCCGCTCAGTGACAAAGTAATAAGAAGCGGCGTAATAAAAAGCCCGGCGTAAAAATGCCACCTCCAAAAAATATAATGAAGCGAACGATTTACTTTCATACTTCAGTTCCCCTAACCTTCCCTATATGAATAAACTACTTATTTAATATAGCGAGATTAAGTGTGATTACTTTGAAATAATTGTGAAAAAAGTTAAAAGTTTTGGTTGTTTTTATCAAACATAAAACACATTTTAAAAAGGATGTGTTCTATGTTTATGAAGACTTTTTTATATTTGATGCATAGATCCTAACAACTGCTTTCGCAAGACATTGAGCGGAATCAACAAAGTCCTCACTCACCACCACATTCAAATCGGTACATGCGATAATAGCGGTATCTACTTCGTCTTTTAACTGTAAAACGAGCAGACTCCATAATTTACGAGCTTCCTCAATTTCTCCGCCTTTAATACAAGTAATAATTTGATTAATCATTTCTTGCCATTGTTCATTATGAATGTACTCTATATCACGTTTTGTAATTCCATCTTGGTAAATACTTGCTTGAACAGTCGCTTCTGTTGCAAGAAGAGCGACTCTTTTTGTATTTTCAGGAATTGCTTTTAACGTCTCATCGACTATATTCAAAATAGGAATGGTAATAGAACGCTGTAATTCCTCGAAATAAAGATGCGCTGTATTACATGGCATTGCGATGAAATCTACACCAGTACTTTCAAGTTTTTGCGCTCCTTCAATAATCGCTTTTTTCATCGCCGCATGATCAATAGGGCGATCCATATAAAACGGTGTTGGGCACGAATAAATCATCATATGAGGAAAGTCCATATCATGCTTTGCTCCATAAATTGTTTGGCACTCTGCTACAACTGTATCGACGAATGGTCCGGTTGATTTTGGACCCATTCCTGCTAGTATTCCAATCATTGTTTAGTCCCCTTTAATATGTAATCAAAAACGTTTTCTGCGAACGAGAAAAAGAAATAAAGTAAGTAATAAAAATGAATATACGATAGCCCAAGCTGTAAGCCATAGAGTATGAGTAAGTATATTATATTTGTATTGTCCAAGCATTATAAAGCTTTCGACAGGTGGTAAAAAACATAGTAACTCTTTTTTTAACCGGATTGAGGCAATCGTCATAAGTAATATAAATGTAAGACTAAGCCAAGCGGTGCTTGCTTTTTGAATAATATTTCTAGTAAATAATGTTGCGATTGAAATTCCTAGTATAGATAAAGACATGTGAGCGAGAAATCCGACTAGAAATAAAGAAGCTGTCATTTTTTCATTAAACATTTGCAAAATAATTGGATAGATTACGGATATAAAAGATAAAGCAGTACAAATAAGAAAAGCCGTAATATATTTACCAACGTATAATGCCGAAATATTATTTGTATGTGAAATAGTGATTTGTTCTTGTACAGGATCTTCAGTATGAAAAATTGTGACTGTAATCCAGGCAGATAATAAATAAAGTGCGAGTGCTGTTTCTAAGTATGTTGGTACAATGGGAGTTGGTTTATATGTATATACAAAAAGTAAGCTTATGCAGTACATCGCAATAGGAGGAATGTACTTATACGATTTCGTGTAGTCGAGAAAATGGTAACGAATAAGCGCAAACATAATAAACCTTCTTTCGATTTAAAAATTAGGCTGTAGCAGTGTGATAGATGCTTTTTTATGTAATAAAAACTGAAGCATTTCGTTTGCATATTCCTTTTCGATTTGTAATTGAATGAGGTTTTGATTTGAATTGTGTGTAACTTGTATAAATCCTGATTGCTTTTGTAGTTCTATAGCTGAAAATGTTTCGTGAACAATTGCCTCAATATAGACCTGTTCTGTTGATTTTTGCACAGAGGTATCTTCCGCAATTGTATGATTTGCTAATGTCACAATTCTATCGGCGAAGTTTTCTAGTAGTTGTTTTTCGTGACATGTGAAGAGTATAGATATGCCTTGTTGTTTTAATGAGAGTAAAATATGCTCTAATTCTTGCTGAGAGTTAGGGTCGAGTCCAGAAAGAGGTTCATCTAGAATTAATAAATGGACGTCCGTAAGTAATGCTTGCATAATGCCTGTTTTTTGTTTCATACCTTTTGAAAAGTTTCGTACAACGTAATGCTTTGCATGATGTAGATGAAAAGATTCAAGGAGCATCGGAATTTTATTTCTTAAATATTTTGTTGATAAACCGTGAATGTGGCCGAGATGATATAAATAATCCTCTAATGTAAAACGAATTCCTTCAGGAAAATGTTCAGGGACATAACTGATTTGTATATGTTCTTTTCTTTGAAGTGTCCCTGCCGTAGGTGGAATAAAGCCTGCAATTATTTTGAGTAAAGTACTTTTTCCAGTCCCGTTCCCACCAATAATAGCGAGTGCTTCTCCTTCTGGAATGGATAAATCGATGTTGTCTAGTATAAGTGATTTGCCATACTTCTTTTGAATTCCCCTTAGTTCTACTAGCAAAGTTCTATCCTTCTTTCTTCAAATATTGTATACATCCATTATATAGGAGAATAAGAAAAAGACGTGCAATGAATGCACGTCTTTTTTTGTTATGTTTTGTCGAATGATCGATATATCTGAAAAATCGTTGATATAATTATCCTGCTATTTGCCGGACAGTAAACCTCACTGATTAAAGTTTCACTTTATCGCTTCTCAATCGCCACAATAAATGGCGGGTTATTTTGCTGGTTAATGAAGCCGTATCGCAAAACGTGAGCTTCTTTTTGATCTAGTTCTTCTGCAAATTTAAGTACAGCGTCGCGTTCTACTTGTCCTTCTGGATGTCCGTGGTAAATGACAAGGACGATGATACCTTCAGGTGCCATTACTCCTAGTAATTGTTCAATCGCCGAGATTGTTGAGTTCGGTTTTGTGACGATATGCTTGTCACCGCCTGGAAGGTAACCTAAGTTGAAGATAGCGCCTGTTACTTTTCCTTTTGCATCTTCTGGTAGTACGGATAGAAGCGTATCGTGACTATCGTGAACTAAAACAGTACGTTCAAAAAGCTCTTTTTCTTTTAGGCGGATAGTAGAGCTTTCAATTGCTTCTTTTTGAATATCAAATCCAAATACTTTTCCGTTATCTCCAACGATTTCAGCTAGGAAGCAAGTGTCATGTCCATTTCCTAAAGTTGCATCTACAGCGTAATCGCCTTCTTTAACAGCCGTTTGCAGCAGCGAGCGAGCAAACGGTAATACACGTTCTAATTTCATTTTTGTTTCTCCTCATTTGCATATTTTCCTTGCCAGCTTCCGCGGCGTACAAATTCTGCATCGATGGAATTTAATACTTCCCATTTATTTAAGCTCCACATTGGACCAATCATTAAGTCAGGTGGACCGTCACCTGTGATGCGGTGCACAATTACATCTTCAGGAATAATTTCAAGTTGGTCAACAACGAGACTTACGTAATCTTCAAGAGAAAGGAATTCTAATTGACCTTTTTCATATTGCTTCACCATTGGCGTACCTTTTAATAAATGAAGTAAATGAATTTTAATTCCTTGTACGTCAAGCTTTGCTACTTCACGAGTTGTTTCCATCATCATGTCGTAATCTTCAAGGGGAAGACCGTTAATAATATGAGAGCAAACTCTAATCCCGTGCTTGCGTAATTTATTTACGCCTTCCACATAAGATGGATAATCGTGAGCGCGATTAATAAGATTTGCAGTACGTTCATGAACAGTTTGTAGTCCGAGTTCAACCCAAAGGTACGTACGTTTATTTAAGTCCGCTAAATATTCAACGACATCGTCTGGTAAACAATCTGGACGAGTTGCGATAGAAAGACCGACAACGTCTTTTTCTGCTAGAAGCGGTTCGAATTTTTCTTTTAACACTTCAAGTGGTGCATGTGTATTTGTGTAAGCCTGAAAATAAGCGATACATTTTCCGTCTTTCCACTTTGAGCGCATTTTTTCTTTCATTTCATGATACTGCGTTATAACATCATCGCGGCGATCACCAGCGAAGTCACCAGATCCAGCAGCACTACAAAACGTGCAACCACCGTAAGCAACTGTACCGTCACGGTTCGGGCAATCGAAGCCAGCATCTAATGAAACTTTAAAGATTTTTTCACCAAATTCATTTCGTAAGTGGTAATTCCATGTATGATAACGTTTATTGTCGTTTGTATATGGAAAAGGGTTTTGAACCTTCATTACTTTCCCTCCTAAGACGAGTCAAAATAAAGTGAAACTTTAATCAGTGGGGGATGTTCCCCCCACTGATTATCAGCCCTCACGAATCGGGCGTTTACGGGCAGTTGAGCTCTCACCTACCTTTTTTTGTTTCATCCAAATTTTGAGGTAGAGGTCTTACTGCCCGTTAATGCGGGATGAAACAAAATCCATTATAACATACTCATAAGGTTCATATGGAAGGGACACACTAAAGGGGAATTGAAGCAAGGAGGGACAATTATGGCAGAGCGTCAATCACTTGAAGAGTATATTACACAGGCAGAACAAGCGGTGGAATATGCGAAAGAACAATTAGACCAAGGCATGAGACAAGAGCATTACAATACGATGGAGTATTCGGATGCTCAGTTACAATTAGAACAAGCATATAATGATTTACAAACGATGCAACAACATGCGAATGATGAGCAACGTGAGCAATTAAATAGAGCACGTATGGCAATTCGCCAATTGCAACATCAAATGATTATTACACCGCACTAATAAGGAGTGAATGTAATGGCGAAACGTTCAGATCAAAATAATCCAGAGCAAAAAACGCAAAATGGACATAACGCTGAATTTTCAAATGAACTTGATCCAGTTGTTCAAGTGAAACAGCGTAATAGTAAAAAGGGACAACCTCAAAGATCGAAGCAATCAGAGTAAACCAGGTCGCAATATGACCTGGTTTTATTTTGTTATATGACAATAATGTAAGATTTCTGTAAGGTTTTCCGATAGTTGTAAGCTTACTTTTCCAGTAGAGTAAGGGAGGATTTAATTTAGGACAAGGAGTTGTATTATGGGGAACAATATTACAAACAAACGAATTGATGAGTTAGATTACATTCGTGGCTTCGCATTACTGGGGATTATTTTAGTAAATATTTTGGCGTTACTTAATATTAAAGTTCCAGACCCTAATACAGTGGATGCAAGTTATCAAAGGTTTCTATACTTATTTGTAGAAGGTCGTTTCTTCTCAATCTTTTCATTCTTATTTGGAGTAGGATTCTATATCTTCATCACAAGAGCGATTGCAAAAGGGAAGAATGGATATGTTTTATTTTTACGCCGCTTAGTTGCACTATTTATTTTTGGTTTGATTCATCAAATGTTTCAGCCCGGAGAAGCACTAGCGTTATACGCAATTTGTGGATTAGTCACTTTACCATTTTATAAAGTGAAGAAGCAAATAAATTTAGTAATCGGTCTTATTCTTACGATAGTTTTTAGTATTATGGCGGCTAAGGAATTATTGCCTGTAGGTTTAATTTTATTAGGTCTTGCTGCAGGACAGTACAAAATATTTGAAAATCTTTCAGCGAAAATAAAGCAAGTCGCTATTTTTACAGGAGTTATGTTTGTTTTAAGTGTGATAGCTTTATGGTATCAATATGGGCACGTTCCTGCTAATCCATTTGTAAATATGATACTTATGACTGAGGATGGAACAATGGATGCTGCAGGTCAGTTTTTAAAAATTGGTGTTACAGTTGGACCAATTATTTCAGCTTTCTATGTAGGAGCATTAATTTTATTACTTCAGTTAAAACCAGTTCAAGCATTGTTAGCGCCACTGAAATACTATGGTCGTATGGCTTTAACAAATTATATTGGACAAACTGCAATGATTTTAATTGCAGGCAGTGTATTTAATTTTGCAGGAAACTTAACGTACATGCAGATGCTATATGTGTGTATCGCAATTTATGCAATTCAAATTATTTTCAGTGTGATTTGGATGAAAATCTTTAAAATGGGTCCATTAGAATGGATTTGGCGTGTTATTACGTATTGGACGGTAACGCCTTTAAAGAAATAAGAGTAGGAAATAAGCTGTTCCACATGCGAAACAGCCTATTTTTATTGTCATCTTTTGTCGGTAAGTCGATATATTTGAAAAATCGCTGATAAAATTGCATTTACTAATGAAAGAACTAAGCTTACATGCTCAGTTTTTTTTCTTACAAAAGTGTAAGGTAATTGTAATGTTAATAAATAGCAGTTCACCTCCAAAAGGCGCAAAATAGGTAATGGAAAAACAAGTGTAGGAGGATATATATGACGAAACCAGTTGTAGACGTGAAAAACGTTCAAAAAGTGTACGGTAAAAAAGGTGAGAACCAATCACACGCGTTAAAAGGTGTTTCATTCTCAATTCAAGAGGGTGAGTTTGTTGGAATTATGGGACCATCTGGTTCTGGTAAAACGACATTATTAAATGTAATTTCAACGCTTGATAAAGCAACGGGCGGCGTTGTTGAAATTGCGGGTACGGACATTACGAAAATGAAGCAAGGTGAGCTTTCTGATTTCCGTTCGCAAAAGTTAGGATTCATTTTCCAAGACTTCAACTTATTAGAGAACTTATCTATTTATGAGAACATTGCACTTCCACTTTCACTTCAAGGTGTCCCATCACGTAATATTGGTCCGAAAGTAGAGAAAGTAGCGGATATGTTAGGAATTTCAGAAATACTTCAAAAGTATCCAACTGAAGTATCTGGAGGACAGAAACAGCGTTCGGCAGCAGCGCGTGCACTTGTGCATGAGCCTGCAATTATTTTAGGGGACGAGCCAACAGGAGCTCTTGATTCTAAAAATGCAGCAAGTTTACTTGATGCGATGACAAACTTAAATGAAGAACAAGGCGTATCTATTATGATGGTTACGCATGATCCATATAGTGCAAGTTACTGTCAGCGTATTTTATTCATTCAAGATGGTGAGCTATATAAAGAAATTCATCGCGGTGGTACACGTGAAGAGTTTTATAAAGAAATTTTAGATGTGCTTGCAGACTTAGGCACACAAAAAGCGTAAGAAAGGAGACTTTGGCATGTTATTCAAACTTTCCATGTCAGGGCTAAAAAGTAAGCTGAAAGATTATATCGTCTTACTTGTCGGTCTTGTCATGTCGATTTCAATTTTTTATATGTTCCAAACGTTAGCGCTGAATAAAGCGTTTATTGAATCTAATTCAGTGATTAAGTCTATCGGATTTGTATTCCAAGCAGGTTCATTTTTATTAGCAATAATAACCTTCTTCTATATTTTATATGCGAACTCTTTCTTATTATCTCTTCGTCAAAAAGAGTTTGGTATGTATATGATGTTAGGAGCAAAAAAGCATAAAGTTACATTACTTATGTTTATTGAAACAATCGTATTAGGTGCTGCGTCTCTTGCGATTGGACTTACAGTTGGTGTAGGACTTGCAGAAGGTATCGGTCAGTTATTAATGAAACAACTCGAATTTGCGGGTGAAGGCTATAAAGCATTTTATCTGCCATCTATGACTGTTACTTGCATCTTCTTCTTTGCACTATTTGTATTATCAGCAATTATGAACAGTATTAAGTTATCGCGTATTTCTGTACTGCAACTTGTACATGCAGATGCACAAACAGAACGTGTTGCAGTAAAAGGAAAAATGACAGGTTTAGTTGCATTCCTAGCGGTTATTTTATTAGGCATTGGCTATGCATCAATGATTTATATGGATAAACTAAGAGAGATGGGAATCCTTATTGCATTAATTACAACAACAGCTGGTACTTACATGCTGTTTGGATCGCTTCTTCCAGTTATTATTAAAAAGTTAAAAAGTAATAAAAAACGTAGTGAAAAAGGACTTAACGCTTTTACATTTGCACAATTAAACTTCCGTATTAATAGTTTAACGAAAGTGCTTGCGACAGTAGCGATGTTAGTTGCTCTTGGAGCTGGTGCGATTTCAGGTGGTATGGCGTTTAAAAATAACGTTATAAAAATGGTCGATGGTTTAGTAATATATGATTCAGTTGTTCATAATCCTACAGCTGAAGAAAAGAAAATTTTAGATGGTATTCCATTTAAAGAGAAAAATGAATATCGTTACAAAGTTGACGATAAATACGTTTACTATGTAAAAGAAGATTTAGAGAACAATCGTCCTTTAGTAAAAGATATGGCAAATATGGAATCGATGAAGGATTTAGTAAATACGAAAAAAGTTTCAGAGGAACTACCAGTAGGTGCAGTTTCTAGAGAAATGAATGAAAAAGATGCGAACGCTAAAGAACTTCCAGGAGAATGGGTTGATGCTTTTAGTACAATCCAGCCATATTATATATACGAAGATCATGCAATTAAAATTGTAGATCAAAAAATGTACGATGGGATAAATGGTAAAGAAGGTATAGCATTTATCGGAAAAACAGATGATTTCTTAACATATACAAAAAAATGGAAAAAACTTGACGAGTTGCAACTAGATAAATATAAAAATGTAACAGCTGAAAGAATGAACAGTAAATATCAAGCTTACGATATGTTCTACGGTGTTGCGAGTGGAACAGTGTTTATGGGCTTCTTCCTTGGAATTGCATTCTTAGCAATGATGGCAAGTTGTTTAATGTTTAAAATTCTTTCTGGTGCATCAAAAGATATTACACGTTATCAAATGCTTCGTAAAATCGGAGTGCGCCATGAATTATTAACGAAATCAATTTATAAAGAGTTGTTCTTAGTATTCTTATTCCCAGCAATTGTAGGTATTGCCCACGTATTAGTTGGTATGAATATTTTCGGTTTCATTTTAGTGGATCCGTATTTCCGTATTTGGGTACCGATTGTAATTTTCGTAGTCATTTATGCAATTTACTACTTCATTACAGTTCAATTGTATAAAGGAATTGTTCTTCCGAAAGAAGATTAATAACGAAAAATACCGAGCAGAGGGTGCTCGGTATTTTTATTATTTTCAGAAAAAATAATAAAAAACGTTGATATGTTACTTAATTGTGTTATAGAATGTAATTAAGTAACATAAACTGAATGTATAAAGTAGCAGGAACTGAAAGGAGGAATCTAAATTGCAGAAAGAAGATGGATCTTTATTTGAAGTTATAGGTATAGCGCTAAGGTCCAAAGAAGTTTTACTATTTTCATTTTTATCCCTCGTTATTTTTCTAACCGCAACGTATTTTTACAATAGTAAGTTTCCAAATCATAAATATCCAGAATTTTTAGGTGCATTAAAGTATATCGCTCCAATTGTATAGCGTAAAAAATTTAAAAGGAAATGGATAATACATGGAATTCCCATAGCATGATAAGGTAAAATGGACAACATGATGAGAAAATTACCGTTCATAAGATGAGGAGAATACATGTATGGAAGTTGTAGAGGCATTAAAAAATATAAGCCAAATTGAGGCTATGAAAAAATATTTAAAAGAGCATTCACAGCGAGATTATCTTTTATTTGTTATTGGAATTAACACAGGTTTAAAAATTACTGAACTACTGAGTATTAAATTTGAAGATGTATTAAATGAAGATGGAACTGTTAAAGAGTTTTATTCTCTTCCTGTGAAAGATGAAAAGTTTAAACAAGATATTTATTTAAATACAAAAGTAAAAGAAGCGCTTTTAGCGTACGTACAATCTATTGATGTTAAAAGGGAAAACTACGTATTTCAATCTAATAAAACGACAAATTCAATCTCACGCCAACAAGCATATCGTGTTATCCATAGCGCAGCTGAAGCGGTTGGGATTATTGGAAAGATTGGAACGAATTCAATGCGAAAAACATTTGGATTTCATGCGTACAAAAGAGGAATAGCGATTGCGCTATTGCAAAAGCATTTTCATCACGCAACTCCATCAGAAACGTTAAAGTATTTAGGGATATCAAAAGATGAGAAGTTTAAAACAGAGATTGATGTAGATTTGTAAAAGGAAAGAGCCGTAACTAAAAAATTAGGAGGCGGGAATATGAATATTAGAGAGAGTGAACTACCAGGCATTGGATGTAAATTTGAAGTGATAACAAAAGGTAATGAAAAAATGGTTATTGTTATTCACGATGATGGAAGAAGGGAAATGTACCATTTTGATGCGGATCATGATGAGAGTATTTCAAGCATTTCTCTTCGTGATTCTGAAGCAAGACAAATTGCGGCTATATTAGGCGGGATGGTATATAGGCCACAAGCTTTAGACACGATTGAGATGGCTTTTGAAGGATTATCAATTGAATGGTTTAAAGTAGAAAATAACGCACCAGTGGTACAAAAAACAATTGGGAGCTTACACGTTAGAAAAACATATAACGTAACAATCATTGCTATTTTGAAAAAGAATATGAAGAAGTTCTTTAATCCAGGCCCAGATTCTATCATTGAAGCTGGCGATATGCTCGTATTATCGGGCGAAAGACATGAAGTGAAAAGAATTATTAAGGAATTACTTTCGGCAGGAGGTGATTCATAATCGATGGATACTTTAATTTTGGAAGTTGGAACTGCGTTAGTATTAGTAGCTTTTGCAGCTATCCTCGCTGCAAAGTTAAAGTTTTCGATTATTCCGTTTCTCATTATACTCGGTATGCTAGTGGGGCCTCATGCCCCAGATTTAGGACTTATCGATTTAAGGTTTATTGAAAGCGGAGAAGTTATTTCCTTCCTCGGCCGTGTTGGCGTCATATTCCTCCTATTCTACTTAGGCTTAGAATTCTCAATAAAAAAATTAATTAAATCAGGAAAGTCGATTGCTTTTGGGGGTAGTGTTCATATATCGCTTAATTTCATATTAGGTTTACTTTATGGATATATAATGGGCTTCCCCTTACTAGAAACATTAATTATTGCTGGAATTATTACAATCTCATCGAGTGCAATTGTAGCGAAAGTAATCGTTGATTTAAGAAGAACTGGTAATAAAGAGACAGAACTAATTTTAGGAATCATTATGTTTGATGATATCTTTTTAGCTGTATATTTATCAGTTGTTTCAGGATTAGTACTCGGAGGTGCAACATCATTTGTAGGTGCTCTTACATCCGTACTAATCGCAGTAGGATATATGTTACTATTCTTTGTAATCGCTAGAAAAGCTACGCCGTTCCTAAATAAAGTATTAGATATTTCGTCAAACGAAATTTTTATTATCGTAATATTCGCTATTTTATTCTTTGTAGCAGGATTTTCAGAAACAATTCATGTTGCGGAAGCGATTGGGGCTTTATTGTTAGGACTCGTCTTTTCAGAAACAGAGCATAGTGATCGAATCGAGCATCTCGTCGTCCCGTTTCGTGATTTCTTTGGAGCTATATTTTTCTTCAGCTTCGGTTTAAGTATAGATCCGTTTTCGCTTGGAGGAGCAGTATGGTTGGCATTAGGAGCAGTTTTCATTACTCTCATCGGTAATTTTACAGCTGGAATGATTGCAGGGCGTAAAGCTGGGTTATCGCATAAGGCTTCTACGAATATCGGTTTAACACTTATATCACGTGGGGAATTCTCCATTATTGTCGCGAATCTTGGAATAGCGGGTGGCTTAATGGCAACGATTAAACCATTCTCAGCTTTATATGTTTTAATATTGGCGTCGTTAGGGCCATTATTAACGAAGGAGTCTGGGAGAATATACTCTCTACTAGACAAAATATTTAAATGGAGTGCTAAAGAAAGTGCAAAACGTAAAAAGGAAGTTGGATAACCTTTCGCGAGGGAACGATTCCATTATTTATAGATTAATATTTTACAAAGACGATTAGAATACATTCTAATCGTCTTTGTGCTATTATCTGAATTTCATCAACTATTAATCAGTTGCCTTCCTATTTAAAAACGACTACAATTTTACTGTTATATATATGAACGAAAAAAAGAGAATAGGAGGGGAGACTATGCCAAGGAAAGTATGGCTATTAGTAGCTGGGATGATTATTAATGTCACGGGTGCTTCTTTTTTATGGCCTTTTAATACAATTTACTTACATGATAGTTTAGGGAAATCTTTATCAGTAGCCGGAATGGTATTAATGATCAACTCGCTTACTGGTGTAATCGGAAACTTGCTCGGCGGTGTTTTATTTGATAAATGGGGCGGTTATAAATCAATTTTAGTAGGGATTGTCATTACACTTGTATCGATTTTAGGTCTTGTATTTTTCCATGGTTGGCCATTATATGTTGTGTGGCTAGCATTAATCGGATTCGGTTCTGGAATGGTGTTTCCATCGATGTATGCGATGGTCGGTACGGTTTGGCCAGAAGGCGGGAGACGAGCGTTCAATGCAATGTATGTTGGACAAAACGTTGGGATTGCGATTGGAACAGCGTGCGGTGGATTAGTTGCGTCTTATCGTTTTGATTATATTTTCTTAGCGAACTTTATTTTATATTTTATTTTCTTCTTAATTGCGTTTATTGGATTTCGTGGTATGGAAGCAAAAAAAGAGCAAGAGGTACAAAAAGAAGCCGAAACGAAAAAAGGTTGGTCACTTACACCTGGCTTCAAAGCGCTTCTAATCGTATGTGTAGCATATGCTTTATGCTGGGTTACATACGTACAGTGGCAAGGGGCAATTGCGACTCATATGCGAGAATTAGATATTAGCCTCCGCCATTATAGTTTATTATGGACGATAAACGGGGCGATGATTGTTTGTGCGCAGCCACTTGTTAGTATGTTAATTCGCTGGATGAAGCGTTCTTTAAAACAACAAATTATGATTGGAATCGTCATTTTTGCGGCGTCATTTATTGTGTTAAGTCAAGCGCAGCAATTTACGATGTTTCTCGTTGCGATGGTGACATTAACAATTGGTGAATTATTCGTATGGCCGGCAGTTCCGACCATCGCAAATATACTTGCACCGAAAGATAAGCTAGGATTTTATCAAGGTGTTGTAAATAGCGCAGCGACTGTAGGGAAAATGTTCGGACCGGTCGTTGGCGGAGCGATTGTTGACTTATACAATATGGAAGTATTGTTTATTGCGATCATGGTAATGCTTGTAGTAGCGCTTATAGCAACGAGTATTTATGATAGACGAGTAAAAGTAGAAGAAACAGTTGAAGAAAAAATTGCAGTTTAGTTTGACGGAACATGCAACATGTTTTAGAATATATTTAAATAAATAGTAATAAAATATCCTTTGGAACAAGGGAGTTAGCTCGGCTGTCCTAAGACGAATTCGTTAGTTAGCAAGAGTAACGATTAACCGAGAAGCCCTCGCTTCAAGTAAGCTCTTAAGAGATACTAAGTGGTGGGTAGTTCACATTAACTCATATTTGTAATAACAGTGAGAAGGAGTAGTAGTAATAGAAGCTGGTTTAGAGAGTTGACGGTCGGTGCAAGTCAATCCACGTTTCGTTATGAACTCGCCTTTGAGTTGCAGTTGTGAAATCATTAGTAGCAATTGCCGTTAATCCACGTTACGGATCTAAGCGAATGTATTTATTACATTAATTTAGGGTGGTACCGCGGGAATCTATAACCTCTCGTCCCTTTCTAGGGATGAGAGGTTTTTTGTATTTTGGGCGGTGAAAATAAATAGAATTTCAAGGAGGGTATCTCATGAGCTTTAATCATCAAGAAATTGAGAAGAAGTGGCAAGGGCATTGGGAAGAGAATAAAACATTCCGTACGCCAGATGAAACAGAAAAACCAAAATTTTATGCACTAGATATGTTCCCATATCCATCAGGTGCAGGCTTACACGTAGGTCATCCAGAAGGTTATACAGCGACAGATATTTTATCTCGTATGAAGCGTATGCAAGGATATAACGTTCTTCATCCAATGGGATGGGATGCATTCGGTCTTCCAGCAGAGCAATATGCACTTGATACTGGGAATAGCCCGGCTGAATTTACAGAGCTTAATATTAATACGTTCCGTAATCAAATTAAAGCATTAGGCTTCTCTTACGATTGGGATCGTGAAGTAAATACAACAGATCCAACCTACTACAAGTGGACACAATGGATCTTCCTAAAACTATTTGAAAAAGGTTTAGCTTACGTTGATGAAGTACCTGTAAACTGGTGCCCAGCACTTGGTACAGTACTTGCAAACGAAGAAATCATTGACGGTAAGAGTGAGCGCGGTGGACATCCAGTTGAGCGTCGTCCGATGAGACAGTGGATGTTAAAAATTACAGCTTACGGAGATCGTCTATTAGAAGATCTAGATGAGCTTAATTGGCCAGAAAGCTTAAAAGACATGCAACGTAACTGGATTGGTCGTTCTGAAGGTGCAGAAGTACACTTCAACATCGACGGTACAGATGAGAAGTTCACAGTTTTCACAACGCGTCCTGATACACTATTTGGAGCAAGCTACTGTGTACTGGCTCCAGAGCATGCACTTGTTGCTAACATTACAACACCAGAACAAAAAGAAGCTGTAGAAGCTTACATTAACTCTGTTAAAATGAAGAGCGATTTAGAGCGTACAGAACTTGCGAAAGAAAAAACTGGTGTATTCACTGGTGCTTACGCAGTTAACCCAGTAAACGGTGAGAAATTACCAATCTGGATCGCTGATTATGTTCTTGCAACTTACGGAACAGGTGCTGTAATGGCAGTTCCAGCTCACGATGAGCGTGACTATGAATTCGCATCAACGTTCAATCTTCCAATGAAGGAAGTTGTAAAAGGCGGAGACATTTCGAAAGAAGCATATACAGGTGATGGTGCGCACGTAAACTCAGCATTCCTTGATGGTTTAAATAAAGAAGAAGCAATTGTAAAAATGATTGAGTGGCTTGAAGTAACAAGCGCAGGAAATCAAAAAGTAACGTACCGTCTACGTGACTGGTTATTTAGTCGCCAACGTTACTGGGGTGAGCCAATTCCAGTAATCCATTGGGAAGATGGTACAATGACAGCTGTGAAAGAAGAAGAATTACCATTAGTTCTTCCGAAAACAGAGAATATTCGTCCTTCAGGTACAGGTGAATCACCACTTGCAAACATTGAAGAGTGGGTAAATGTTGTTGATCCTGAAACTGGTAAAAAAGGTCGTCGTGAAACGAATACAATGCCGCAATGGGCTGGTAGCTGCTGGTACTACCTACGCTACATCGATCCAAACAACAGCGAAGCACTTGTAGACCCTGAAAAAGTAAAACAATGGCTTCCAGTTGATATTTATATCGGTGGAGCAGAGCACGCTGTACTTCACTTACTATATGCTCGTTTCTGGCATAAAGTATTATATGATATCGGTGTAGTTCCAACGAAAGAACCGTTCCAACAATTATTCAACCAAGGTATGATCTTAGGTGAAAACAACGAGAAAATGAGTAAATCAAAAGGTAACGTTGTAAACCCGGATGATATCGTAGCAAGCCATGGTGCAGATACACTTCGTCTATACGAAATGTTCATGGGACCATTAGATGCTTCAATTGCTTGGTCTGAAAATGGTCTTGACGGAGCTCGTCGCTTCCTAGACCGCGTATGGCGCCTATTCATTCAAGAGAACGGTGAATTAAGTGAGAAAATTACTGATGCACCAAACAAAGATCTTGAAAAAGCTTACCACCAAACAGTGAAGAAAGTAACAGAAGACTATGCAGAGCTTCGCTTCAACACAGCGATTTCTCAAATGATGGTATTCATCAACGATGCATACAAAGCTGAAACACTTCCGAAAGAATATGTAGAAGGTTTCGTAAAAATGATTGCACCAGTTGCACCTCACATCGGGGAAGAACTATGGAGCAAACTTGGATACAGTGAAACAATCACATATGCAAGCTGGCCAACATTTGATGAGTCTAAACTTGTAGAAGATGAAGTTGAAATCGTTGTTCAAATTATGGGCAAAGTTCGCACAAAACTAACAATGAGTAAAGACGCATCAAAAGAAGAAATGAAACAACTTGCACTTGAGGCAATCAAAGAACAAATTGAAGGGAAAACAGTTCGTAAAGTAATTGTTGTTCCTGGAAAACTTGTTAACGTTGTTGCAAACTAATGATTGAAAGAAAAGCTCAGAGCGTTTATGCTCTGAGCTTTTTTGTGTAGAAAATAATCTCTGGATCACCTTCATCTAAATTTTCAACTATTCCACTACGTACAAATCCATTCGCATTAAAAACGGTTTGCATACTCTCATTCGATTCATTCGTTGAAGAAAATATTTTTTGAGTAGGAGAATGAGTTAACATATATGAGATTAATGAGCTTGCATGACCTTGTCTTCTTTTCGTTGGCGAAACAATGATTAATGAGAGGAAAGTATAACCAAAGAAATTTGTATCGTATGTTAGAAAACCAGAAATGGAATTGTCCTCTTTTGCAATGATGCAGGTTCCTTCATCAATAGCGTGTTTAATATAATCTCGTCTACTATCGTCTCCGATCACATCAACATTTATTTGTAAGATTGAATCTAAATCGTCGATGGAAGCTTTTGCTACGTTCTCCAACGAAAACGCCTCCTTTGAAAAATAATCAGTTAATTTAGTTTATCATGAATGAAGAACGAAGAAAAAGGCGCGGAATTCCCATATAGACAAACACCTATTCTTCTATAGGAAATATGATGAAAAAGGTAGGTTAAATTGAACAGAAGAGGTGAAAGGAATGAAAGGGATGGACAATAATGCACCACATGGCTTCTTCGGAGGTGGATCGGATAGTTATGGACAAATGATGTTCATGGGAGGAGATGGTCAACACGGATATGGCGGAATTCCAAGTTGGATGGGAGGAGCAGCTGGAGGATTTCCGACGTCAGTGGCGGGTGTACAAACAGGATTCCCAACATCAGTAGCTGGAGTGCAAACAGGATTTCCGGCACTAGTAGGAGGTACACAAGGAGGAGTGCCTGTAGGTATGCCAACTACATTCCCATCTTTCGTTGGAGGCGTACAAACAGGATTCCCTGTACCAGGCGTTGGTGTTGTAGCTGGTGGAATCGGCGGCTTCCCTCAAGGTGTTCACGGTCAGCATGTGCATCATGAGCATCACGGTCATCACGGTCAGCATGTACATCATGAGCATCACGGCCATCACGGCCAGCATGTACATCATGAGCATCACGGCCATCACGGTCATCATCAACAACACGGCCATCATCAGCATCATGGCCATCATCAACAACAAGTACATCATCATGGTCATCATCATGGTCATCATCAAATTCATCCGCAGGCTGTTCTTTATCAAACTCATCATCATGGTCACCAAGGCCAACATCAACACCATGGTCATCATGGTCACCAAGGCCAGCATCAACACCACGGTCATCATGGTCATCATCAAGACCACGGCCACCATCAGCAACAAGTACATCACCAAGGTCATCATCAAATTCACCCGCAGGCTGTCCTTTATCAAACTCATCAAGGTCAACACCATCACCAAGGCCAACATCATCACCAAGGTCAACATCATCACCAAGGTCAACACCATCACCAAGGTCAACATCATCACCAAGGTCAACACCATCACCAAGGCCAACAGCATCATCAAGGCCAACAGCATCATCAAGGCCAACAGCATCATCAAGGTCAACAACAGCATCAGGGTCAACAACAATACCAACAATATCAGCAGCAACAACAGCCTTGGGGAGGTGGAATTGGGGCAGGGACGGCAGCAGGCGCAGCAGCTGGTACTGCAGGAGCAGCTGGACACGCGGGACACGTGGGTCATTAATAGACCAAAGGAAAAAAGACATAATAAAAAACTGCTAGGAGATCCTAGCAGTTTTTTTCTGCCTCTTGACGTTGGCGTTCGATTTCCGCACGAAGTTGTGGTTCCGGTGCTTGCCATCCTTCTGGTTTCATAATTTTGCCGTCGCCCTCGCGGAATCGAGGCTTTCCATCAGGGAATAGTTTTGCCATGTTAGCGTTGTTTACAATTTCGAATCCTTTATCTGGACGTACACCCATTTCTGCAAACGTTCCGAATGCAAAGTAAACAAGGTCAATAAGTGCATCATATTGATCTTCAACAGTTGTTGCTTCTAGAAATTCTTCTAGCTCTTCTTGCATAAAGCTAGCACGAATTTTTGCACGCTCTTCTGTTAGTTTTGTTGGAGTACTTGTCACAGGATGTCCGAATTCTTCATGCATTTTTGCAACAAGTTCGAATCCTTTATCTAAACCTTTTTCGTTTGTCATGTTGTTTCATCCTTTCTTACGTTATGCCGAATTTTATCCCGCATTAACGGGCAGTAAGACTCCCACCTCAAAAGTCGCAAATGCGAGGAAGTGAGGTGGGAGATAACTGCCCGTAAAAGCCCGATTGGTGAAGGCTAATAATCAGTGGGTAATGGACAAAATCCCCACTGATTAAAGTTTCACTTTATTGTAACATAAGGTAGTTATTAAATAAAAAGAACATCTTATGAGAAATAAGATGTTCGCTCGTTATTCTTCTTTCTTAATTAAAACGGATAAAATAAGATCGATGCCAAACATTCCGATGAGTAGCATTGGTATAACTACAAGTAAATAACGTGTGAAAGAAACATTTTTTAAGTATGTATGAGCAAATAAAAAGACGCCGAGAAATAAAATACCATTTAAAATAGGTTTTACTAATTTTTTAGACATAAGCTCCCCCGTAAATATCCCTTTTCTCTATTTAAAAATAAAAACTCCTCTTTCCGTTGTATCATGCTGGAGAGAGGAGTTCAATCATTTCTCATTCAATTACACCAGAATTTGTAATGTTGACAGTGTATTTCACTTTAATTGGAACATCTTTATACATTTTTCGCCACTCTTCTAATTTGAATGAGCGATAATGTTCTTTATATTTTGCTCCTAGTCCGAGGGGATCCACATTTAAAGATTTAAACTGTTTAATTAGTTTGTTAGCTGTTGCATCTAATTGTTTTTTAACCGATTTTTCTATTTTTTGTGTATTCTTTTTATTGTCTAAGTTGAACTGTTTAGATAGTTCTTGAATACGCGCTTCTAGTTTGACGTGTATGAAAAATGATGGTTTCCCGTTTTCTATATTTACTTGGTAAGTTGGGACGGATCGAATGTTATTAATGATTGTGTATCCAGAGTTTGCTTTAAATTCATGTGAATCTAATCGGTGTTTTTCCAATAAGCCTTTAAAGGCAAACATATCATGATAATTAATTTTGCCAATATATTTATCTCCTTTTAAAAGGCCGATGCCAGTAATTTTTATTTTATCTTTATCTTTTTTGAGAATTGGTAAATAGGAATCTTGGCCTTCACGATAATATCGATAAGCTCCTAAATGTAGATTGTCAGTAGGTAAAGGGCCTGTTTGCATATTATGGTCTAACATTTTCTTTATATAAATGGCAACGTTAGATGATGTTGTATATTTACCTTTTAGTAAGTCCATTCCAGTTCCTTCTAATAGACCGACATACATTGAGTTCCCGATGTTCACATCACGAATTAACGTGTCAAAGGAAGTTGACAATCCTTTTTTAGCGATTCTTGTAGTAAATAAAGCAATACGCATTTGTCCACTTGCAAACGGTTGAGAGGATTCTAAAGAAGTATCCGCTTTTACTTGTTTTACTGCGTTTCCTACTCCTTCAAAGACTTGAACTTTATTACCTTTTTTCTGTATAGGACAAACGAATGTGACTTTTACTTTATTATCTTTTGCTGTATCAAAAACAGTCCCTTGAATTAGGTTGACATCATCAATAATATTTTTTTGTAAGCAACCAGTTAGACTAAGGACGCTGATACAAGAAAGAAGCATTAATTTTCTTTTGATTTTTTCCATTTTCTTTTCACCCACACAATAATAAATAGAATTGGGATGTATATGTATATAAGCCAAAAACTAATCCTTGATGCATTACTAATAAAATCGTTAATATCATGTCTGTTCGTTAAAAGCTGTGAAATAATGAGGGTAATGAGCATAAAAGCAATTAAAACACCTCTTTGTTTTACACGAAATATTTCGTGTGTTCCTCTTGTTGCTGCCCATAAAGGAAGAATAAAGCTCGTAATAATAACGAGAACATAAGCAGAAATTGCAATGTACTCTAGCCGTTCTATGAAAGGTAGTTGAATAACTTGAGTCATAGAGAGCTGGGCCCAAATCGTTTTGGATAATTGTTTTTCGCTAAAGAATGTAAAAGCTAAGAGGGTGCTAAATAAATATAAAAGGTTAGAAAATAATGCACCGTATTGAGCGAATTTATGAGATTTTTTAGAGTCTTTTACAAATGGATAAATCATAAGGAAAATTTCAAATCCGGTCATAGTATAGATTGATAAGTGAGCTGCTTTTAAAATGTCTGAAAATGAATGTGAAAATACAGGGAGTAAATTAGACCAGTGAGTGTATTTTAAGATAAAAAGGCTAAGGAAAAGATATCCGAGCGTGCCACCGACAGAAATAACGCAGATACCAGTAATAACACGAAAACCAGATGAAATAATATAGTAACCGACTAAGCATAGAAAAGTTGTTAACATCCAAGTCGAAGCAGAGGGAAACATCCATACTTGAATAATTTCTACATATGTTCGAATAACAGAAATACTTACGATTAAAAAATACACCATAAATATAATGTTAATCCCATTCCCGAGCCACTTTCCGAATGTTTGCTTATGCAAATCAATTAAATTACCATCTATATCTTTTAATGAGGAATACATCATCCATAGGAGAATATGAATGATGATTCCTGTGAGAAGGACACCTATCCAGCCATCGTATCCTGCTGCTTTCGCAATAATGCGGGCAAATCCGAGAACACCAGCACCAAATTGTGCACCGTGAATTAAAAAGAAAACGAAGACGGGTGATATTTGGTGTTCTGCTTTAATTTTACTCATCGATGCACCTCATTTCTTAATCATCAAAATCTGACGTATGTTTCGTAGAAATTCCATTAGTTGCTTTTTTTACGTGTTGCGGTCTTGCTTGAACATCTCGAGTATCAATCATTGTTAATGGAAAACGAATCCAAGAATCTTTAAAGGATTGTTGTCTCGTTGGATAAAAGAGAGCGTACGGTTTACGTAAAGAAGTAAGTCTAAACAAATGGGTAAATAAAAAGATAAATCCAAGAGATATACCGAAGAGCCCACCTATTTCTGCAAATGCGAGAAATGGGAAACGTAGTAAACGAACGGCGTTACCCATTTTATAAATGGGCGTAATAAAGGAAGCTAACGCTGATAAGGCAACGATAATTAATAAAATATTACTCGTTAAACCAGCTTGTACAGATGCTTGCCCAATTACAATACCGCCTACAATACCTAGTGTTTGTCCAACTTTCATTGGTAATCGCGCGCCAGCTTCTCTTAATAAATCAATAGCTAATTCTAAAAAGAGTGCCTCGATTAAAGGTGGGAAGGGTACTTGTGCCCTTGATAAAATCAATGTTTCAAGCAAATCACTTGGAATGAGCTCGTAATGATAATTTAAAATAGCGACATATAACGGTGTGGCACAAATTGAGAATAGAACTGCGATAAGGCGTAATATTCTTGAAAATGTCGCGTATAGCCAAGATACGTTATAGTCTTCTGGTGAAATGAAAAAATCGAAATATGATACAGGCGTTAATAGGACACTAGGAGAACCATCAACAAAAATAGCAATTTTTCCATCAATAAGTGCTTTTGTGACTCTATCAGTGCGTTCTGTATTTATATAGAGAGGAAAAATTGACTTTTCACCCATTAATTCCTGTATATAAGCACTATCGTTAATTTGATCATATTCAAGAGCTCGAAGTGATTCTTCTAGAAAGTCTACATTATCTTTTTCGGCAAGGTTGTCTAAATACATCATGACAACCTTTGTTTTTGAAAACTCTCCGATAATCATCTCTTTTGTGTGTAAATCTAAAACAGGAAGACGTTTTCGTACTAAATTAATATTCGTATCAATATCTTCTACGAATCCTTCTTGTGGCCCGATAACGGTTGATTCATTTAATGGAGGAGTTGGTGCACGATAATTATCAATTGCAATGTTTGCAAGCATACATTTTTGATCTTGCTGATTCAATTGAATAATCGCATGTCCCTTTAAAACCATGTCCTCAATTTTTTGTAAGTCGTTCGTAATCGTTATACCACTCATTGGAATATGTTCTTTTAATTCTTCTAATGGAGCGCAAGGACGTTCCATTAGAGTAGGCATTAAATACTTTTGCAATTTCTCACCGTCAAGTGAAGGGCGATAGTAAGAAATCCAATAAGGCATCGTTTCATCGTCAGATGTATGGTAATTAACAAAATCACTAGACTGTTTCAGCTTCTTTATTAAATCTTGTAGAGAATGAATATGGTCACTTTCTGGTTTGCTAAAGTCATAAATGCTGTTACTACCTGAGCTTTGTTTTTTGTTTTGAGAATTATCATCTTGCTTAGAATTTTGCTGTTTGTTTTGAGAATTATCATCTTGCTTAGAATTTTGCTGTTTGCTTTGAGAATTATCCTCTTGTTTAGAATTTTGTTGTTTGTCTTGAGAAGAATCATCTTGCTTAGAATTTTGCTGTTTGTCTTGAGAAGAATCATCTTGCTTAGAGTTTTGCTGTTTGTCTTGAGAATTATCATCTTGCTTAGAATTTTGCTGTTTGTTTTGAGAATTATCATCTTGCTTAGAGTTTTGCTGCTTGTTTTGAGAATTATCATCTTGCTTAGAATTTTGCTGTTTGTCTTGAGAATTATTATCTTGCTTAGAATTTTGCTGCTTGTTTTGAGAAGAATCCTCAGTTTGTTCCTTACTTTTTGGCTCGTCATTCTTATCTTTGTTATGTTCCTTTTGATCATCAGACTGTTGTTTCGAATCATCTGTCTCTTTTGTATTTGAGTTTTTTTTCTTGCGTAACCAATTCCAAATCATATGTATGCCCTCTTTGATCTTGTAATATAGTGCTATTTTGTGGCTAATTTTGTATATTATTCATTTATTTATTAAAAGAAGGAGGAGATTGGTTTGCATAAAAAAAATCCTTTAGTAAGCAGTTCATAATATGACGGGAAGAAGGCGATTCTGTGCAAATTGTAAAAAAGGAGAAGTTTGTTTTAAAAAAGTTTGTGTTTGAAAATGGTAGGGAGATTCCTGTTCAAATGGGGTATGAGACGTATGGTACTTTAAATAGAGAAAGATCAAATGCGATTTTGGTTTGTCACTATTTTAGTGCAACAAGTCATGCGGCAGGAAAATATACAGAGCATGATGAGGGGGCTGGTTGGTGGGATGGATTAATTGGACCTGGGAAAGCAATTGATACAAATAAATATTTCATTATATGTACTGATAACCTTTGTAATGTACAAGTGAAGAACCCATATGTGATTACAACGGGACCAAAATCGATAAATCCGATGACTGGTTTTGAGTATGCGATGGATTTTCCAGTTTTCACATTTTTAGATGTAGCACGTATGCAATATGAGTTAATAAAAGATATGGGGATTGCTAGGTTACATGCTGTAATGGGACCATCGGCAGGTGGGATGATTGCGCAGCAATGGGCTGTCCACTATCCTCATATGGTGCAGCGAATGATTGGAGTTATTACGAATCCGCAAAATCCAATTATAACGTCGGGAAATGTAGCGCAAAATGCGATTGAAGCAATTCAGCTTGATCCAGATTGGAAAGGCGGAAAGTACGGAGAGGAGCAACCAATGAAGGGGCTTCATTTAGCGAATAAAATGATGTTTATGAATGCATTTGATGAACATTTTTATGAAACAGCATTCCCGCGGAACAGTATAGACATGGCACCTTATCAACAATTTTCTGCATTAACATCATTTGAAAAAGAGATAAATAAAGTGACATGTAAAAGTATAGATTTAGTAGATGCAAATTCATGGATGTATACTGCGAAAGCGGTCTTATTACATGATGTTGCACATGGATTTTCTTCCTTAGAAGAGGCTCTTTCTAAGGTTGAAGCGAATGTACTCATGATTCCATGCAAACAAGATTTACTTCAGCCGCCTCGTTACAATTATAGAATGGTAGATATTTTACAAAAGCAAGGGAAGTACGCAGAAGTATATGAGATAGAAAGTATAAATGGGCATATGGCAGGAGCGTTAGATGTTCATTTATTTGAAAAGAAAATTTATGAGTTTTTAAACCGGAAAGTATCTAGTTTTGTGTAGGAAATAATTAATGTGGAAAGGTGCATGATTTATAGTAGGCACCTTTTTTTACATGATTTGCAGACGGAAAATATATGAAGCGATTGATAAACCGAAGAAAGCTATACTAAGTAATAGAAATAAGAATGACATTTCTTGAGGGGATTTTATCTTTTTATTATTTTTCATACTAAGAGCAATAACTGCAAAAACTAAGAAAATGATGCCCATAATGAAAAGAAAAAGTGTCATTTTAACTGGCTCCTTTCATCAAACAAGTATATTGAGGATACAATGCGTCAGTTATGTTTGTAAAGAATAAGTTTTGCTGGAAAATTGAGAAATAAATGTTCCATTCTTTGCGTTCCTTCCTTCGCGTGCTAAAATTGATGAGAAATGATTGTTTAAAGAAGAAACTGAAGGTTTTATTGTATATAAGGAGGAACTACATATGACAGAAGTAAAAACAATTACTACAGAAGAAGTGCAAGAGCGTTTAGAAAATGGAGAAACGTTATTTTTAGTAGACGTAAGGGAAGATGAAGAAGTAGCGGCAGGGAAAATTCCAGAAGCTGTACATATTAAAATGGGTGATATTCCAAATAAAGTAGATTTCTTTGAGAAAGAGAATGAATATATCTTTATTTGTCGTTCGGGAATGCGCAGTGAAAATGTATGCCATTATTTAAATGAACAAGGATTTAAAACAGTGAACATGGTTGGCGGTATGCTTCAATATGAAGGGGAAACTAAATAGTTAATTGTTAAAAACTTGAAACGAGTCTGTTTCAAGTTTTTTTCTTTTGCATACAGTATACAAAAGGGGGAGGGGTAAATGGGGATTAACATGCGTAAAGTAAAAATTATTAATAATACAGGGGCTGTTAATGTTGGCGACTGTTATAATATCGCACCTTTTGCTGTATCGAAAATATATGCGGGTGCTGGAGGATCGAGTGCGGCTGTTTTTTTAAATGGGAAACGACAGCCAGAAGCTGTGATTAGAACATCAGTGTTTCTTCCGCCATTAGCGACGAGTACACGTACATTAGGTTCATAAATGAAAGGTAGAGTGTAAGTATGCCTGCACGTATTAAAGAATTTATTATCGTTAATAATACTGGGAATATATTTACAGGGGATAATTTGAGTGATACTTCATTTACTGCTTCGAAATCGTATAGTGGTTCAACGGGTTGCACTTGGATTGACGTTGTTACAGTAATAGGGACGGAGACGAAGCTTTGTTTACAACCGGGAGATTCGGTGACGACAACCTATACACGAGGTACCCCTGCTGGTACTGTAACGGGAACAAACATGGGGCAAGGTGCAAATGTGTCGAGTATATCGCAAGCTGTCCCTAATACAGATAATATGGATTCAGTTTCTGGACTCCCTTAAGGAATTAAGGGAGTTTTTATTATTTAAAATAAAAATAGTCTTTGAGATTGTTTTTGTAAATACATATTAAGAAGAAGAGGTTTGTTTAAAGTAAAAAAGATGGTGTGTAGGTGGTGAAAGTGTGAAAGAGCGCGATAGACAAAATTCATTAAACTCTAATTTCAGAATTTCACCGAATCTTATTGGACCTACTTTTCCCCCCGTTCCAACGGGATTTACTGGCATTGGGATTACTGGTCCAACCGGTCCACAAGGCCCGACTGGTCCACAAGGACCAAGGGGATTTCAAGGTCCGATGGGGGAGATGGGCCCGACAGGACCTCAAGGAGTGCAAGGGATTCAAGGACCAGCTGGACAAATGGGTGCAACAGGACCAGAAGGACAGCAGGGACCACAAGGATTAAGGGGACCACAGGGAGAAACTGGAGCGACAGGACCTCAAGGAGTGCAAGGGTTACAAGGTCCAATTGGTCCAACCGGAGCGACTGGGGCACAAGGTATACAGGGGATACAGGGATTACAGGGGCCGATTGGAGCTACCGGGCCAGAGGGACCTCAAGGAATTCAAGGAGTGCAAGGGGTACCGGGTGCAACAGGTTCACAAGGAATACAAGGAGCTCAAGGGATACAAGGCCCACAAGGACCGGATGGAAATACGGGAGCAACAGGAGCGACTGGTCAGGGGATTAGTGGTCCGACTGGAATAACAGGTCCAACAGGGATAACTGGCCCATCTGGAGGACCTCCAGGTCCGACTGGAGCAACTGGTGCGACAGGGCCAGGAGGTGGACCAAGTGGAAGTACAGGTGCGACGGGAGCGACTGGAAATACTGGAGTAACTGGAAGTGCGGGAGTGACTGGAAATACAGGTCCTACTGGAAGTACAGGAGAAACAGGAGCACAGGGCCTGCAAGGAATCCAAGGGGTTCAAGGGCCAATTGGGCCAACGGGTCCAGAAGGTCCGCAAGGTATTCAAGGTATTCCTGGTCCGACAGGAGTAACTGGTGAACAAGGAATCCAAGGGGTTCAGGGGATTCAAGGGATAACGGGGGCAACAGGGGATCAAGGTCCGCAAGGTATACAAGGGGCCATAGGACCTCAAGGTATAACAGGAGCAACAGGAGATCAAGGCCCACAAGGAATACAAGGGGTACCTGGTCCAACCGGGGACACTGGCTCACAAGGAGTCCAAGGAATTCAAGGGCCAATGGGTGATATAGGACCAACAGGCCCAGAAGGCCCAGAAGGACTTCAGGGTCCGCAAGGAATACAAGGAGTGCCAGGACCAGCTGGAGCAACAGGTCCAGAGGGCCCACAAGGAATCCAAGGAATTCAAGGACCAATAGGAGTAACAGGTCCAGAAGGTCCACAAGGCATTCAGGGAATACAAGGGATTCAAGGTATAACAGGAGCAACCGGAGCACAAGGAGCAACTGGGGTTCAAGGTGTTCAAGGGAATATAGGAGCAACAGGTCCAGAGGGCCCGCAAGGAGTGCAAGGTACTCAAGGGGATATAGGTGCAACAGGTCCAATGGGTCCACAGGGAGTTCAAGGAATCCAAGGAATTCAAGGACCGACGGGTGCGCAAGGGGTGCAAGGCCCACAAGGAATTCAAGGAATCCAAGGTCCGACAGGAGTAACTGGAGATACGGGTACAACTGGGGCGACAGGGGAAGGGACTACAGGGGCAACTGGAGTAACGGGTCCATCAGGTGTAACGGGTCCATCAGGAGGCCCAGCCGGACCGACTGGCCCAACAGGTCCATCAGGTCCGACGGGAGTGACAGGTCCATCCGGTGGACCACCTGGTCCGACAGGAGCGACAGGTGTAACGGGAGGAGTAGGAGATACGGGAGCAACAGGGGTGACGGGTGTGACCGGAGCAACTGGAGTAACTGGTGCAATCGGAGCAACGGGGCTGCAGGGTCCACAAGGAATACAAGGAGTACAAGGAGACATAGGCCCAACCGGTCCGCAAGGTGTTCAAGGTCCACAAGGGATCCAAGGTATAACGGGAGCAACGGGAGATCAAGGTCCGCAAGGAATTCAAGGCCCGCAAGGAATCCAAGGTCCAACAGGTCCTCAAGGAATCCAAGGAGGTCAAGGCCCACAAGGGATACAAGGGGCAACAGGTGCAACCGGATCACAAGGCCCACAGGGAATTCAAGGGATACAAGGAGTGCAAGGTCCGACTGGTCCACAAGGCCCAACCGGAATACAAGGTGTGCAAGGAGAAATAGGTCCAACCGGTCCGCAAGGAGTGCAAGGTTTACAAGGTCCACAAGGCCCAACCGGGGACACGGGTCCAACAGGCCCACAAGGCCCACAAGGAATTCAAGGTCCAACGGGAGCAACAGGAGCGACAGGTTCACAAGGAATTCAAGGTCCAACGGGGGCAACAGGAGCGACAGGTTCACAAGGAATTCAAGGTCCAACGGGGGCAACAGGAGCGACAGGTTCACAAGGAATTCAAGGTCCAACGGGAGGCACGGGTCCAACAGGAGCAACAGGAGCAACAGGAGCGACCGGGGTGACTGGAGTTAGTACAACTGCAACGTATGCATTTGCGAATAATACATCAGGAACCGCTATTTCGGTTTTATTAGGCGGTACGAATATCTCATTACCGAACAATCAAAATATTGGACCAGGAATAACCGTTAGTGGTGGAAATACTGTATTTACAGTTGCGAATGCAGGGAATTATTATATAGCCTATACAATTAATTTAACGGCAGGATTACTTGTCAGTTCTCGTATAACCGTAAATGGCAGTCCGCTTGCGGGAACGATAAACTCCCCGACAGTGGCTACTGGTTCATTTAGTGCACCAATAATTGCTAACTTGCCTGCTGGAGCTGCTATTAGTCTGCAGTTATTTGGATTAGTTGCAATAGCTACATTATCTACAACAACGCCAGGAGCTACTCTAACTATTATTAGATTAAGTTAATAAACAGAAAACCTTGGAACTTTTATGTTTCAAGGTTTTTTATCTCGTTACTTGTAGATAGTCTAATTGGTTAGTAAAGTTTCACTTTATTCACCTTAGCAAAAACATCGCGGTTCAAAAATATATTATAATAGAATGAAGAGAGGTATAAATTTGGCAGAAAGGGAGAGTGGCGATGCAGGAGAAGGTTAAAGATTTTTTCGGACGCCCACTTCAAGATTTACGCATCTCTGTCATTGATCGTTGTAATTTACGGTGTACGTATTGTATGCCAGCGGAAGTGTTTGGTCCTGATTATGCTTTTTTGAAAGATGAGTTTTTACTGACATTTGATGAAATAGAGCGATTAGCAAAAGTATTTGTTAGCATCGGTGTACGGAAAATTAGACTTACTGGTGGCGAACCCTTGCTCCGTAAGGACTTAACAAAACTTATCGAACGTCTCGTGAAAATTGACGGTTTAGTAGATATAGGATTAACGACAAATGCGATTCATTTAACGAAGCAAGCGAAGGCGTTAAAAGAAGCTGGGTTACACCGAGTAAATGTTAGTTTGGATGCGATAGATGATAATGTGTTCCGCGCAATTAATGGCCGGAATATGAATACGAAGCCAGTGTTAAAAGGAATTATGGCAGCGAAAGAAGCAGGCCTTGAAGTGAAAGTAAATATGGTTGTGAAAAAAGGAATGAATGATCATCAAGTACTTCCGGTTGCTGCGTATTTTAAAGAACAAGGAAGCACGCTTAGGTTTATTGAGTTTATGGATGTTGGCAGTACGAATGGATGGAATTTTGATCAAGTTATTACGAAACGAGAATTAATTGATATGATTCATGGGGTGTATCCAATTGAGCCAGCTGAAGCTCATTATTTTGGTGAGGTTGCGAAGCGGTATCGATACGTTGGAACGAATGTAGAGGTTGGTTTTATTACCTCTGTTTCTGAGTCATTTTGTTCTTCTTGTACGAGAGCAAGAATTTCGGCAGATGGAAAGTTTTATACTTGCTTGTTTGCGACAGAAGGAATGGATTTAAGGAAACTTCTGAGGGAGAACCTTTCGGATAATGAGTTATTAAAAGCTATACAATATGTATGGGAGAATAGAAAAGATCGATATTCAGATGAACGGACAGAAGAAAGTGCGAAAAATCGTCCGAAAATTGAAATGTCTTATATAGGAGGATAAGAAAGGGGGATGTCGTATGCAAGAGCGATATTCAAGACAAATGTTATTTTCTGGTGTTGGGGAAGAAGGGCAACGGAAAATAAGAGGGAAGCATGTGCTCGTTATCGGTGCTGGTGCACTCGGAGCAGCGAATGCAGAAGCAATTGTTAGAGCAGGTGTTGGAAAAATAACAATTGCGGATCGTGATTATGTAGAATGGAGTAATTTACAAAGGCAACAATTATATACAGAAGAAGATGCAAAGCATTATAAACCGAAAGCAATAGCGGCAGCAGAACATTTAAAGGCAATTAATTCCGAAGTAGAAATTGTACCGGTTGTGACTGATGTAACGGTGCAAGAAATGGAAGAATTAATTAAAGGTGTAGATTTAATATTAGATGCGACAGATAATTTTGAAACGCGCCTTCTTATTAATGATATATCGCAGATGTATAACGTTCCGTGGATATACGGAGGATGCGTTGGAAGCTACGGAGTAACTTATACAATCTTGCCAGGAAAAACGCCGTGTTTTCGATGTTTAATGGAGCATCCAGCGAGCGGAGCGACATGTGATACGGCCGGTATTATACAGCCAGCAGTGCAATTAGTAGTTGCACATCAAATAACGGAAGCCTTGAAAATATTAGTAGAAGATTTTGAGGCACTTCGTGAAACGATGCTATCATTTGATCTTTGGAATAATCAGCAGATGGCATTTAAAGTGAATAGGCAGAAAAAGGATACATGTTTATCCTGTGGAAAGTTACGTACATATCCGAGTTTAACATTTGAAGCACAAACGAAAACAGAAGTATTATGTGGGCGAAATACAGTTCAAATCCGTCCAGGTGTGCGTCAGGGTTTTAATTTAAAAGAAATTAAAAAGCGCTTACAAAAAAGTGTGGATGTAAAAGCAACGCCGTATTTATTATCATTTCCAGTGGAAGAATATCGTTTCGTTTTATTTACAGATGGCAGGGCGTTTATTCATGGTACGAATGATATGAATGTTGCGAAACGACTATATGCAAGATATATAGGTTGAACCTAAAGGGGAATCCTTTAGGTTCAAATGGAAAAGGTAGGATTAAGAATTTCTAATATAATCTCCATTTTTTCCGCCCGTTTTTTCAAGTAAGTACGTTTCGCCAATAATCATACCCTTATCAACGGCTTTACACATGTCATATACAGTAAGAGCGGTAGCGGAAGCAGCTGTTAAAGCTTCCATCTCAACGCCGGTACTACCTTCTGTTTTAACTTTTACTTCAATAAGTAGCCGATATTGTTCTTCTGACTGTTTCCAATCGAAAGAGACATCAACACCTTTTAATAATAAAGGATGGCACATTGGGATAATATCAGAAGTACGTTTTGCAGCCATAATACCTGCGATTTGTGCGACGGCTAATACGTCACCTTTACCAATTTCATTGCGTGAGATTTTATCAAAAATTTCTTTCGTAACAAGAATGCTAGAGCATGCTATTGCTGTTCGAACGGTTATTTTTTTGTCACTTATATCAACCATTTTAGCGCGCCCTTGGTCGTTGAAATGTGTGAATGAAGACATGGAATTCCTCCTTGAAGTAATTGCGATTTAATATATAAAGTGTAATCGAGATTAGATATTTTGCAAATATGAGGTGAGAAACAATGGTAGAAAAACGAATCCCGATTCAAGTTGCTGAGGCTGTAGAGCGGGTTATGAAATATGCTAAGCATGGTGAAGTAGAAGAAGTTTCTATTACAGAAAGTTACGGGAGGATTCTTGGAGAGGATGTTGTCTCAGATCACGACGTTCCTCACTTTGATCGTTCTCCTTACGATGGTTTCGCAATTCGAGCAGAAGACACGAAGGAAGCGGGTCAAGAGCATCCGATTGAATTTGAAGTAATAGGAGAGATCGGAGCAGGATCTGTTTTTGCAGAAGAAGTAGGGGCTTTTCAGGCGGTTCGTATTATGACAGGAGCAGCTATTCCAGAAGATTGCAATGCAGTCGTAATGCTAGAACTGACGGAAGGATTCGAGAGGAACGAAAGTACATATATGAAGTTAAAACGTCCTTTCCAAAACGGTGACAATGTGTCATTTAAAGGAGAAGATATAAAACAAAATCAAGTCCTCGTTAAGAAAGGTTTTGTAATCAATCCAGGTGTTGCCGCATTATTAGCGACGTTTGGATATAGCACTGTGAAAGTTGTAAAACAGCCTGTTGTCGGTATTGTAACGACGGGCAGCGAATTACTAGAAGTGCATGAGGCGTTAGAACCAGGAAAAATTAGAAATAGTAACTCTTACATGATTGCCGCTCAAATTATGAAAGCTGGCGGAAAAGTGCGTTACTATGGACAACTTGCTGATGAGTTAGATGCATGTTTTACAGCCGTTAAATCAGCGATGGGTGAGGTTGATATTTTAATTACAACGGGCGGTGTTTCAGTAGGAGATTACGACTACTTACCGGCTATTTATGCAAGGTTACAGGCGAATGTACTCTTTAATAAAATAGCGATGAGACCTGGAAGTGTAACGACAGTAGCTGAAGTTGATGGAAAGTTACTTTTCGGTTTATCAGGTAATCCGTCAGCTTGTTATGTAGGTTTCGAATTATTTGTACATCCAATTATGAAAACGTATTTGCATGCGAAGGAGCCTCACGTATATAGAACTGATGCTATTTTACAAAAAGATTTCCCGAAACCAAATCCGTTTACTCGTTTTGTAAGAGCGAAAGCGAGTATTGTTAATGGGGCACTACAAGCGATGCCAGTCGGTTTAGATAAATCGAGTGCGGTCTCTTCGCTTGCGGATGCAAATGCTTTTATCGTGCTGCCTGGAGGAACGAGAGGATTTGAAGCAGGAATGAAAGTGTCTGTATTATTGTTAGAATGCTCTGAGGGAAGTGATTGGCCGTGGGCAAAGCCTCTTCAATCTTACAAATAGTAGGGTATCAAAATAGCGGGAAAACAACACTTGTAGAGAAGATGGTGCATGCATTAACTGAAAGAGAAATGAAGGTTGCTACAATTAAACATCATGGTCACGGGGGCTTTCCTGAAGTAGCGCAAAAAGACAGTGAAAGACACAGAAAAGCTGGTGCTGTAGTAAGTAGTGTAGAAGGTGCTGGATTACTATCTTTGTCCTCTTTGCGAGATGAATGGTCCTTGCAAGAAATTATCCGCTTGTACGAATTTTTTGAAGTAGATACGATTTTAATAGAGGGCTATAAAGCTGAGAACTATCCGAAAGTAGTGTTACTTCGTTCTGCGGAAGATGCTGAACTTTTACATAAAGTAGAAAATATAGCGGCAGTTATTACGTGGTATGATGCTTCGTCAAATGTGCGAGAAGAATATAAAGTATTTCATATAACAGAAGAAAAATTGTATATAGACTGGTTTTTACAAACGGCTAGGGGTGCAAAATGATAAATACGTATTATGAAGTAATTGATACAAAAATCTCGATTGAAGAGGTGACAAAGAAAGTAGTTCGCCGTGAATGTGGTGCTGTTACAACATTTATCGGGACAGTTAGGGAGTTTACGAAAGGGCGTCGTACACTATACTTAGAGTATGTAGCTTATAAGACGATGGCAGAAAAGATGCTACAGAAAATTGGGTCAGAAGTGAAGGAGAAGTGGCCCGGTACACATGTTGCGATTACGCATCGCATCGGCACGCTACAAATTTCTGATATAGCGGTTGTTGTTGCTGTATCAACGCCTCATCGCAAAGAGGCTTATGAAGCGAATGAATATATTATGGAGCGTATTAAGCAAATTATTCCAATTTGGAAAAAGGAATTTTGGGAAGATGGTGACTCATGGATTGGTGACCAATTAGAAAAAACACCATATCCAGCAGGAGAGCCTGGGAAGGAGTTATAAATATGATTCGAGTATTGTTATTTGCGAACTTGCAAGAAGAAGCAGGAACGAGTGAATTACAAATAGAGAAAGAAAATATTACTGTTGCAGAGTTAAAAGATATTGTTGCGAAAGAATATAATGTACCAGTGTCAGCGCCAATTATGGTTGCGATTAATGAAGAGTACGCGAATGAAGATGATACGATACAATCTGGTGATGTAGTTGCACTAATACCACCAGTGAGTGGTGGTTAATATTGGATTTATGCTATAAAAAACGACTTTCCTAAATAGGGAAAGTCGTTTTTTTATGGCATTTTGGAGAACACTATCTTATAGGAAAAGGAGGAAGTTATGAAAAAGATATGTGTAATGATTGCAATGATATGTTCTGTTTTTTTCTTTTCTCCAAGCAATTCTTTGGCAAAAGAATCGACGGAACAGCTTTTAGAAAGTGCGTTACTGAATCGATATTACTCGGTTATAAGGCAAGTGACAGAAGATCAATATGAATGTGACTCAGTTACAAATATAAAGCGTCTAGGCAAGAAAGATGAGTTTGTTCCTAGGTTTGAAGTTATGATACAATTTCTTACATTTCAAGGGGCACATAATCCGCCGAATGATAAAGTTACACTTACTTTGGAAGACAATTTAGATCACATAAAGATAAAGAAAGTGGAGCGAGAAAAGAATGTTTCTGGTGCTATTGTAGAAAAGATTTGTGCACGAAAAAACGAAAAAATAAAAGCTCACTCTAATGATTTAGAGCGATAACCTATGACATTTTGTAGAGAAAGGTAATGAGCGATGGATATACTTTTAGCGATTTTACCAGCTATATTTTGGGGGAGTATTGTGCTATTTAACGTGAAACTAGGCGGGGGACCGTATAGTCAAACGCTCGGTACAACGTTCGGTGCACTTATCTTCTCAATTGTCGTTTATATTTTTATGAAGCCGGTATTAACTCCGACCGTTATTGGAGTTGGAATTGTATCTGGCTTATTTTGGGCACTTGGTCAAGCGAATCAATTAAAAAGTATTGATTTAATGGGTGTTTCTAGAACGATGCCGATTTCAACAGGGCTTCAATTAGTCGCGACAACATTATTTGGGGTTATCGTGTTTCATGAATGGTCAACGACGATATCGGTCGTTCTTGGAGTTTTGGCGCTCGTTTGTATTATTATCGGGGTTATTTTAACATCGCTTCAAAGTAAAGAAGAGAAGAATGCAGAGCAAGCAGGAAATTTTAAAAAAGGAATTATTATTTTATTAATTTCAACAGTCGGTTATTTAGTTTACGTAGTAGTTATCCGGTTATTTAACGTGAACGGTTGGTCGGCTTTATTACCACAAGCGGTCGGTATGGTATTAGGCGGGATTTTACTCACATTTAAACATCATCCATTCAATAAATATGCGATTCGAAATATTCTTCCAGGATTGATTTGGGCAGCTGGAAATATGTTTTTATTCATTTCGCAGCCAAGAGTTGGGGTCGCAACAAGCTTTGCCCTTTCACAAATGGGAATTATTATTTCGACGCTTGGGGGGATTTTTATATTAGGTGAAAGGAAAACGAAGCGTCAATTAATTGGGATTGTTATTGGTATCGTTTTTATTATTGCAGCTGGAATTATGCTGGGGATTGCGAAAGGTTAAGGAGGTATTAAAATGTATAGCGATTTAGAAGGGAAAGTCGTCGTTATTACAGGATCAGCAACTGGTCTTGGAAGAGCCATGGGAGTAAGATTTGCTAAAGAGAAGGCGAAAGTTGTTATTAACTACCGCTCAAGAGAGTCAGAAGCGAAAGATGTATTAGAAGAAATAAAAAAGGTAGGTGGAGAAGCGATTGCTGTAAAAGGTGATGTGACGGTCGAGGCAGATGTTGTAAATCTCATTCAATCTGCTGTGAAAGAGTTTGGTACGCTCGACGTCATGATTAATAATGCAGGGATAGAAAACGCGGTACCGTCGCATGAAATGCCGTTAGAGGATTGGAATAAAGTAATTCATACAAATTTAACAGGTGCTTTTTTAGGAAGTCGTGAAGCGATTAAATATTTTGTGGAACACGATATTAAAGGTTCGGTTATTAATATGTCTAGTGTTCATGAGAAAATCCCGTGGCCATTATTTGTGCATTATGCGGCTAGCAAGGGGGGGATTAAGCTTATGACAGAAACGTTAGCGTTAGAATATGCACCAAAAGGTATTCGGGTAAATAATATTGGGCCTGGTGCAATTAATACGCCAATTAATGCTGAAAAATTTGCTGACCCGAAAAAACGTGACGACGTAGAAAGTATGATTCCAATGGGTTACATTGGAAAACCTGAAGAAATCGCAGCAGTAGCAACGTGGCTCGCTTCAGCAGAGGCAAGTTACGTAACTGGAATTACGTTATTTGCAGATGGTGGAATGACTTTATACCCATCGTTTCAAGCGGGGCGTGGGTAATATGAAAGGCCAAAGAGATTTAACTCTCTGGCCTTTTTTACGCAAAAAAAAATAGCGGTCGGCTATTTTTAAAATTAATGATTGATTGTATCTTGAAGAAATTCTGTTGCTTGATGTTCTGAAACATTCTGTACGAGCGCAACTTCACTAATAACCATTTTACGCGCATTATCTAGCATTTGTTTTTCGCTCGCATTTAATGCTCTTTCTTTATTGCGACGAAGTAAATCACGAACAACTTCTGCACTATCTTGAAGATTGCCGTTCTTCATTTTTTCCATATTCATTGTATATCTTTGTTTCCAAGAGAGTGAGGGGTCTGATTCCCCATGATGAAATTCAAGAAGTATACCATCTAACGTACCTTTATCGACGATATAACGTATACCTGATTTTTGTAATTGATTCATCGGAAGCATTACTTGCATATCTTTACTAATGATGCGTATAACACAATATTGACGCGTAGTGCCTAATATTTCTTTCTCTTCAATTGCTTCGATGATTCCTGCACCGTGCATTGGATAAACGATTTTATCACCAATTTGAAACAAATCATCCACCTCCGTATGTGGTAACTACTTTTAATGATAACATACTAGGATAAAAATGTCAAATTTTATATAATATCACATCTGATATGCTGTAGTCAATATATAAAAGTCGTTTTTTTGTTTGTTTTTTTGCTCTTATAAGTTGAATAAATAGGGGGAATTTTTTTAGAAAAATAGTACAGGCGCAGAAAGAGAGCATATCCACTTATTTTTAAGCATAAAATATAAAATCGCTAATACAATATACCTAAATCCGTTCTTTGCAAGGGAGGGATAGAAGGTGGGGCGCACAATTAGAATTGATATTACAAATAAAGTTGTAGCTAAATTTAGGCAAGATTATTTGGAATTATATACGAGTAAGTTTATGATAGGTAAGTTTTATGTCTATACTGAAGATAAACAATATGTGTTAGAAGACGGATATATATATGAAGATGGAAAGTTTTATCGCATCATAGATACGCACCGTGGCAATAAACAAGCGGCGGAGGGCTGCGATCTAGGATGGTGTTAACATGATTCGTGTGAAAGTGTTTGATGAAAGTCATGAAAAGGACTTAGAAGACGCTGTAAATGTATTTTTGAAAAAAATTGATGATAGTAACTTTGTAGATATTAAGTACCAAGTCGGTGTTTCTATTAATGATGACGAAAACCAAATTTATTGTTTTTCAGCAATGATCGTTTATAAAGCATAAAAAAGAGCTGGGTGAGCCAGCTCTTTTTTATGTTTTATGTTGGGACAACATGTGTCGGTAATACGTTCATAATAGATTGAGTTGTGCCTAATTTCTTTGTCGCTAAAAGAGGCGCCCCTGTTTCATGGTTTTGGGCATCTGTACACATACCAAGGTGATAACGATCACCTAAAAATGGATCAATATAAAAACCGTTTTTAAAAACTTTATCATTCGGGTGTTTTTCATGGTGAATTTCAGAACAGTTAATGCAATAGAACATAGCTTTCATCTCCTTTTTATTTTTGTTTGAAAAAGTGGGTCGGTAGTCATTTCGCTCCTAAGGAAATGTTGAGGAGAAGAGAAATAACTACCTACCCAAATGGCGGGCATACTCCTTCTGATTTTTACATATCTCGCGTATTGTCCCCGAGGGAAGGAGGAGAGACGAAGTACAGATGAGATAAGTTAGGCGCTTCTCTCAATAGGAGTGATAGAGTTTCATATTGAGGGAATTTTCTATTTTTCATTGCCTTTGTGAGTATATTATGAAGGAATGGTGAGAGGGTGTTTGTCCTGTTGAAAAAATGTTGAGAATTTCTCAACAGTGAAAAAGAGTCTTTCTTGACATGAAACCAAAAGGTGTTATATTGTTGATGTGAAACTAAAAGGTGTTATATTTTAATGCCGAATAAAGGAGATATAAAATGGAACAACAAAATACATTAAATGATATTAAACAAACAATCGTTTTTAACGCGCCTATTCAAAAAGTATGGAATGTAGTATCGACTGCAGAAGGAATTGCGTCATGGTTTATGCCAAATGATTTTGAATTAGAGGTAGGACATGAGTTTCATGTGCAATCGCCATTTGGGCCATCACCATGTAAAGTGTTAGAAATTGATGAGCCAAACCATCTATCTTTCTCATGGGATACAGATGGGTGGGTCGTTTCATTTAATCTGAAAGACCTAGGAGATAATAAAACAGAATTTACGTTAATTCACGGCGGCTGGAAACATCCTGATGAAATCCTCCCAAAACCAAATGCGAAGAGCTCTATTATTCACGAAAGAATGAGCGGCGGCTGGGTAGCGATTGTAAATGAAAAACTGAAAAAGGTTGTCGAAGGCTAAGTGTCCTCATCAGTAGCGAAATATGATGTATTTCAAGCAATTGCTGATCCAACCCGCCGAGAAGTAATACGGTTATTAAGTGACAAAGAGTTACCGATTTCAAAAATAACGGATCATTTTCCGATGAGTCGTACTGCTGTTGTAAAGCACCTTCATATTCTTTCGGAAGCGAATTTAGTGAGTGGAAGAAAGAGCGGAAGAGAGAAGATATATCGTTTGCATCCAGAACCATTAGAGGAATTACAGCAGTGGCTCTCGTACTATGAACGATTTTGGGATAATAAATTGTCCATGCTTAAACATATTGTGGAGAATGAAGAGTAGATTTTATGCAAAAAGGATGACCAAAATGGTCATCCTCTTTTTATTGTTCACTTGTTTGTTTAGTTGGCTTTAATAGGATCCAAGCGATAATTAATGTGAATACCGCTAATACGAAAGTGCTCATATAAATGACGTGTACACTTGATGCTAATGCGGATTGTGATTCGGTTGCTACGTTTGCTGTAGCCCCTCCATGTCCGCCAGAAGAAACAAGATCAAGGTTTTTAATGCCGCGTGCATGAATCATCGTATTGAAGATCGTTCCGAAGATTGCAGCTCCTAGTGTTTGACTAAATGTATTAATAAATGTATTTAAACCAACTGCCGTTCCGCGCGTATTCGCCGGTATAGCTGCTTGAATTGTTACCATGTAAATTGGTGTAACAAGCCCCATTCCTAAGCCGAATAATCCGACTGCAACATAAATAAGGAATGATGGTGAATCTGTTGATAATGTAAATAATAAGAAAGTAGCAACTGATAAAATGCTAGCTCCAAGTAAAATAATTTGTTTCGTTTGTAACTTGCCAACTAAGTTGCCGGAGAACATAGCACCGAATGTCCACATAACAGGAATCGGCATTAAAATGAGTCCAGCCTCTGTCGCATTTTTTCCTAAAACACCTTGGCTCCAAATTGGAAGATACACTGTAATACTAATAATCATTGCGCCAGCAATAAGTGTTAGTATGTTTATTGTAGATAATGTACGGTTAGAGAAAAGTGCTAGCGGAATTAATGGTTCCGGAGACTTTTTCTCGATGTATAAGAAAATAATGAATGAAACAGCGGCAAAGATTAATAGGCCGATAATTGAAATGTCTCCCCAGTTTTGCTTACTGCTACCTGTTAATAATGCGTATAGTAAAGCAATTGTACTTAATGAGAAAACTGTCGCACCAAGATAGTCGATATGTTGCTTAGCGGCGGACTTAACAGATTCCTTATAAGAAGTGGCAAACATTAAGCAAGCGATAATTCCAAAAGGAACGTTTAAGAAGAAAATATAGCGCCAAGAAAGAGAATCAACTAAAAATCCACCTACTAACGGCCCAATAACACCAGATACACCCCAAACTGCACTCATCCAGCCTTGTGCTTTCGCGCGGTCTTTCGCTTCGCTATATAGGTCTCCAATAATCGTCATTGTGATCGGCATAACAGCACCAGCCCCTATACCTTGAAGAGCACGGAAGAAGATTAATTGTTCCATTGATGTAACGACTCCGCAAAGTGCAGAACCGATTAAGAAGATTGTTGCTCCGATGAGCAGAACTTTTTTACGGCCGAATAAATCAGCTAGCTTTCCGTATATTGGAGTCGAAACAGCTGTTGCAAGCATATAGATTGCATATACCCAACTAACAAGTTCGACGCCTGACAAATCACTCGTTATACGAGGGATCGCTGTACTAACAATCGTTCCTTCTACCGCAGAAAGAAACGTCATTAGCATTAAAGACATCATGACTTTTTTTCTCATTTGTTTTCCCCTTACCCTTTTTCGAATATTCAACAATATAAAATATAAAGGTACTAAGGTATATAAAGCAACAAAAAAGCAATGGGAAGTTAGGAGGAAGGGATATTTTTGAAGAAACGGTCGACATATTTAAAGTATCGCCGATATAATTTCGTGTATTACTTTGCTATTCCAACATACTAAAAAAAGAAACAGGAGTCCCTGTTTCTTCTTTAATATTGCATTTTTGAATTTTGTCCAGCGGTTGTTCCGGCAATTCGGCCAGTAACAAGGGCAGATGTAATGTTATAGCCGCCAGTATAACCGTGAATATCAAGAACTTCTCCGCAGAAGTATAAACCATTCGTGAATTTCGAAGCCATTTCTTTCGGGTTAATTTCTTTAACGGATACACCTCCGCCAGTAACGAATGCTTTTTCAATTGACTGCGTACCATTTACATGGACGGTAAATTCTTTAAAGTCTTTCACAAGTGCGCGAATCTTCTCATGAGAAACTTGTCCAGCTTGTTCGCTACCGTCAATTTCATTTTTTTCTAATAAGAATAGGAAGTAACGTTCAGGAACATAGCCTTTTAAAACGTTTTTAATTCCTTTTTTCGGATCTTCTTTCATTTGTTTCAGCATGCGCTGGAACAGTTGCTCACTATTTTCTTCTGGCAATGCATCGATACTCATGTGCACTGTGTTCGTTTTAAACTTTTTCATCGCTTTCACAACGAATTGGCTACAGCGAAGAGCAGCAGGACCAGATAGGCCGAAGTGAGTGAAAAGCATGTCCATTTTATGAGAAATGATAACTTTTCCTTTCGGGTTTAATACACTTAAGTTTACATCTCGTAAAGCAAGACCTTGTAATGTGCGGTCACGAATAAACGGTTCGTTTGAAAGAATTGGTACTTCTGTTGGGAAAAGTTCTGTAATTGTATGCCCAGCTTTTTCAGCCCAAGCGTATCCGTCTCCAGTAGAACCAGTTTGAGGAACAGATTTTCCGCCAACAGCGATAACGACGTGATTCGTTTCTAACACTTCGCCTGTTTGTAGAATAACTGCTTTCGTTTGACCGTTTTCATAATCAATCGTTTCGACAGGCGTATTCGTACGTATTTTCACACCTAAGTCTTTTAATCGTGTTAACAGTGCATCTACAACAGATTGCGCTTTATTTGATACGGGGAACATGCGGCCATGATCCTCTTCTTTCAGTTGTACACCGAGATTTTCGAAGAATGTAATAATATCTTCATTACTGAAAATAGAAAAAGCACTGTATAAGAAGCGACCATTTCCAGGTATATGTTTAACGATTTCATCAAGTGGTAGACGGTTCGTTACGTTACAACGACCACCACCAGAAATCGCAAGTTTACGTCCTAGTTTATTTCCTTTATCAAGAAGTAAGACGCTTGCGCCTTCTTCAGCAGCACCGATTGCAGCCATTAGCCCTGAAGGACCGCCACCGATGACAATAACATCATAATGCATAATATATCGACCTCATTTTCTACATTTCCTGCCTAAAAGAATAGCATGTTTTCCCTTAAAAGAAAAATAGAGTGAAGTACTGCTTAAGAGGAGAATTGTGGTACAATACAAAAGTTAGAGTTCAGCATTATCCTGCTATTTATGGGCAATAAGACTACTATCTTAAGATTTATGAGAAGTAAAGAGGGAGTTAAAAAGGTCCGTAAATGCTCGAATGATTAGTAGGAAGGGAGTCTCCCACTAATTATAGTTTTACTTTATTGTAGATGTAGGAGGATTTTCGTATGTCCGATTCAAAATTTCTGCGCGGAACGCTTATTGTGACGTTAGGGACATTTTTAGTAAAGTTCTTAGGCATGATTTACGTTTTTCCGTTTCATGCATTAGTAGGCACAGAAGGCGGAACGCTCTATACATATGGATACATTCCATATACGATATTTTTAAGTATCGCAACGGCAGGAGTGCCGCTTGCTGTTTCTAAGTTTGTTTCCAAATATAATGCACTTGGAGATTATAAAACGAGCCGGAGAATGTTCCGCTCGGGAATGGTTATGATGATAGTAACAGGAGTTCTTTCCTTCTTAGTACTGTACATGACCGCACCATTATTTGCAGAAGCAATGCTTGGTAAACAAAGTTTACAAAATAAGATAGAAGAAGTTACGACGATTATTCGCCTCGTAAGTTTTGCGCTTATTGTTGTGCCGGCAGCAAGTTTGATTCGTGGTTATTTCCAAGGCCACCAATCGATGGGACCGACTACGGTTTCACAAATTATCGAGCAAATTATTCGTATCGTCTTTTTATTAGCGGGTAGTTTCATCGTTATTAAAGTACTTGGCGGTACAGTAGCAACGGCAGTTGGGGTTGCGACATTCGCTGCGTTCGTTTCAGCAGTTGGAGCACTTGGCGTATTAATTTGGTACTGGTTAAAACGTAAAAAATATTTGGATCAATATTTAATTGAGCAAACTGTACCAGAATCGACGGTAAGTACCGCTCAATTGTTTAAAGAGTTGTTTGCATATGCAATCCCTTACGTTGTAATTGGATTAACAATTCCTTTATATCAACAAATTGATACATTGACATTTAACTCTATTATGCAGGCGATTGGTCAAGGAGATATCGCAGAGCGAGCACTCGGTATTTTCACGATGTGGACGCATAAATTAATTATGATTCCAGTATCACTTGCAACAGCGTTTAGTTTAACGCTCGTGCCAGCGATTACAAAGTCGTTTACTGAAAAGCAATACCGTTATTTGAAATTACAAATTACACAAACATTCCAGGCGAATATGTTTTTAACATTGCCAGCAGTTGTCGGTATTTCTACACTTGCATATCCGATTTACACTGCTTTCTACGATTCAGACCCACTAGGTGGACAAGTATTAATGTGGTATGCGCCAGTTGCATTGTTATTCGCTTTATTCACAGTAACAGCAGCAATTCTGCAAGGGATTAACCAGCAGAAACATGCGGTTATTGCGCTTGTGATGGGTGTTATTTTGAAATTTGCATGTAACGTAATCTTTATTCGTTATTTCGGTACAGTTGGGGCGATTTTGGCTACTGCAGTCGGCTTCTTAGCTTCCGTATGGTATACGAATAGACAAATCAAAAAACACGCACACTATTCATTTGGTGTTGTATATAAGAGAACATTCCAAATTGCAGTCTTAACACTTGTAATGGTTATTGCTGTAAAACTATCACAATGGCTTCTATCCTTCATGATTTCGCCTGATGGCCGTATTGGTGCTCTTATTACAGTTGCGATTTGTGCAGGTATTGGTGGTCTTGTTTACGGATTGTTAGCGATTCGCACAGGAGTACTAGAAAGAGTATTTGGCGGAGAAGCTTTAGAGAAAATCCAGCGTAAACTTGGTAGTAGATTCAAAATAAAGTTGAAATCAAAAGGGGCGTAAATACGTCCCCTTTTCTATGATAAATAAAGAAGGTGAAGAACATGAGATTAGATAAATTATTAGCGAATATGGGACACGGAAGTAGAAAAGAAGTAAAGAAATTACTGAAAGACGGCGTTGTGAAGATTGATGGAACGCCAGTGAAAGATGCGAAGTTTCATGTGAATGTAGAAGAGCAAGAGGTTATGATTCACGGTGAAGTTGTGGAATATAAAGAGTTTGTTTATTTAATGATGCATAAACCACAAGGTGTTATTTCAGCGACAGAAGATGATAACCACGAAACAGTAATAGATTTATTAGAATTAGAAGATGCGATTTTCGATCCATTCCCTGTTGGAAGGCTCGATATTGATACAGAAGGTTTCTTATTAATCACAAATGATGGGAAGTTAACGCATCAACTATTATCTCCGAAAAAGCATGTGCCGAAAAAATATTATGCACACATTTCAGGCGTTGTAACGGAAGAGGATGTAATAGAATTCGCTAAAGGTGTAATTTTAGAAGATGGCTATGAAACGAAGCCAGGCGAACTTACAATTTTAAAAAGTGATGATATTTCTGAGATTGAACTCGTTATTACAGAAGGAAAGTTCCATCAAGTGAAGCGTATGTTTGAAGCGGTAGGGAAAAAAGTAGTTTATTTAAAGAGAACAGAGATGGGACCTTTAATGTTAGATGAAGAGTTAGAACTTGGGCAATATCGTGAATTAACAGATGAAGAAGTAGAAATGTTAAAGACGTATCAAGTAGATAACGAAAAGTAACGCCAATTTCAAAGTATAGAAAAGACCCCTTTCTAATGAGTTAGAAAGGGGTATGTATTTATTTACATACAATTATTTTTTATTATGAGGTCATTCTCACTTTCTTTCCTGTCGTTGTCCACTTGCCGCGGCAAGGGCTATACACGAGTTCATTAAACTGCAACACATTTAGATCACGTTGTATTGTTCGCGGTGTGATCCCGAACTCATCTACAAGGTCTTTCGTTGTTACCGTACCGTTTTCATTGATGTACATATAAATTGATTTAATGCGTGTTAGCATACGAGTAGTTGTAGGTTTCAAGAGAAAACCGCTCCTCTACTAGTTTTTTTGACCCCATTCAGGAAAGAAGGTCGTTACTACCATTGTACTCTACATGATAAAATTCATGCTTTAACTTACTTAAATTTTACAAAAGTTTAACAAATATTCATATAGAAAAATATTGGTAGTTGACATTTTATGTCTGGTCAGTCAACTAACTCATAAATTTCTACGTAAAACGCCAAATTCCTGCAAATTTTTTTTAAAAAATAAAAGAAAAACTAATAAGAAATATCTGAAATATTGAAATTGTCCGTTATTAGGTTTTCATGTATGGCATAAGAGATTTTCGTTTGCTATGATGAAAGAGACAATATAGTGAAGGATGGATGCGTGATGTCGACGATTAATTGGACAGAAGAAGTTACAAAAAGAAAAGATGATTTAATTCGTGATACACAAAAATTTTTACAAATTAAAAGTGTATGGGAAGAAGAATCTGCGAAAGAGGGCGCACCATTTGGTGAAGGTGTAGAAAAAGCCTTATCTTTCATGTTACATAAAGGAGAAGCAGAAGGTTTCGCTTCTAAAAATTTAGAAGGATATGCAGGTCATCTTGAAATGGGACAAGGAGAAGAACTAGTAGGTATTCTTTGTCACGTTGATGTTGTACCAGAAGGAGATGGCTGGACAACTCCTGCGTATAGTGCGGATATTCGCGACGGGAAGATTTTTGCACGCGGTGCAATTGATGATAAAGGGCCGACGATGGCAGCTTATTATGCGATGAAAATCGTTAAAGAATTAGGCTTACCTCTTTCAAAACGTGTTCGTATGATTTTAGGAACAGATGAGGAAAGTAATTGGAAGTGTGTAGAGCATTATTTTAAAAATGAGGAAATGCCAACAATCGGTTTTGCACCGGATGCAGATTTTCCGATTATTAATGCGGAAAAAGGAATTTCTGACATACAAGTTGTGCAAAGTGGTGGCGAAGAGAAAGAAGGCACATTTAAGCTTATTTCATTTGAGTCAGGTCGTCGTTTAAATATGGTTCCTGATTTTGCAGAAGCAGTTATTACAGGAGAAGATGTAAATACACTTACAGTAGCATATGAGGAGTATTTACAAACTGCTAAAAAAATAGGTAAAGCAATTGTAGAAGGAAAGACGGTGACGTTGCAAATCAAAGGGATTTCAGCTCACGGATCTACTCCGGAAAAGGGAGAAAATGCAGGTTTATTATTGGTAAACTTCTTAACGAAAGTTTCTCTTGATGGAAAAGGGGCTTCATTTGCCTCGTTTGTAACAGAAACATTTACAGGTGATATTATTGGAGAAAAAGCTGGTATTTCTTATAAAGATGATATTAGCGGGCCGTTAACAGTGAATGTTGGTCGCTTGTCTTACTCGCAAGAAAACGGTGGTAATTTAGGATTAAATGTACGCTATCCAGTTACAACTAACTTTGAAGAAACGATTGCAAAGTTAAAAGAATATGTTGGTACTCATGGATTTGAAGTAGCGGATTATTCTAACTCTCGCCCGCATCACGTTGACAAAGATCATACGTTAATTCGTACTTTGCAACGTGTATATGAAGAACAAACTGGTGAAAAAGCTGAATTGTTAGCAATTGGCGGTGGTACTTATGCTCGTTCATTGAAAGCTGGCGTTGCATTTGGCCCGTTATTCCCAGGAAAAGAAGAACTTGCGCATCAAAAAGATGAGTACATTGAAATTGAAGATTTATTAAAAGCGACAGCGATTTATGCTCAGGCAATTCATGAATTAGCGAAATAAAAGATATGTAAATAATGACCGCTCTCTACTTTAGAGGGCGGATTCTTTTTAGCTGAATGAGATAAGGAAGAAAAGCAACAATAACATAAAGGAGACGATGTAGATGGTGCCGCATTATTTTGTCGCAGTAACTTTACCATGTCATATAAAAGAAATTCTTTCTAATTATAAAGAGGAAATGAAGGATGAATTACCATTTCGCTCGTGGGTACATGAAGAAGACTATCATATTACCCTTTCATTTTTAGGAAGTGCGGCGCAGGAACAGTTAGAAGGAATAAAGAATGGATTACAAACACTTACAGAAAAAACGGAATTATCGTTCACATTACAAGGACTTTCTACATTCGGACAGGTGGACCAGCCTCGTATATTTTGGGCGGGGATAAGTGATAATCAAGATTTGTTTACTTTACAAAAGCAAGTGCATATAATTTGTGAAGAAAATGGCTTCTCTCTAGAGACACGTCCTTATCATCCACATATTACTGTTGCACGTAAATGGGTAGGAGAAAAAGTGTTTGATCTGACAAATGTAAAAGAGTTACCTGTAACATCATTTCAAGCAGATACGATTACTTTGTATGAATCTCACGTTAAGGAAACGCCGAAGTATAAATCGATTACTGAAATAAAGCTACAAAAATAGAATGTATGAAAACGTTTTTTATACAGGTGAATATACTATAGGGAATAATGTGTTACTGTATAGAGCTTCGCTGATAAGAAAACCCTTATCACTTGCAGCTCGTTTCATTTTAATTTTGAGAATGATGGTGATTTTTTATGCTGAAAGTAAAACGTCCATTTGATGCCTATTTAGATGAAATGAATAAAATTACAATTTTGCTCCCGCATGCGTATGGAACAAGCCGGACATTTCGTTTACAAGAAGGAAGCAATGTGAAAGAGTTACCGATTGTTCATACTATTGCTCTTCCAGATGCAACGAAGTATGAATGTTTTATAGAAGAGCCGATAGATGTGGGGAAGTATTATACAGTACGGGATGAACGGAATGAAGAAACAGATTTACAAATAGGCGCTGTGATTCGAACAGTAGTTTTCGATGAAAAATATTATTACGAAGGTACTGACTTAGGTGCGGTGTATAAAAAAGAAGAAACAATATTTAAAGTATGGGCTCCGACTGCAAGGCTTGCGAAAGTACGGATTTATAAAAGTGATAAAGAATATATTGATTATGAAATGTACAGAGAAGAAAACGGAGTGTGGATTCATACATTACAAGGTGATCATGATGGAGCACGATATACATTCCTTGTTTGTATTAATTTAATATGGAACGAAGCGGTTGACCCTTATGCAAAGTCTGCGACGATAAATGGAAAATACGGCGTCGTTATCGATTTGGAAAAAACGAATGTGACAAAACGAGTAGAATTATCACCATTACAGTCAATGACAGATGCCATATTGTATGAACTGCATATTCGTGACGCTACTATTCACCCAAACAGTGGGGTGAATAAGAAAGGAACATATAAAGGGCTAATGGAAGAGGAGACAGTAGGGCGAAATGGGACATTAACAGGATTGTCTCATATAAAAGATTTAGGCGTTACACATGTTGAACTATTACCTTTACATTGTTTTGGTGGTATAGATGAAGTGAATCCTGCTTCCGCATATAATTGGGGCTATAATCCGTTATATTACAATGTACCAACAGGATTTTATGTTACAAACCTTTCTGATCCATATAACAGGATAGTAGAGTGTAAACAACTAATTGAAACATTTCATGATCACGGCATCAGGGTGATTATAGATGTTGTATATAATCATGTGTATGAAAGAGAATTATCATCATTTGAGAAGCTTGTCCCGGGATATTATTTTCGTCATGGGGAAGACGGTATGCCTTCTAATGGGACGGGAGTTGGAAATGATATAGCATCTGAACGGAAAATGATGAGGAAATTTATTATAGAATCTGTTTTATATTGGCTTACTGAATACAATGTTGATGGATTCCGATTTGATTTAATGGGAATTTTAGATGTTGAAACGATGAATGAATTAGAAAAAGAAGTACGAAAAATAAAGCAGGATGCGCTGTTATTAGGTGAAGGATGGGATTTGCAAACACCGCTTCCTCTTGAAGAGAAAGCGACGTTAAATAATGCGAATAAAATGCCATGTATCGCACAGTTTAATGATCAATTTCGTGATGGAATAAAAGGAAGTACTTTTAATATAAATAAACGTGGCTTTGCATTTGGTGGGCATGTAGACTGTAATCATTTGCAGTATATAGTAGCTGGTAGCCTTTTAAGTATGAAAGAAACAGGATTGTTCCTAGAGCCAATGCAAAGCATCAACTATGTAGAATGTCATGACAATATGACGATGTGGGATAAACTAGTGCAAAGTAATCCAGAATCAGAAGAAATTTTGAAAAGGCGTCATCGTTTAGCAACTGCAATGGTTATTCTTTCACAAGGGATTCCTTTCTTACATGCGGGGCAAGAGTTTTATCGTACGAAGCAAGGGAACGAAAATAGCTATAATGCAAATGATGAAATTAATCAATTAGATTGGGATCAAAAAGAGAAAGAGATGGAGACCGTTAACTATATAAAAGGGTTAATTGCGATTCGCAAAGGGCACGGGGCATTCCGATTACAAAATGCAGACCTTATAAAAAAGCATATGACTTTTTTGCAAACATCTACAGAAGTACTGGCATACCACCTAGAGCATGTAGAATTATTTGGACCGTGGAAAGAGATTGTAGTTTTATTTAATAGCGGTTTGGAAGCTAAAACGGTGCAGCTTCCAAAAGAAGAAACGTGGCATGTGTTAGTAAACGAAAAGCAAGCGAAAATAGAGCCAATTTCTTCATTTAGAGGAAAGGAACTTCAATTGGCTCCAATTAGCACGTATATATTGACGATAATGTGACAAATCGCTACTTGACGATGAGAATGTAATAAATGTAGAATTGACAAAGGTGACGATTTTCATAAGTTGTCATTCTATGATTGATTTTGTAAAATAAACTAGAAGAACAGGTGATTTATCCTGTTTTCGGCTTATGCCAAGTTTTTTCATTCAAATACAGTAAAATATATGAATCCACAACATGTGTAGAAATGTTGCGGTTTTTCTTTTCATAACTATAAAAGATAAGGATTTGTTAACGGGTAATGAATATGGAATGGTTGGAACAATTATTAGGAAAAGAGTGGAGTCTTATACCGGCTGGTGGAGTAACGGGCGATGCATATATTGCGCAAAACGGACAACAAAAGTTATTTTTAAAGCGGAATACATCGCCCTTTTTAGCGGTATTGTCAGCAGAAGGAATTGTTCCAAAATTACTTTGGACAAGAAGGGTAACGAACGGTGATGTAATTTCTGCTCAAAAATGGCTTCCGGGACAGAAGTTAGAGCCAGAGGATATGAAACTAGAACGTGTTGCGAAACTTTTGAAGAAAATACACTCCTCTAAAGCGCTTGTGCAGATGATTCAAAGGCTAGGAAAGCAGCCGCTTCATGCGCAAGAGTTATTACAACAATTACAGCTCGTTTTAAGAGGAGATATAAGAGTTGATGAAACAATTCAGCAAGGTCTTCAATATTTAACGGAGTCATTAAAAGATATTGAGTACAATGAATTCGTTGTATGCCATTGTGATGTAAACCATAACAATTGGATATTGTCGGACGAAGATGAATTGTTTTTAATTGATTGGGATGGGGCTGTTATTGCTGACCCAGCTTTAGATCTTGGTATGTTATTATATTGGTATGTTCCGCGCCATGAATGGAGTGAGTGGCTCGGATATTATGAGATTGAACTAGATGAATCATTGCTTAGGCGTATGAGATGGTATGTGATAGCACAAACGATTTTATCTATGCAATGGCACACAACAAAAAAGCAGCAAGCAGAAGCTAAATATTGGCATCAATATTTACAGCAACTACTTGCTTCAGAATAATACTTAAGAAAAATTGTCCATTCCAGCAATCCACTGAGTAAGTTGTTCTTGATTATTGGAAATATGGTTGTCCAAATTAGAGGAAGATTTACCCGATTGACTATAAGAATATACATCGTTTAGCATTACTTTAGTGTCACTACTTATACTATCGTTTGCGAGTAACGATTGAATGAGTCGCTCTAATTGCTCGCATTCAGAAACTGTCCCGCAGCAATCACTTTGATGGTTGATTAAAATATCTTTTAACACTTCTAATTGATGCTGTTGATTAATTGGCATGAACGGATCATCCTTTCGAGTGTTTTTCTCTCTCTAGAAATGTAAGAGAAAAAGCTATTTCGTCATGGAATGTTTAATGCTTTATGTAGTTTTTATCAAAATGGTACATCTTATACTTGAAAGAAACGGACCGAGTGCTCGTACGTACTTGGTTTTTTGTTTGATAGATTGATTAAAACAGAAAGAAGGAATTTTTCCTTTAAAATAGTTTTGTAAAGAGAGGGAGACATCTATGCGTTTAAGACATAAGCCTTATGCAATGGATCGAATTAATGAGTATTCACATATCGTAATTGGAAACCCAGAGGAGAGCGCTGGTAACTGGAAAGAAATATTTGGAAATGAACAGCCAATTCATATTGAAGTAGGTACAGGACGTGGCCGCTTTATGTATGATATGGCAAAAGCAAATCCGCATATTAACTATATTGGAATTGAAAAATTCACAAGTGTTGTTGTAGATGCACTTGATAAATTAATTGAAGAAGAAGTACCGAACTTAAAGTTAATTAATAAAGATGCTGAAGATTTAACAGTTTTCTTTGCGAAAGGTGAAATTGACCGCGTTTATTTAAACTTCTCAGATCCATGGCCGAAGAATCGTCATACGAAGCGTCGTTTAACGTATAAAACATTTTTACGCAATTATGAAGAAGTGTTAGTAGATGGCGGAGAAATTCATTTCAAAACTGATAACCAGGGATTATTTGAATATTCTCTTATGAGTATGGCTGAGTATGGTATGTTATTAACTTACCTTAGCCTAGATCTTCATAATAGTGATTATGAAGGAAACATTATGACAGAATACGAAGAGAAATTCTCTAGTAAAGGTCATCGTATTTACCGAGTTGAAGCAAAATATCGTACGGAGCCTATGCAGTAATGCATAGGTTTTTTATATGAAAAATAATCGGAATATTATGTTAAAATTAAATGAAAAAGGGGGATGGGATATGGAACAGTTACAAATTGGAAATATAAAAGTGACGTGGCTAAAAGGTGGGAATACACATTTAGATGGAGGCGCGATGTTTGGAGTTGTGCCAAAAGTACTTTGGTCACGAAAATATAAACATAATGATACAAATCATATTTATTTACGAACAGATCCGTTACTCTTACAAACGAAAGAAGGAAACATGCTTATTGATTCAGGGATAGGGAATGGTAAATTGAATGAGAAAATGAAGCGGAATCAAGGTGTAACAGAAGAATCATCAGTTAAGGAATCTTTAGAAAAATTGGGACTGCATACTGAAGATATTCATTACGTCTTAATGACGCATCTTCATTTTGACCATGCATCTGGTTTAACAAAATGGGAGGGAAATCACCTTGTTCCGGCGTTTCCGAACGCAACGATTTATGTAAGTGAGACTGAATGGAATGAAATGAAAAATCCGAATGTTAGATCGCGTAATACATATTGGAAGGGAAATTGGGAGCCAATCGTTGATAAGATTGTTACGTTCAAGCAAGAAATAGAAATTACGGATGAAATAAAGATGGTGCATACGGGTGGTCATAGCGATGGACATGCCGTTGTCGTCCTTGAAAGTCAGGGTGAAACGATGCTTCATTTAGCGGACATTTTACCGACGTATGCACATCAAAATGTATTATGGGTAATGGCATATGATGACTATCCAATGACATCGATTGAACATAAACAAAAGTGGATGAAGTATGGTGCTGAAAAAGAGGCGTGGTTTACTTTTTATCATGATGCATATTACCGTGCAGTAAAGTGGAATGAGGAAGGGCATATAGTGGAGAAGATAGAGAGAAAAACAAATATAGAAGCTTAATATTAATAAGAGGAAGGTGTCCAAAAATATTTATTGGAACAATCTCCACTTATTATGTATTGCTGTTATTATCAGCTTTTGTTGGTAATTCTAAAAAAAAAAGAGGTTCACCTAATGGGAAACCTCTTTTTATGCTGCTATAACCTCTAAAACAGTACCTGTTTTAGCATCAACTAAAAATTCAAATCGTTCTTGTATTTCATCTAACATCGTTGTAAGACCGCCGCGATAAACTTCGTACGCGACATCATATTTTTCAAATGCCTCTGGAACCATATGTACCCAAGAGCCAGTAATTTCACCTTTATGACTTAATGCTTGTTTCACCATTTTCAATGCTTTTTCTGAAGAAATATGGGATTGTTCTTGTACTTTGTTTGCAACGAAATAACCAGCTGCGAACCCAACGCCAAGACCTGTGACTAAACCTTTCCAGCTCATATATTCACCTCAATTCTGTAAAATAAAAATAGTGTACCAATAATAATTATAATGCAAATGCAACTAAAAAAGAAGAAACTAGAAACATTTCGAAAATTTCGTTACAATAAAAGAGGTATTCTACTAAGGTTTGAAAGAAGGGGACTTCGTGAATAAAGAGACATTACAATTATTTCGTACGTTAACAGAATTACAAGGTACATCAGGTTTTGAACATGATGTGCGCAGTTTTATGAAGCAAGAATTAAGCAAATATGCTGATGAGATTGTGCAAGACGGTTTAGGTAGCGTATTTGGCCTGAAAAAAGGGGACGAAACTGGCCCGCGCGTTCTTGTAGCAGGTCATATGGATGAAGTAGGTTTCATGGTTACGCAAATTACGAAAAATGGGATGCTTCGTTTTCAAACGTTAGGTGGCTGGTGGAGCCAAGTACTATTAGCTCAGCGTGTACAAGTTATGACGAATAATGGTCCTGTTATTGGGGTTGTTGGTTCCATTCCTCCTCATTTATTAAGTGATGCGCAACGTGCAAAACCGATGGATATAAAAAATATGTTAATTGATATAGGTGCAGATAGTTATGAAGATGCGATTGAAATTGGCATAAAGCCAGGGCAACAAATCGTTCCAATCTGCCCATTCACGCCAATGGCAAATGAAAAGAAAATTATGGCGAAAGCTTGGGACAACCGCTATGGATGTGGCCTTGCTATCGAATTGCTAAAGGAATTAAAAGATGAAACATTACCAAACACATTATACTCTGGTGCGACTGTACAAGAAGAAGTAGGTCTTCGCGGAGCACAAACTGCTGCAAATATGATTCAACCAGATATTTTCTATGCGCTTGATGCAAGTCCAGCAAATGATGCATCTGGTGATAAGACGCAGTTCGGTCAATTAGGAAAAGGCGCTCTTCTTCGTATTTATGACCGCACAATGGTAACACATAGAGGAATGCGCGAATTCATTTTAGATACAGCAGAAACACATAACATTCCGTACCAATACTTTATTTCACAAGGTGGTACAGATGCGGGCCGTGTGCATACAAGTAACTCTGGTATCCCATCAGCAGTAATTGGTGTTTGTGCACGCTACATTCATACACATGCTTCTATTTTACATGTTGATGATTATGCGGCAGCGAAGGAATTAATTACGAAGCTTGTGAGAGCGACGGACAAAACGACGTTAGAGACAATTAAGAATAACGCGTAAAGAGGAAGAAGGGCTGAAGAGCCTTTCTTTTTTTAGGTAGGAGAGATGGCCCAGCGATGAGTGGTGGCGGTTAGTGCTTAATTGGTGCTCGAATGATGTGTTTAAACCCCGGATAGGAAGCGAGAGGAAGGCTGTTTTTGTGTTCGAGGCCGGTAATGATTTTAGAAAAGCTCTTTCTTTTTTTGATTGAATAGATGGCCCAGCGATGAGTGGTAGCGGTTAGTGCTTAATCGGTGCTCACTCCGAATAGATAGTGAGAGTATGATCTATTTTAACGTTTGAGTCCCGAAGTTGTGAAAGTGAAAAGTTTGAATGTAGAAGGAATATGAGTATGAATTTATATAGAGGTGAATGAAATGAAGGTAGTAGTTGGATCGAAGAATAAGACGAAGGTTGGGGCTGTGGAGAAGGTTTGGGAAGATGTTGAAATTACATCTCTTTCTGTTCCATCAGGAGTAGCAAATCAGCCTTTTTCAGATGAAGAGACGATGCAAGGAGCAGTAAATAGGGCGAAGAGAGCATTGCAGGAAGGTGCAGCTCATATCGGCATTGGGCTAGAAGGCGGCGTTATGAAAACGGAGCATGGGTTATTTATGTGTAACTGGGGTGCTTTAGCGACGATTGAAGGTAAAACATTTGTTGCGGGCGGGGCGCGTATTAAGTTACCAGACAATTTTTTAGCACCGCTTGAAGAAGGAAAAGAGCTAAGTGAAGTGATGGAAGAGTTTGTAGAGCGAAAAGATATTCGTAGTCACGAAGGTGCTATCGGTATTTTTACAGATGATTATGTCGACCGAACGGAATTATTTGTACACGTTGTTAAGTTACTTGTTGGGCAATATAAGTATGATGAAAAGCAAGCATAAACCTTGCACCATGCGCGATGTATGGTAGTATAAAGAAAAGATTATAGTGTGAAAAAGTGCACTCGTTAGAGGAGGAAATATAGATGAAATCATTAGAAAGCATGGAACAATTCCAAGAATTAAAAAATGAAGAGAATGTAGTCTTCATGTTCTCAGCAGAATGGTGCCCAGATTGCCGTTTCGTTGATCCATTTATGCCAGAAGTAGAAGAGAAGTATAGTGATTTCTCATTTTACTATGTAGATCGTGATGAATTTATTGATTTATGCGTGAAAGTAGACGTATTTGGCATTCCAAGCTTTGTAGCGTACAATAAAGGTGAAGAAACTGGACGCTATGTAAATAAAGATCGTAAAACACAAGAGCAAATCGAAGAGTTTATTGAAGGTTTAAAATAAGACAATTAGCCAATTGAATTGTAAAAACAACCTCTACCTTCGCGGGGGAGGTTATTTTTTTGGAAGGGAGGAAAAAGAGATGAAAATGACAAGTAAAAAGATGAAAGACGAGTTAATGAAGAAATTATCTCGACCAGAATGGGACTTTCATTATGATAGCGAGAAAGAAGTTCTTCGTATTGAACAAACAGACTCGAAAAAAGGTATTAACGTATCACTTCCAGGAGTAGTTGCAAAATGGGAAGTGAACAAAGAAAAAGCAATTGAAGAGGTCGCTTATTACGTACAAGAAGCGCTAATTGCAATGCATAAAGAAGAAAATAGCACGGCGAAAATTTTACCTGTTATTCGCTCTACTTCTTTCCCGAAACAATCAGAAGAAGGAAATCCGTTTATTATGACGGACCATACGGCAGAAACACGTATTTACTATGCGCTAGATTCTAATAAAACATATCGATTAATTGATGAGGGCTTATTGCAAAAATTAGAGCTTACAGAGGAACAAGTACGTGAAATGGCATTATTTAATGCTCGCTCATTAGGCTATGAATTTAAGCAGGAGACAGTAGCAGGTAATACATTCTACTTTTTAAACACAAATGATGGATACGATGCGAGTCGTATTTTAAACGAATCGTTACTACACTCGATGCGTGAAAAGATCTCTGGTGATATGGTTGTTGCAGTTCCTCACCAAGATGTATTAATTATTGCTGATATCGTCAACGAAATCGGTTATGATATTATTGCACAAATGACAATGAAATTTTTTGCCGAAGGGCATGTTCCGATTACATCACTTTCATTCGTATATGAAGATGGGGACTTTGAACCAATCTTTATTTTAGCGAAGAATCGGAAGAAGACAGATGGAAAAGAGAAAGGATGAACGAAGTGAACGTTTTTTACAACCTTGAAGGAATTGGTGACACTTTAATTGTTACCTTACAAGATATTACTTTAGAAAACCGTACATTTGACCGCAAAGGAGATGTTGCTCGCGTATACGATCGTGAAAGCAACGTAACAGCAGGATTCAATATCTTTAATGCGTCTTCTTATGTAGAAGTAACAGACAACGGAAACGTTACATTAACGAAAGAGTTTGTTGAAAAAATTAACGGAATTTTAGCGAAGAATGGCTTTGAAGAAAAAGTAGAAGCTGATTTCACGCCGAAATTTGTTGTAGGCTATGTAGCTGAAAAAGAGAAGCATCCAAATGCTGATAAATTAAACATTTGTACAGTAGAAATCGGTACAGAAACATTACAAATCGTATGTGGTGCACCAAACGTTGATGCAGGACAAAAAGTTGTTGTTGCAAAAATCGGTGCTGTAATGCCAAGTGGTATGTTAATTAAACCAGCTGAACTTCGCGGTGTTCCTTCTTCTGGAATGATTTGCTCTGCACGTGAGTTAGAGCTTCCAGATGCTCCAGAAGAAAAAGGTATTCTTGTATTAGAAGATAGCTTTGAAGTTGGACAAGAATTTAAATTTTAATTGATGTTAGAAAAAGTAGTCTCGCATATGTGAGGCTATTTTTTTTGTACGAAATTCCTAGGATTGTAACGTTTCCTCTCAAAATCTATATTGTATTTCAAAAATGGATTAGGTAAAATTTAGAAAAAAGAAGGGGGTAGACGTATGAAACAACAACCAAAAATTGCAGAACTTCTGAAACGAATTGAAACTTCAAAACAGCAAGATATCGAACTAGGTTCCTATGAAATATATGTGTTTAGCGAAAATGAATTAGAAAAAGGACAAATCGGTTATCGATATGATAAACATAAAAATTCATTAATAAGTGAAGAAAGTGGAAAATGGAAAGAGGAATGGATTGTTATCGGATATGAAACGGATATGGGGGATCCTGTTTTCGTAAATGTAGCTGATGATGCTTATCTAGTCTATACCGCAGAGCGTGGTACAGAAACGTGGCAACCCGTTCATATTGGAAATATGGATGAAATTATAAAACAATTATAAGAAAAACTTTGAGACCGGTGCAAAGTGATAGGAGAGAAAAATGAAGTATATAAAAATAATGAGCGCTATTGCAGTCATTGGAATATATATGGGAGGTTGTTCGCAAGAAGAGCCGAAAAAAGAAACAACATCTTCTATACAAGAAAAAAACAAAGATAATAAGGAAGACGCACCGGTAGAAAAGCAGCAAGAAGAACAAGAAAAGAAAGAACAACCGCAAGCAATTCAAACGAATGAGCAAGTGGAACATAAGCAGGAGGAAGTGCCGGCCGAGGAAAAGAAAGAGGAAACTACGCCGCTGCAGCCAACTGAGCAACCAGTACAAAATAATGAACAAAAAGTAGAGAGTAATGAAAAACAAGAAAAGTTTCTCGTCGTTATTGATCCAGGGCATCAACAAAAAGCGAATTTAAATTTAGAGGCAATTGGTCCAGGAGCAACTACGCAAAAATATAAAGTAACAGACGGAACAGCGGGAGTTGTAACGAAAAAGAGGGAATCAGTTCTTGTATTAGAGATGGCTTTTATATTGAAAGAAAAACTGGAAGCAAAAGGTATACAAGTATTGATGACGAGAACGTCACATGAGGTTGATATAAGTAATAAGGAACGAGCAACATTCGCGAATGATCATAAAGCGAATTTATTTTTGCGCCTTCACGCAGATGGTTCTGAAAATCCAAATCAAAGTGGATTTGCTGTATTGACACCGGCAGAAGGAAGTCCGTATACGAAAGAGATTTATGCTGAAAGTCTTCAAATCTCTCAAACGATAGTAAATAAAATGAGAGAGAATCATCAAGTGAAAGTAAATGGAATTAAATTTCGGGATGATCTTTCTGGATTTAATTGGTCAAAAGTTCCAGGAGTACTATTAGAACTTGGATTTATGTCAAACCCTGAAGAAGACAAAAAATTATCTGACCCACAGTATGTAAATTCTTTATTGCAAAGTGTAACGGATAGTGTGGATGAATATCGGAAGGGTAAAGATTAAACGAGGTCTTACATGTAAGACCTCGTTTTTCTATATGAAAAACAATCGTGAATTAGAATATTATGGATAAAACTAATATGCTTAATTTTACCTGCACTTTTTGCCGAATGCTGATACAATAAAGGATGTTACTATTTAGTAGAAAGAGTGGTAAACATGTTAGATTGGATGAAAAAGCTGTTTAACAAAGAGGAAGAAAAAACAGTGATGAATAAAGAAGTACCGGCACAAATTGAAAGTCAGCCGAAAATTCCTCGTGTAAACCACTACACTGAAGCAAGAGAAGCACAAATGGCAAGTCGGAATGCAGGGAAATGTCGTTTTCCATTAATACCAGATAATGGCTTCGATGAGGAGGATGTAAGAGAACTGCCTAACTTTGAAGAACAACCTATTCAAAGAGGAGCATATGAAGAACAGCCTACTCAAAGAGGAATAAAAGTGGAAAGAAGCAGACGACCGTATGTGGAAACAGAAGCACCTACATATGAGGAACCGGAATTGCAATATGAACCGGAACCAGAGCCTGTCGTAAAAAAAGCATTTGTACCGTCGCAAGAAAGTAACCGTAGACCATTTCGTCCAACAGAAATGATTTCTCCGATTTATGGATATAACCGTCCTTCAGTAGAAACGAAGGTTGTGCAGGAGGAAGAAAAGGTAAGAGAAGATCTTGAAATATCTGTTGAAGGAAAAGCTGTTGTTGACGCATGGTTAGAGAAAAAGGGATATACATTATCTGACTTTTCGGGAGTTCTACAAGGAAGTTCATCTGTTAAGAACGGAGTGAACGAACGAAGTAATAAAGTAGAAGAAAAATCGGTTGTGGATACATGGTTAGAGAAAAACGGTTACGAAGTTGAACGTCAAGCCCCTTCATTAGAAGAAAGCCTAAGTGATGATTTGCTTCATAAAACAGTAGGACAGCATGTGGAAAAAGAGGCTACAATTGTACAAGCCTTGAAGCAGGAGCAAGATGTAGTGGCGTTATCATCTACAGAAGATAACGAAGAAACTTTACAAGAAGAGTCAATAGATTCTAAAGTAGAGTATGTGTATTCGATATTAACAGAAGAAAATGAATGTAATACAGAAATAGAAGAAACTGTTGCTGAAGTTGCAGCAAATCAAGTCGAAGAAGAAACCTTAGAAGATGTAGTGATTGTAAAAGCAGATGAAAAGCTTGAAGAAACAATTACTATAGAAATACCAGATGCTTTTGAAGAAGAAGCTAAGGAAGCAGCAGGAGCTGTGGAATTAGAGGGATCTGAGGAAGCAGAAGAAGTTGTGGAGTTAGAAGAATCTAAGGAAGCAGCAGTTGTGGAATTAGAGGGATCTGAGGAAGTAGAAGAAGTTGTGGAGTTAGAGGAATCTGAGGAAGCAGAAGAAGTTGTGGAGTTAGAGGGATCTGAGGAAGCAGAAGAAGTTGTGGAATTAGAAGAATCTAAGGAAGCAGAAGTTGTGGAATTAGAGGGATCTGAGGAAGCAGAAGAAGTTGTGGAATTAGAAGAATCTAAGGAAGCAGAAGTTGTGGAATTAGGGGGATCTGAGGAAGCAGAAGAAATTGTGGAATTAGAGGAATCTGAGGAAGCAGAAGAAATTGTGGAATTAGAGGAATCTGAGGAAGCAGAAGAAATTGTGGAATTAGAGGAATCTAAAGAAGCGGCAGAAGTTGTGGAGTTAGAAGAACCTAAGGAAGCAGAAGAAGTTGTGGAATTAGAGGAATCTGAGGAAGAAGAAGTTGTGGAGTTAGAAGAATCTAAGGAAGAAGAAGTTGTGGAATTAGAGGGATCTGAGGAAGCAGAAGAAGTTGTGGAGTTAGAAGAACCTAAGGAAGTAGCAGAAGCTGCGGAGTTAGAAGAACCTGAGGAAGCAGAAGAAGTTGTGGAATTAGAGGAATCTAAGGAAATAGAATCAGTTACGGAATTCGCATTAGAGAAAACACCGCAAGAAGAAGTAATTGAAGAAACGATGAATATAGAGTCGTTAGAAAATATAGCAGTTGAAGAGCAACCAGTGGTTTCTCAGCAAGAAACAATTGAGTTCATGGAAGAAAGTGAAGTATTCGTACCAGTTTCAGAAACGGATGAGCAAACAAAGAAAGATGTTCAAAACTTTGCGAACGTTTTAATTGAAGAAGCGGAAGAAAAGAAGCAAGTTGCTGAAGAACAGCCTGCTTTACAAATAGAAGAACCGAAACGTGAGAAAAAACGTCATGTCCCATTTAATGTTGTCATGTTAAAGCAGGATAGAAAGAAATTAATGGAAAGACATGCGGCAAGAACGAACGTAATGCAATCAACTGTCAGTGAACGAGTGGAAGAAAAGCCAGTGCAGCAAGTGGTAGTAGAACCACAAGCAGAAGAAAAGCCAATGCAGCAAGTGGTAGTAGACCTGCAAGTGGAAGAAAAAGCAGTGCAGCAAGTGGTAGTAGAAGCCCAAGTGGAAGAAAAACCAATGCAGCAAGTGGTAGTAGAAGCTCAAGTGGAAGAAAAACCGATGCAGCAAGTAGCGGTAGAAGCTCAAGTGGAAGAAAAACCGATGCAACAAGTAGTGGTGGCTGGACAAGTACAAGAGTCAATTTCTAGTACGGAAGTACAAGAGAAAGCATATGTTGTAAATCAAAAAGAGAATGATATGCGCAACGTACTACAAGCGCCACCGAAGTATGAACTTCCGCCATTAACGTTGTTGTCAATTCCACAGCAGGCAGCATTAGATAATACGGAGTGGCTAGAAGAACAGGAAGAATTATTAAATACGACATTTAATAATTTCCATGTTGGAGCACATGTTATTAATGTGTCACAAGGGCCGGCGGTAACTCGTTTTGAAGTACAACCAGACCCAGGTGTGAAAGTAAATAAAATTACAAATTTAAGTGATGATATTAAGTTAAGTTTAGCTGCGAAAGATATTCGAATTGAAGCGCCAATTCCAGGGAAGAGTGCAATTGGAATTGAAGTTCCAAACAAGGAAAGTAAGCCAGTATTCCTGCGTGAAATTTTAAGAAGTCCTGTATTTACAAAGAGTGAATCACCGCTTACAGTTGCGCTGGGGCTTGATATTTCAGGTGATCCAATTGTAACGGATATTCGAAAAATGCCACATGGACTTATTGCGGGTGCAACTGGTTCAGGGAAAAGTGTGTGCATTAACGCGATTTTAACGAGCATTTTATATAAAGCGAAGCCGCATGAAGTGAAGTTGATACTAATTGATCCGAAGATGGTTGAGCTTGCACCATACAATTCTGTTCCACATCTTGTAGCACCTGTTATTACTGACGTAAAAGCAGCCACAGCTGCGTTAAAGTGGGCGGTTGAAGAGATGGAACGTCGTTATGAATTGTTTGCTCATGCTGGTGCTCGTGATTTAACTCGTTACAATACGATTGTAAGTGGTAGAGAAATCCCAGGTGAGACATTACCTTATATTGTAATTGTCATTGACGAGTTAGCGGACTTAATGATGGTTGCTCCTGGTGATGTGGAGGAAGCGATTTGTCGTATTGCACAAAAAGCGCGTGCTTGTGGTATTCACTTATTAGTTGCGACGCAGCGTCCATCTGTAGACGTTATTACAGGTTTAATTAAATCAAACATTCCAACGCGTATTGCGTTTACAGTATCATCTCAAGTTGATTCGCGTACGATTATCGATATTGGGGGCGCGGAGAAGTTACTTGGTCGTGGTGATATGCTATTTTTAGGAAACGGCACATCTAAACCTGTTCGTGTACAAGGTGTATACGTATCAGATGATGAGATTGAAAGAACAGTTGATCATGTGAAAAAGCAAATGAAGCCAAACTACTTATTTAAGCAAGAGGATTTATTAGCAAAATCAGAGCAGAGTGAGTCTGAAGATGAACTATTTTTTGATGCATGTCAATTTGTTGTAGAACAAGGGGGAGCGTCCACATCTTCTGTACAGAGAAAATTCCGCATAGGTTATAATCGCGCGGCACGTCTAATTGAAGAGATGGAGTCACAAGGGATTATTTCTGAAGGAAGAGGAACGAAACCGAGAGATGTCCTTATTTCTGAGGATGAATTCGCTGCTATGCAGGAAACAAATGTATAGGAAACGGTTTTGCTGTATACTAATAGAAAATGTTGGATAGTAAAGTAGGGAGTAAAGCGACATGAAAGAAATTGAATTAAAATTAAAAGGTGAAATAAATCGACTAACAAATAAAACATTTAAATTTGATGAACGTGTTGGAGAAGGCTGGTTCTCTGCCGTTTACTTTTTAAAAACTAGAGAAATCATTGAAGAATTTCGCCCGAAAAGTGTTGTAACAATGCAGTTTTTTCAAAAAGAACATGCAGTTCTTTGCGGAGCAGATGAGGTAATCGCATTGCTACAAACATTTGCCAAAAATCCTGAGGAATTAGAAATTCATTCTTTAAAGGATGGCGATAATATTAGTCCGTTTGAAACAGTTTTAACAATTCATGGTCCTTATGAATACTTCGGCTTTTTAGAAGGTGTAATTGATGGGATTTTAGCTCGTCGTACATCAGTTGCGACAAACGTATATAACGTTGTCCAAGCTGCACGTAGTGTAGATAAAGAAAAACCGGTTATTTTCATGGGAGATCGTGACGATCATTATACGCAACAAGCTGGTGACGGCTATGCGGCATACATCGGAGGTATGAGCGCGCAAGCGACGCATGCAATGAATGAATGGTGGGGCAGAAGTGGTATGGGGACGATGCCTCACGCTTTAATTCAAATGTTTAATGGTGATGTTGTTGAAGCTGCAAAGGCATATCATAAAAAATTCCCAGAAGATGAATTAGTCGTACTAATTGATTATAACAATGATGTCATCACAGATGCACTTCGCGTAGCGCGTGAATTTGGATCAACATTAAAAGGTGTACGTGTCGATACGTCTCGCACAATGATTGATCAATACTTCATTCGTCACCCAGAAGTACTTGGAACATTCGATCCACGTGGTGTAAATCCATCACTTGTATTTGCACTTCGTAAGGCTCTTGATGAGGAAGGGTTCCAACATGTAGATATCGTTGTAACTGGTGGGTTTGATGAGAAGCGTATTCGTGAATTTGAAGCTCAAAATGTTCCTGTTGATATATATGGAGTAGGAAGTAGCTTATTAAAAATGAATATTGGTTTTACTGGTGATAACGTAGAATTAAATGGAAAACCAGAAGCAAAAGCTGGTCGTAAATACCGTCCAAATTCACGTCTAGAGCGTGTTCAATTAGAAACAAAAGAAGATATGTAAAAGCGAGAAAAACTGATAGGTGATTGACCCTATCAGTTTTTCTGTTATCATAGTATAGCGGCTTGTTTTTTGCTATAATAAATGTGTTATGGACATAAAAGAAGTACGTACGAGTTTATCACTGATAAGTGAATATAAAAAGAAATTCACTGCATCAGAAATGTATGATGATTACCAAAATAAGAAAAGATTCATATACTGTCTTATAGATAGGCCGTTGTATTAGTTCGAAATGTTGGAGGTTCTTTAAGATGACAGTTTACCATTTTGTAGGAATTAAAGGAACAGGAATGAGTTCATTAGCACAAATTCTTCATGACATGAAGCATACTGTTCAAGGGTCTGATTATGAAAAGCGTTTCTTTACACAAACAGCATTGGAAAAGCGTGGTATTTCCATCCTTCCTTTTGATAAGAATAATATTAAAGAAGGACAAGTGATTATCGCAGGAAATGCATTTCCTGATACGCATGAAGAAATCGTAGCAGCAAAAGAATTAAATATCCCAGTACATCGTTACCATCACTTCTTAGGTGATCTTATGAATCAGTACACAAGTGTTGCTGTAACTGGTGCACATGGAAAAACATCAACAACTGGTTTGTTAGCCCATGTAATGCAAGGTGCACACCCAACATCATACCTTATTGGAGATGGAACGGGGCATGGGGTAGAAAATAGTAAGTATTTTGTATTTGAAGCTTGTGAGTATCGTCGTCATTTCTTGTCTTACTATCCAGACTATGCAATCATGACAAATATCGATTTCGATCACCCAGATTACTTTGCAGACATCAATGATGTATTTAATGCATTCCAAGAGATGGCATTGCAAGTGAAAAAAGGTATTATTGCATGTGGTGATGATGAAGAACTTCAAAAAGTTCAAGCGAAAGTACCTGTTATTTTCTATGGATTTGGAGAAGATAATGATTTCCAAGCACGTAACATTCAAAAGAGAACTGATGGTACTATATTCGATGTATTCGTTCGTAATACGTATTATGACACGTTCAAAATTACAGGATACGGCGATCACAGCGTATTAAATGCATTAGCAGTAATCGCGCTTTGCCATTATGAAAACGTTGATGTAGAAGCAGTTAAGCATCAGCTAACAACTTTTGAAGGCGTAAAACGTCGCTTTAATGAAAAGCCAATGGGAGAACAAGTTATCATTGATGACTATGCACACCATCCGACAGAAATTAATGCAACGATTGAAGCAGCTCGTCAAAAACATCCAGAGCGTGAAGTTGTCGCTGTATTCCAACCACATACATTCTCACGTACAGAGAAATTTTTAGATGAGTTCGCGGAAAGCTTAAGTAAAGCTGACCAAGTATACTTATGTGATATTTTCGGATCAGCACGTGAAAACAAAGGTGAATTAACAATTGAAGATCTGCAAAAACGTATCGATGGCGCAGAACTAATTACAGATACAACAACGGATGTGTTAAAGAAACATAAAAACGGCGTTCTTATTTTCATGGGCGCAGGTGACATCCAAAAATTCGAAGCAGCTTACGTAAAAGAAGTTCAAGTTGCAGAGAAGTAATAGAAAAGACGCATAGCTTGGCTGTGCGTCTTTTTTTGTTGTGTCCGATTTTTATTTATGTATTGACCTAGAGTTAGCTCTAGGTTGTAAGATGAATATGTAAAAACAAGGGGGAGAAAACATGTATAAAATCGGTGAAGTCGCAGAATTAACAGGGATGGGTATTCATACTTTGCGCTATTATGAGAAACTAGGTTTATTGCCACCACCAACGCGGAATAGTGGCATTCGTCAGTATACAGAAGGTGATGTGCGCCTATTAAAATTTTTATATTCATTAAAGCAAACAGAAATGTCTTTAGAAGAGATGGCTGAGTTTGCAAGTGACGGATGTATTATAGAGGAGATTAGACAGCGGGAAGAGGAAGTACCTGCGAAAATAAAAAAGAGGATTTCAATTTTAACAACACACTTAGATCGTTTAAGGGAACAGCAGGAGCAATTGCAAAAAGTAGTTTTGTTAACAGAGGAGAAGTTAGAAATTTATTATGGTTTTCTAGAAGAGAAAAACTCGGAGGCCAACAATGAAGAATAAAGTATACGCTCAGTTACTAGGTTTTGCGATTTTCACTGGTGGAACATTTAATGCTTCGAAATATGCGGTGCAATATTTCGAAGCGATTCATATAGCGGCATGGCGTTTTGGGATTGCTGCATTTGTGATGTTATGTCTGTTAAAAATACGAAAAGATTTTGAGGTGGAGGTATGGAGGCAGAATAGGGCTTATTACCTTTTGCTAGGTATTGTTGGTGTATTTGGTTTTAACTTCTTTTTCTTTTTAGGTATGAAACATACAGAAGCTATTAATGGTGCACTTATTATGGCGACGAATCCGCTCGTTACGATGCTATTAGCAAGTGTTATTTTACGAGAAAAAATTATAAAGCGCCAAGGTATTGGAATGTTACTTGCATTACTTGGTGTTGTTTTTGTACTTACACAAGGTTCGTCTACAATACTACAAAGCTTGTCATTTTCAAAAGGGGATTTTTATATTTTATTAGGGAATATTTGCTGGGCGTTATACGGTGTACTAGGCAGAAGGTTTATTAAAACTGGTAGCCCAATACAAACTACGACATATACGATGACGATTGGTGCTCTTGCCTTTATTGTGATATCTGTCACTCAAAAAAGTATAGTACCAGTTTTAGAAGTTCCTTTGTTAGCTTGGGGAGCGATTCTCTTTATGGCAATTGGAATGAGTGTGCTCGGTTACTTATGGTGGAATAATGGAATTGCTCAAATTGGGGCAGCAAGGACATCTTTATTTTTTAATTTAGTGCCTGTTGTTACAATGATTATTTCTTTTATTGAAGGAGTAAATATAACGCCCGCACAATCTGTAGGAATGATATTAGTTGTTACGGGAGTATTATATTCTTCTGGTTTTATACAACTAAAACCGAAAAAAGTGTGAATATTTAACATTTTGTATCTGTAAGTGTTAGAATAATAAGAAAAATAAAAAGGGGCTAAAAAACATGTTCACACTCCGAGTAGATGACGAAATCGAACTACAACTATTAGAAAAACATCATAAAGAGGAATTATATCAATTATTAGATCAAAACCGTAACCATTTAAGAAGATGGCTCCCTTGGGTAGATGGAACGAAATCAGCTGATGCGTATAATGAGATTTTTCCGATGTGGTTAAAGAAATTTGCAGAGGGCGATGGGTTTGAAGCTGGCATACGTTATAAAGGAAAGCTCGTTGGGATGGTGGGGATTCATCCGGTGAGCTGGGGTAAGAAAGCTACGAGTCTTGGATATTATCTTGCAGAAGATGCTGGCGCGAAAGGTATTATGACGCGAAGTGTGAAGGCTGTGCTTCATTATGCATTTGATAATTTAAAGCTGAATAAAATTGAAATTCGTTGCGGTGTTGAAAATGCGAAAAGCCGTGCGATTCCAGAACGTTTAGGTTTTAAATTAGATGGTATTTTAAGAGATGACGAATGGTTATACGATCATTTTCAGGATATCGCTGTGTACAGTTTACTAGCTTCAGAATGGAAAAAATTCGATGAACGAGAAGATTTGTATTATTCCGTATGAAAGTATGTTTCAAGAGGAAGTAGTAGATCTTATCGTTCATATTCAGCGGAAAGAGTACAAGGTCCCTATTACGAAAGAAGAGCAGCCGGACTTACTTGAAATAGAAACGTTCTATCAAAGGGACAACGGAAATTTTTGGGTAGCAACTTATGATGGGAAAGTAGTTGGAACGATAGCTTTATTAGATATTGGGAAGCATCAAGTAGCGCTAAGAAAAATGTTCGTGAAGAAAGAGTTCCGCGGAAAAGAATGGGGCGCATCACATACGCTACTTCAAACGGCAATTTCTTGGGCGAAAGAAAAGAACTTGGAAGACATTTATTTAGGAACAACAGTTAAATTTCTAGCAGCACACCGTTTCTACGAAAAGAATGGTTTTCAAAGCGTGAGTATAGAAGAGTTGCCAAAAAGTTTTCCAGTGCTAGAGGTAGATAAGAAATTTTATAGGTATACTGTTTAAAAAGGTCATTCATAAATGGCCTTTTTTTATGAACTAAAATGGAAAAAATGGTATAATTTAGTTAGGGGGGGTGCGTGTATGGATTTTCCAATTCAAAGAAGTAAGTCAGCGGTAATTTTCGTTAGTCTCACATTAGCTTTTATGTTTGTGTATCCAATTGTCATGCTTTTCACAAATAAAGAGCAGTGGATGTCAGCGTTGATTGGAATGGGTTTATGCTTCATTGTAAATGTACCAATCGTTTGGGAAATATTTATTAAAAAACATAAAGTGGAAAATGGCGTGTTAAAATATGGTATTTTAAATGACGATGTTGTATTAAAAGATATAAGAGTTGTTCGTCAAGTTGGGAAATCACTTGAAATTACGACGAATGCATATAAAGTACATATGATTGCGATGCCGCAAGATATGACAAGTTTTTTGTCACTTGTTGAGAAAGAGAATCCACATGTAAAAATAGAAATGGTAGGTAAGAGATGAAGTATGTAAAACTTTTACCCCGCATTAACGGGCAGTAAGACTCCCACCTCAAAATTCGGCAGGAGCAAAGAAGTTAGGTGAGAGTCGGGCTGCCCGTAAAAGCCCGATTGGTGAGGGCTAATAATCAGTGGGGGATGAACAAAACCCCCACTGATTAAAGTTTCACTTTATTTTGTTTGGAAATTTTGTTTGTGCTTGTTGGTTGCACTAGAGTATATATGAAATGGGATCTGCCCTTATATGTCCCAATATTAATAGGTACTATCGCAGTGACGCTTTTATTTTATTTTCATTTTCAGCAAACAAAAAGCGAGAAAAATAGCTCCATATAAAGTAGGGGGATTAGAAATGAAAAAGATCTATATGTTGTTTTTGTTTCTGCTAACTGCATCCATTCTTTTAATAGGATGTAGTGCGAAGAAAGAGAAGTCTGATGTTAGTTTAGAAAAGGCACAAAAAATTGAAATTGAATCGCTTATTGATTCGAGTGATAAAAAAACAATTACCGATAAGAAAGAAATCACAAAGTTGTTTGAATCAATCAAAATGGATGAGTGGGAAATGGAATCGGCTCCTTTAGATACTCCGCAAGGGAAAACGTTTAAAATGTATCAAGAGGATACACCGAAATTATTGGATTCGGGTAAAGATAAAAAAGAGTTACATGAAATTGGTACTATGACAGTATATAAAGATGTCCCTTATGTCGAAGTTGAAATGAAAAATAAGAAAATGAGTTTTAAAGTGCCAGAAGATGTGGCGAAAGATTTATTACAATATTAATAAAAAGACGCTCGGAGAAAATTCCGAGCGTTTTTCATTATTTTAAGTTCTCTGGGTTTAAAGCTTCTAGTTCAGTTACAACGAAGCGTCCGTCTTTACGGATTAATACGTCGTCGAAGTAAATTTCACCGCCGCCGTATTCAGGGCGCTGAATGCATACTAAATCCCAGTGAATGTTAGAGTTGTTGCCGTTCCATGCATCATCATAAGCTTGTCCAGGTGTGAAGTGGAAGCTGCCATCGATTTTTTCATCGAATAGGATGTCTCCCATTGGATGTAAGATGTATGGGTTTACGCCGATTGCGAACTCACCAACGAAACGCGCGCCTTCGTCTGTATCGAAGATTTTGTTAATGCGCTCTGTATCATTTGCAGTTGCTTCAACGATTTGACCGTTCTCAAATTTAAGTTGTACATTTTCAAATGTATAACCGTTGTAAGGAGATGGTGTATTGTATGAAACTGTACCGTTAACAGAATCGCGAACTGGTGCAGAGTATACTTCACCATCTGGAATGTTTAAATGACCCGAGCATTTAATAGCTGGAATGTCTTTAATAGAGAATGTTAAGTCAGTTCCAGGGCCAGTTAAGCGAACCTTATCTGTTTTATTCATTAATGTAACAAGGCTATCCATCGCCTTATCCATTTTACCGTAGTCTAAGTTACAAACTTCGAAGTAGAAGTCTTCGAAAGCTTCTGTGCTCATTTTAGCAAGCTGCGCCATAGAAGCATTTGGGTAGCGAAGAACAACCCAGCGTGTTTTCGGAACACGGATGTCTCTATGAACTTTTTTGCCAATTGTTTGGCCGTGAACTTTCATACGTTCACTTGGAACGTCAGCTTGTTCGTTAATGTTATCACCAGAGCGAAGGCCGATATAAGCGTCCATATCTTTCATTACGCTCGCTTCATATGCAGCGATTTGTTCGAAATGTTCTTCAGTAGCACCCATTAATAAAGAGCGATCTACTTGATGATCTTTTAAAGAAACGAATGGGAAACCACCAGCTGCATATGCTTCTTTTACAAGTGCAGTTACAAGTTCTTTTTGTAAGCCAAAGTTTTCAATCAATACTTTTTCGCCTTTTTGTAAACGAATAGAGTAGTTAATTAAATTGTATGCTAACTTTTCAATGCGTGGATCTTTCATATGTAAAGCCTCCCTACTAATTATGTATCCTCTCCTATTGTAACCTACTTAGTGGAATTTGTTGAATCATTTATGTTAAAGTTAACGAATAAGTATGAAAATTCTAATGAAAAGATAGGGATTAGAATGAAACGGAAAATGATTGTATAATGGGAGAAAGTATGAAAAAGATAAAGGAAGTGATGAAATGCAAGTTCTTCTATATGTAAGTGCGGCTATTATCGCGGTTGCTTTCGCAGTATTAGTAGTGTATGTATGCAGAACGTTGTTATCGGTTCAGAAGACGTTAGAAAACGTTGCGAGCACGTTAGAAGGTTTAGAAAAGCAAATGCAAGGAATAAGCGTAGAGACGGAGCAATTATTACATAAGACAAATGCGTTAGCTGATGATATTCAACAGAAGTCACAGTCGCTAAATAAAGTAGTAGAAGGTGTGGATGGAATCGGAACGACGATCCACTCTTTAAATACGAAGCTTCGCAATGTATCAGAGTCTGTTACGGACGAAATTGAAAATAATGCAGATAAAGTAGCACAAGTTGTGCAATGGAGCAGTGCAGCAATTGAAGTATACAACCATTACCGTACTACGAGACAAGAGAAAAGGGTTGAAAAAGAAGAGCGTAAACTTGAGAGAGCTGAGCAGAAGGCTGAAAAGAGAGAGAAGCGCTCTAGACTTCGCATGAGAGGTGAGTAACGATGAGTATGATGAAGATTGAAACGACTGAAGAACTTGAAGCGTTAGTAGAAAAGAACGAGCCCTACGTTCTTTTTAAGCATAGTACGACATGCCCAATTAGTCACGGTGCATATACTGAGTTTCAAGCGTATTGCGGTGAAGAAAGAGAAGTGCCAGCATATTACTTATACGTACAAGAGGCGAGAGATGTTTCGAACCATGTTGCAGAGCAGTACAGCATTAAGCATGAATCTCCGCAAGTGTTATACATAAAAGATGGAATGGTAGTATGGCATACATCGCACTGGAATATTAAAAAAGAAGCTTTAGAAGAGAATGTAAAATAGGGAGAGGCAAGCGAAGGGCTTGCTTCTTTTTTATTTTGTTGCAATATATTTAGTGGTACACTAGAGATACTTTAAAACTAAGTAAATTGACTTTTGAAAGTGGGTTTTAAGCAATGAAGAAAATGGCATTATGCATCGCAAGCTTAAGTTTATTACTGGGGGCTTGCAGCAATAATACTATTGAGAAGAAGGATGAAGTTGTACAGAAAGATACGAAAGAAAAAAGTATGATTCCAAGAACTGCTGTTTCTAAGGATTACTATAGAACTGTTATTCCTTTAAAAGAACAAAAGGTAATTAATACAGTTAATGTTAAAACTAATTCTAAACTAGATTTAGCAGAATATGAAAATGGTTTAATGGATATTGCTTCAAAACAATTCGATACAGAAAATTACGTATTACAATTAAATCAATATATTCCAGAGAAAACAATTGATGAATTAGTTACGAAACAAGAAGTACCAGTTTTGACTAATATTATAGAACAGGACTACTTCGGCAAACAAAATTCAAATGAACTAAGCTTATCTGGTGTTGTTATTGGTTTATCTATGTCTTCAAGTGTATCTAATGAGGAAGCTATTTCTAAAGGTACTGAAGTCGCTAAGGGGCTTATAGAAGCTATTAATAAAAACGATAAATATAACAAATCTCCAATTACATTTGCTATATTCAAGCAAGAAAGTACAAGTTCTTTAAAGAATGGTACTTATATTTCAAGCGCTACTGTTCAAAAGAACGAGACTAATCTTGGAAATTGGGATACTATTGATGAAAAGTCGTATTCGTATCCTTCTCAAGAATTTGGGGGGGCACATGGAGAAGATAATGATAAGCTAAAGAAATTTTCTGAAGCAATGAAGGCATTTTCTCCAGGAGATTATATCCCTGTTAATGCTAAGATTTCTTATAAGCAAAACAAGATGGATAAATTAAAGATGGATATTGTCGTTAAATATAACGGTAAGTCAGAATTAATGGCACTCTCTCAAACGGCTGCTCAAAGTATGTTAGAACAATTTCCTAAAGATGCTAAAGTTCAATTACAAATAAAGTCCGAGAATAAAATCGAGGCTGTTATTATAAAAGAGAAGAACAGCGATAAACCGTTTGTTTCTTTCCTATAATAAAAAAAGACAGTTTTTAAGCTGAGGCTACTGAAAAAGTGAATACTTCGAGAAAAACATTTCGAATTTCCTAAAGATGTTGAAAGAAGAAAGGAGGTCATTACCTGTACATAGTAGGGAATGACCTCTTTTTTCTTATGAAATAGACTCTTTCAGTGCCTTCTTTAAAGTGTCAGATTATGTTGATGTTATTCAAATTGGCGCTCGCAATATGCAAAAATTTGAACTGTTAAAGGCAGCTGGTGCTGTAAATAAACCAATATTATTAAAGCGTGGTTTATCAGCAACAATTGAAGGATTTATTAATGCAGCAGAATATAGTATGGCAGAGGGGAATGGTAATATCATTTTATGTGAGCGTGGTATTCGCACATATGAAACAGCAACGCGTAATACGCTTGATATTTCCGCTGTGCCAATTTAAAAGAAAGAAACACATTTACCTGTTGTTGTCGATGTAACGCATTCTACAGGGCGACGTGACCTTCTCTTACCGTTTGCAAAAGCGGCTATGGCAATTGGTGCTTTTGCTATTATGGCTGAAGTACATCCAGACCCAGCAGTTGCATTATCAAATGCAGCGCAGCAAATGGACATTCCAGAATTCAATGAGTTTATGAAAGAATTAAAAGCATTCGGAAGTAAATTATAAAAAGATTTCTTAGTCTATGTAGCCCTTGTTACATAGCTTTTTTACAAAAATTGACCTTTTTTGCATAAAAAATACGAAAATACGAGAAAAGAAGCGAATTTTTTCGAAACTTTTGCGGGAAAATATTGTATGACCCTGTGTTTTTAGCGTATCATTAGTAAAAGGAAGAACTCGGGACGATTGTTGGCATCTGCAAATAGAGTTGATGTCTTTTTTTCATTCAAGTGAACCGATACATAAAAATAGATAACATAAATAGAAGGAGTGTGCGAAGAGATGAACGTAACAATCTATGATGTAGCGCGTGAAGCAAATGTTTCAATGGCTACCGTATCACGCGTTGTGAATGGTAACCCAAATGTAAAGCCTACAACAAGAAAGAAAGTATTAGAAGCAATTGATCGTTTAGGATACCGCCCGAATGCGGTAGCACGTGGACTAGCAAGTAAGAAGACAACTACAGTGGGTGTTATTATTCCTGATATCTCAAATACGTTTTATGCAGAACTTGCTCGTGGAATTGAAGATATCGCAACAATGTACAAATATAACATCATTTTAAGTAACTCTGACCAGAACAAAGAGAAAGAGTTCCACTTATTAAATACGATGCTTGGGAAACAAGTGGACGGGATTGTTTTCATGGGTGAAGACATTACAGATATTCACGTTGAAGAGTTCAAAAAATCTCCAGTACCAATTGTATTAGCAGCGTCATTTGATGAACAAAATGAAACGTCATCAGTAAATATTGATTATACACAAGCAGCTTACGATGCAATGAAGCATTTTATTGAGCAAGGACATAAACGTATCGGTTTCGTCTCTGGTCCTTTCATTAATAAAGCAGGAAGCGCGAAGAAGTTACAAGGTTATAAAAAAGCTTTAGAAGAAGCAGGTATTTCATATGATGAAAATCTTATAATTGATGGAGATTACACATATGATTCAGGTATAGAAGCGTTTGAAAGACTTTGGGGCATGGATGAAAAACCAACAGCAATCTTCGTATCTTCTGATGAAATGGCACTAGGTGTAATCCACGCAGCACAAGACGCAGGATTAAACGTACCAACGGATATCGAAGTGCTTGGTTTTGACAACACACGTCTTGCATTAATGGTTCGTCCGCAACTTTCGACAGTTGTACAACCAATGTATGATATTGGTGCAGTAGCAATGCGTTTACTAACGAAATATATGAACAAAGAAAAAGTAGAAGATCACTCAGTTATCTTACCTCACCGTATCCAATTTAGAGATTCAACGAAGTAAGAATAAGAGAGCTCACAGCGATAGCTGTGAGCTTTTATTCATATTCAGGATAATGGTGTTTAACTACTGTATCTACACTTTCAGTTTTCTTAACATGTAAAAAGCGTGCATATAATTCTTTTCCTGTCTCAAATGGTGTGTCATCTAATTCGAAAACATGCAACACTTTTCTAAACGTCCATGTTACTTGCTCACCGTACATATTATCGTACGTATCTTCAGACTGTAGAGCTATCTTTTCACCTAGCTCATGAGCTTCCTCTAAACTGTTCGCCTTAACGAGAATGATACTTTCTTCAAAAAGTGTATCGTGATTCTCTTCATAATGTTCATCAATTTTACTAGGATTAGGTTTACCTGAATGGACAGATTCAAATAATAATTTTACAGCATACACATGAGATCAGTCTCCTTATGCTGAATGTTTTATTTTATAAACAATACTCGCGATAAGTGAAGCGGGTATTGTAAATACGTTACTTTGATAATGATAATGTATTTTGGATTCTTCATAAGACATTCGCTACAGTTTGGATTATTCCTTGTTATATGTCACACAAGTGCAAATTTAACTATTATAGGGCAATGTCATGTATAATAGAAAGAAAAGGCTTGTGAGGGGGGAGAAGAGATGATCGTTCTTTGGATAATTACGCTTTGCATGACCGCTATTTTTGCATATATGACGTTAAAACAAAATGGCTTAAAGCGATTTGTTCCAGGAAGTATTCTTGCAGGAATCGCCCTTATCACGTATGTAATTTCTATTTTTATTGAAAGTGTATCAGTGGACATGAGCACAAGTTTAATGTTTATGGGTATTACACTATTTGCAGGTAGTATTATGGTACTTATGGTTGCTGGTATTATTTTATTTATTCATATGAATTCAGAAACGTTATAGCATATAGAAAAGGCATGTCCCGAGGGTGCATGCCTTTTTATCCGTTCAATTATGCTCTATCTTTAGAAGAGTTTTGTTGTTTTAGTAAGTCGCGAATTTCGCCAAGAATTTCTTCTTCTTTTGTTGGTTCTGGAAGTTCTTCTTTCTTTTCTTCTTCTTCTCTTTTAGATGTTAGTTTGTTGAAAACTTTAACAAACATAAAGATAGCAGCTGCAATAATTAAGAAATCAAAAATAGTTTGGATGAAGTTACCATACATAATAGATGATTTACCGAATGTAAGTTTTAAATCTGTAAAGTTAACGCCGCCCAGTACCATACCAAGTAATGGTGTGATGATATCTTTTACTAAAGAACTAACGATTTTACCGAATGCAGCACCGATTACAACCCCGACAGCTAAATCGATTACATTCCCTTTGAATGCGAATTTTTTAAACTCGTTCCACATGTGTTAATCCCATCCTTTCCACGATTCAATATGAAATTTATAATTCCTATCAACATATTCTATAGAAATTTGTGATAGAAATAAAGAGGAAATGGGAATGAAAGTAAATTCTGAAAAATGTATCCGTTTTAATTTTTGCTTACAGCTTGCAGTAGAGATTGGAGCATTTGTTGAGATTTTAATCCTTCTAATCCATCTACAATAGGCTGTGTATCACCTTGTACACATTGGATAAAATGATGAACAGCATCTTCAAATCCGCGCTGCTTTAACGTTGTCTCCCATGATGGTGAACCACTTTGTGAAACGGAGTTTTCTTGCTCAATTTCAAATGTGTTCATATTTTTTACGCGAATGATTTTACCTGCCGTTACAAGTTCAATTTGTTCTAAATTTGTACCTGCATGGCGGTGCATCGCCGTAGAAAGTAAAAGTCCATTTGCAGTTGTATATGTATGATGTCCGTAAAGAAGTTCGTTCTTTTCATTGATTTGCATCATATTATGAACGATGTTAAGGTCATCGTTAGCTAACCAGCGAGCAGTATCTACAATATGTAAGTAATCATCTAACATAGTAAAGTCATACGTATATGGCCCCACTTTATTTGTGCGGTGCTTTTCAATTCGAATCCATGAAATATCATTAGCTTGCTCTTTGGCAGCAACGTACATAGGAACGAATCGGCGATTAAATCCTACCATTAACTTTCGGTTATACTTCTCGCTCAACTCGACTAGTTTCTCAGCTTGCTCTACTGTAGCTGCTAGCGGCTTATCAACATAAACGTCGATTCCTTTTTTCAGAAGTTCAGAAACGATTTCATAATGTGTAGCAGTTGAACTATGAACGAAGATGGCATCACATTCAGAAGCTAGTGTTTCCATAGAATGAAAGTCTTGAATACGATATTGTTGGCAAATTTGTTTTCTTTTCTCGGGGTTAGGTGTAAAGGCCCCTACAAAATTCCAATCTGTTTCTTTTGTAAGTGTTGGAAGATAGGCTTTTTGTGCGATACTTCCAAGTCCAATCATCCCAATTTTAGGTTTGTTCATGTTTATTCCCACCCTATTAATATTGATGTAACGGGTTAAATGTAGCATAGGGTGGGGGAGGAAGGCAAAAATTAGCTTTTTACTTACGTCCTTCTAACAAAATCTTTTCTATTTCTGCAAAGTTATGAGCGCGAGCATGTTGTAATGAAGGGAGTATCATTATTGTCGGAATGCCTATGACTGTAAGGAAAAGGATATATAAGGTAATTTATGTTAAAATTTAAAAGGGAATAAAAGATCTGTGCCAACACGCACGATAGTTTGAGAGGGAGTGCTAGATTTTGGGGGCTGAATTAAAGGATAATAAATTAAACAAGGCTGTAAAGATTGGAACTAATATCGTACTTATTTTATTAATTATCGGTGCAATACAAATGTTTTATGATGAAGATTCTACAAATGATCATTTCGGTGGGTTATTTATGATGGTCTTTTTTGGAATTAAAATAATTTCTAATTTTATGATGAGTATAAAAGAAGGAGATAAAAAGGCAGTATTACTTGATGTGGGTTTAGTTGTTATTTCTTGCGTTCTTTTATTTGTTTTTAGTGTGAAATATTTCTTTTGAAAAAAGCTCATAGTCTTATAGAGACTGTGAGCTTTCCTTAATAATAGCGGTACTAGTGTAACGATTTATAAAATATTTGAGTAGTAGAAGTAAACTGAGCAGCTTCTTCTAAAAAAGGGTAATGGTTACTCTCCTCAAATGGAATGAAGATAGAATTACGTATACCCTTATGCATCTCGATAGAATATTGAATCGGGCACTGCACATCATGTCTTCCGCAAATAATAAGCGTCTTTGTGTGGATAGAAGGTAAGTACTTTCTTAAATCAAATAACGGATATTCACAAGAGAAAGCATTCATCCGGCTAGCGGACATTGTTTTTTGGATTGGTTTACAAAAATAAGAGTTGTAGTTTTCAGGTTTAAACAATGATAATTGGGTTCTCTTAGTAGATAATTCTTTTCGTTCTGCATTTGTAAGATGAGGGCTTTTCAAGTTTTCGATGAGTTCTTGCATATAATGAAACTGTGGATGTTTTGGATGATAAATACAAAATGGTGTTTTCGTATAGTCGCTTGCTGCAGCTCCAGCCACGACTAATGATTGTAAGGCATTTGGATATGCAATGGCATATAAAAGACCAAGCATACCACCTGTTGAATGGCCAGCGAAATGCCATGTTGGAAGTTGTAAAGCTTCTCGTATCGCTTCTAAGTCGTGGATTGTTTCAATCATGGTTAATTCTTTTTCTGAATTGGCTTTTTCAGAATTACCAGCATCACGTAAATTAATGAGGAATACACGATGCGTAGAAGTGAAAACATCCGCAAAGTAATCGCCAGTTTCATTAAATTGTGAATAGTGATGTGTAATACAAAGCGGTTCGCCATTGCCTTTAGTGAAAATTTCGAATGTGCCGCGCTTTGTATTGATTATTTGTTGTTTCCACATAGTGTCACTACCTTTTTTTATAAGAGTTGGGCCAGTCCATTAGTACATAAAAATATATCAGCGCTTTTTAAAATATATCGACTTACCGACAGAAACCGACAATAAATAAAAGGAGGCTATTTAAAAACGAGCCTCCTTTTCGTTTAGTACAAAGATTTTGTCATATTATTCCGAATAATTTCAAGGGATTTCGCTACAGTTAATGCATTTTTTTCTTCGATTTCTGGTTTTCTAGGGATAGGTTGATACATGTTGTCTGGATCTTCCCATGTAAGGGGAAGGTCGGTTTCTGCTTGTCCTTTCCAAGCGTCAATCCATTCTGGAGGGAGATAACCTGAGATGTTTTGGATGTTGTTCATTTCGAGCCAAATGAGTGCCCAAGCTCTTGGTACGACGCGCCAGTGATCATAGCCACCACCGCCGACAGCAATCCAGCGACCGTCGCAATATTCATTAGCGATTTCACGAGCGAGCTTCGGTATTTCACGGTAAATGTTCATCGTTGCGCAAAGGTGTGTAAGTGGATCGTAATAATGTGCATCAGCACCATTTTGCGTTAAAATAATATCCGGTTTAAAGTATGCTGCCACTTCTTTTACAACTGTTCGATATGAATCTAAAAACGATTCGTCTTCTGTAAAAGCGTCGAGTGGAACGTTAAAAGAATAATTATATCCATTTCCTTGTCCACGTTCATTTACTGCGCCAGTTCCAGGAAATAAATAACGCCCAGTTTCGTGTAATGAAATGGTGCATACGTTAGGATCGTCGTAAAAAGACCATTGTACCCCGTCACCGTGATGAGCATCTGTATCAATATATAAAACGCGTAAACCGTATTTCTTCTGAATATATTTCATTGCGATAGAGCTATCGTTATAAATACAAAAGCCAGATGCTTTACCACGGAAGCCATGATGTAAGCCGCCGCCTAAATTGAGGGCGTGCTTTACTTTTCCGGAAATAACAGCATCGACAGCTGTTAATGTTCCGCCAACGAGTAATGCACTTGCTTCGTGCATATTGGGAAACATCGGTGTATCTTCTGTTCCGAGTCCGTATGTCATAGCAATTGATTTTTCTAACTTACCTTCTCCAGCACGTTTTACCGCATTTATGTACTCCTCTGTATGAACGTAGGCAATCTCTTCATCTGTAGCCATCCGTGGCGCGATGACTTGAGAGGGAGAGATAAAACCGCTCTTTTGTAATAAATCATACGTGAGTGTGACGCGCAGTTGGTTAAAAGGGTGATCAGGGCTAAAAGAATAGCCCCGAAAGTCATCCGAATAAATGAAGGCGCTGCTCATGCTTGCATCCCCATTATGTTTGGCCATAATACGCGGTAGCCCTCTGCTTCGAGTGCATCAATCACTTTTAGAGGATTCATCGTTTGAATGCGGAAAACGAGTACTTTATCATTCTCATCTTTTGCTGGATAGACGAGAACGCTCACAATATTAATTTGTAAATTGCTAAAAATAGCAACTACTTTTCCGAGAATACCAGGTTCATTTTTCACTTGAATTTCAATTTGTGAACTAGGCTGATGTGCTCCTGTTAATTTCACTAATGTGTGTAGCACTGTAGATTCGGAAATAATTCCTACTAACTTTCCAGCCTTTGTGACAGGGAGGCAGCCAATTTTATTTTCAAAAAATAAAGTAGCAATTTCCTCAACGAAATCAAGAGGATGGCAAGTCATGACAGGGTGTTTCATAATAAGTTCGAGCGGTTGCTGTAGCATATCGAGTGAAACTTGTTCATCAAGAATTGATGGACTTGCATCTCTTACATCCCGATCAGAAATAATGCCTACGACATGATTATTTTGATCGACAATTGGAATGTGCCGAATGCCTTTCGTACGTATTGTTCGGATTGCTGTTTCAATTGTATCGTTTGGATGCAGTGTCACTACATCTTGATTCATAATTTCTTCTACAATCATTCCAGTTGCCCCCTTTATTAATACATAAAACGATTGTGAAAACGTAGACGATCAAATGCTTGAATGGAATCCGTATCAACACGTTTACCGATGCGGACCATTAAACAGTTGGCAGGATGTGAACAAATTTCAGGATCATCTGTAGCCATCCATTGTAAACCACCAGCATTCATCATTTTTTCCATTACTTTTCGGTATTCCCAAACATTTAAGCCTGTTTGTTTTAAATCCCAGTGCCAATAATATTCAGTCGTTAATATAATGTAATCTTCCATATGATCGTCCATCATTGAAACTTCTAATAAATTTTTTCCGACAGAGCAACCGCGAAAGGCTGGGACAACTTCAATCGCCCCAAGCTCAATTAAGTTTTCAATCTTTCCTTCTGACCATCGCTCGAGCGGATCAGGATACAAGTATGTAACATATCCAACAATCGTTTGGTCATGTCTAGCAATAATGAGACGAGCTTCTGGTAACTTAGAAATTTCGACAATTGCTTTATATTGCTGCTCGGCAGGACGAAACGCAATTAAGTCTGGATGAAATTCATACATTTCAAGATTATGTGTAGAGACAGGACCTTCAATAATTAAAGTGCCTTTCGCTGTTTTTAAGTTTCTGGCATTATATATTTTTTTATGAATCAATTTATTGCTCACCACCTTGAGGGTTTGTGAATCTATTAATATCGTACTTTATAATATATGCGATGTGAATCGAATTTTGTCATTAAAAATTTGTCTAAAAATCAACAAATATACTGAAAATTTTAAATAATATCATTATAATAGATAATAGAATACATAGGAGGGGGATGTAAAGTATGAAAGTGGAAACGCTTCCTGTCATTAAAGGAGAAAATAATTTGCCGAATTATGAAGAGGCATACGCGAATTTTAACTGGGAAGAGGTTAATAAAAATTTTACTTGGAATGAAACAGGCCGAGTGAATATGGCGTATGAGGCAATTGATAAGCATGCGAAATCCGATCGAAAGAATAAAGTGGCACTTTATTATCAAGATGGATCGCGAAAAGAGAAATATACATTTAAGGAAATGAAGGATTTTTCTAATAAAGCAGGAAATGTCCTGAAAAACTATGGCGATGTTGAGAAAGGCGATCGCGTTTTTATTTTTATGCCGCGTTCCCCAGAATTATATTTCGCGCTTCTTGGTGCAGTGAAATTAGGGGCAATTGTTGGACCATTATTTGAAGCATTTATGGAAGGCGCAGTTCGCGATCGTTTAGAAGATAGCGAAGCGAAGGTGTTAATTACAACTCCTGAATTGTTAGAGCGCATACCATTAAATGATTTACCTGCTTTAAAAACAGTCTTCCTTGTTGGAGGCAATGCAGAAGAAGGCGGTAAAACTGTAGCGTTCAATCCTTTATTTGAACAAGCTTCAAAAGAATTACATATCGAGTGGTTAGGCCGTGAAGACGGTTTAATTCTACATTACACATCTGGTTCTACTGGTAAGCCAAAAGGTGTCCTTCATGCTCAAAACGCAATGGTTCAGCACTACCAAACAGCGAAATGGGTATTAGATTTAAAAGAAGATGATGTATATTGGTGTACAGCTGACCCAGGCTGGGTAACTGGAACAGCTTACGGTATTTTTGCACCGTGGTTAGTGGGAGCATCAAATGTTATTTTAGGCGGGAGATTTAGTCCAGAGGCATGGTATGAAGCACTGCAAGATTACGGTGTAACAGTTTGGTATAGTGCACCGACAGCGTTCCGTATGTTAATGGGAGCTGGACAAGACGCAATTAAAAAATATGATTTATCACAAGTGCGTCACGTATTAAGTGTTGGTGAGCCATTAAATCCAGAAGTAATTCGCTGGGGTATGAGCGCATTTGGACTTCGTATTCATGATACGTGGTGGATGACAGAAACAGGTGGACAAGTTATTTGTAACTATCCTTGTATGGAAATCCGTCCAGGTTCAATGGGGAAACCAATTCCAGGTGTGAAAGCAGCGATTGTTGATAATGAAGGAAATGAAGTGCCTCCATACACAATGGGGAACTTAGCAATTGGTAAAGGTTGGCCATCTATGATGCGTGCGGTTTGGAATAACCCGCAAAAATATGAGTCTTACTTCATGCCGGGAGATTGGTACGTATCAGGTGACTCTGCTTATATGGATGAAGATGGATACTTCTGGTTCCAAGGACGTATTGACGATGTAATTATGACGTCAGGTGAGCGTGTTGGTCCGTTTGAAGTAGAAAGTAAATTAATCGAGCATGCTGCTGTAGCAGAAGCTGGTGTAATTGGTATTCCTGATCCAGTACGCGGGGAAATCATTAAAGCATTTATCGCGCTTCGCGTGGGGTACGAACCATCTGATGAATTAAAAGAAGAGATTCGTCAATTTGTGAAAAAAGGCCTAGCAGCTCATGCAGCGCCAAGACAAATTGAATTTAGAGATAAATTACCGAAAACGAGAAGTGGTAAAATTATGCGCCGCGTATTAAAAGCGTGGGAATTAAACTTACCAACAGGCGATTTATCGACGATGGAAGATTAAAAGAGGAAGGGTCTGAATGAATACGTTCAGACCCTTCTTTTTTATGTTATTATAAACTTATATATACGTGTTGGAAGGGGAGAAGGAAATGAAAACAGAAAAAGAAAAGATGATACAAGGGGAAATGTACATACCGGCTGATCCCGTTTTAGTTCAAGGGAGGGAGCAAGCTCGTATATTAACGAGAAAATTAAATGAAACACCAGAAGTGAAGCTAGAAGAACGTAGTGCAATCGTAAAAGAACTATTCGGAACGACTGGAGATAACATTCATCTTGAATCTTCTTTTAGATGTGATTACGGTTATAACATTCACGTTGGTGAAAACTTTTACGCAAACTTTGACTGTACGATTTTAGACGTATGCCCAGTTACAATCGGAGTGAACTGTATGTTAGCTCCAGGTGTTCACATTTATACAGCAACGCATCCGCTTGATCCGGTAGAGCGCATAAGCGGATCAGAGTACGGAAAACCAGTTACAATTGGCGATAACGTATGGATTGGCGGAAGAGCGATTATTAATCCGGGCGTAACAATTGGAGATAATGCTGTCATCGCATCTGGCGCTGTTGTAACGAAAGATGTGCCGGGTAATGTAGTAGTTGGCGGGAATCCTGCGAGAATCATAAAAAAAATAAAATAATATTTGAACGAAGCGCCTTCCTCGTCTGTATACATTTATGAAAGAATAGATGAGGGAGGCTTTTTTATGTCTAATAAATTGATGCTGACTTTTGCTTTAATTGGAATTATAGTTGTGTTTTCTTGTGGTATATTATTACCTATACCAATTGGATTTAAAATTTCAATGATTACAGTTGGGATTATTATGATTGTTATTTTTTCAATCCTTATTCCGTTTGATAAGAAGTATATTGTACGAAAAAATGGAAATAAAATTGATTTTACAAAAACAAAAGTATATTTTCGCTGGAATGTATTTGATACTATTTCTGTCTGTCTTGCAGTATATGCATGCATATGTGTGCAAGCATTAAATATTTTAGTTTCAATTGGATTCACGATTCAAAACCCATATGTTCAATTTTTTGCGAATCAATCACAAGTATGGATTATTGTCGCAAGTGCATATCTAATTTCCCGTATTTCATTAACGTTAAAAGGAATAAAGGAGATCAAAAAAAATGGCGCAGATTGGGATTGAGGAGGAGCTCATGCTTGCGTACCAAAATGGAGATAAGCAAGCTGGAGAAAAACTATATGTTTTAATCAAACCAGCGCTATATACATTTTTGTATCGATTTAATCGTGATGAACAACTGAGTATAGATCTCGTTCAAGATACGTTTTTGACTCTAGAGCGTAAGAAACATATGTATGAAACCCGAAAAGGAAAAATTAAAACGTATTTATTTCAAATCGGTTACCGTCTTATGATTAATAAATTAAATAGAAGAAAAAAGTGGCGTTCGCTCTTACCGTTTTTAGTACCAATGCAAGAGGTAGAGTTTTCCCACGAAGACCGGCTTACGGTAAGAGAAGCAATTTTGAAAGTTCCTGAAGAACAGCGAGCGGTCCTGATTCTTTCTTATTATCATGATATGCAGCAAAAAGAAATTGCAGAGGTACTGGATATTCCTGTTGGAACAGTGAAGTCGAGACTTCATAACGGGATAAAGAAATTAAAACAATTGCTGGAGGTGGATGAAATTGAACGAAAATCCCTTTAAGAATGAATATAAATTAAAGCAGCATTTAGATAGCGATCATGTAGAAATACCGGATTTTCCAAAAACGGTAAGCCGCTTCGAGCGATTACTTGGATTTCTTGCTTCTCCAGCGAAAGATCCTGTGGAAGCGACGATTGGGAATGATTTATCGGTTGTGTTTCATGTGTCGTTATTAGTTGGTGTTCCAGTTATTTCTCTTATTACGATATTCCTTGCGACTTTATAAAGGATTGGTAGGGAAAGAACTCATACCTCTATTTGACACGCCTATATAAATGATGGTATAAAGAAAAGTATATGAATAATTGAGCGTGGAAAGGGAGAAGTAGTGATCATTTCCCTGTTTTAGAGAGCTGATGGTCGGTGGAAATCAGCACATAGATGATCGCGAATTACGCCCCTAGAGCATCTTTTTTCGATTGAAGTGTATTCAAAAGGGAAAAGACGGTGCTAAGCCGTTATGTAAATAAGGTGGTAGGCTTTTTTTGCCTGCAACTAGGGTGGTAACGCGATAATCAAAATCGTCCCTTATTTAAGGGGCGATTTTTTTATGTTTTCAACCTTCACGCCAGTAATGAACTTAAAGGAGAGTATGTAGGATATGGGTATTTTACAAGATCTTGAATTTCGCGGTTTAATTAATCAGCAAACAGATGCTGAGGGACTTGAGCAATTATTAGAAAAAGAAAGCGTTAAATTATACTGTGGTTTCGACCCGACAGCGGATAGCTTACACATCGGTCATATGTTACCAGTATTAATGTTACGTCGTTTCCAATTAGCTGGTCACCAACCAATTGCACTTGTTGGCGGTGGTACTGGCATGATCGGTGACCCAAGTGGTAAAAAAGCAGAGCGTACATTAAATACGAAAGATACAGTTGCTTACTACACAGAAAGCATTAAAAACCAACTTTCAAACTTCTTAGAGTTTGAAAACGTGGACAACCCAGCAACAATGGCTAACAACTATGATTGGCTTGGTAACTTAGATGTAATTTCATTCTTACGCGATATCGGTAAAAACTTCGGTTTAAACTATATGTTAGCAAAAGATACAGTAGCATCTCGTTTAGATACTGGTATTTCATTCACTGAGTTTAGTTATATGATTTTACAATCATACGACTTCTTAAACTTATACCAAAACCATAATTGCCGTCTACAAATCGGTGGTAGTGACCAATGGGGTAACATTACAGCTGGTCTTGAATTAATCCGTAAATCAGAAGAAGATGCGAAAGCATTCGGTTTAACAATTCCGCTAGTTACAAAATCTGATGGTACGAAGTTTGGTAAAACAGAAGGCGGCGCAATTTGGTTAGACCCAGAGAAAACAACTCCTTACGAGTTCTACCAATTCTGGATCAATACAGATGACCGCGATGTAGTTAAATACTTAAAATACTTCACATTCTTATCTCATGAAGAAATTCTTGAGCTTGAGAAGCAAGTAACTGAAGCACCAGAAAAACGTGCAGCACAAAAATCATTAGGATCTGAAATGACAAAACTTGTTCATGGCGAAGAAGCGTTAGAGCAAGCAATTAAAATTTCAGCTGCATTATTCAGTGGCTCTGTAGCAGAACTTACTGCAAGCGAAATCGAGCAAGGATTCAAAGACGTACCATCTGTAGAACGTACTGCAGAAGATACAGTATTAATCGACTTACTTGTAGAAAGCAAAATTTCACCATCTAAACGTCAAGCACGTGAGGATGTAACGAACGGTGCAATCTACGTAAACGGTGAGCGTACACAAGCGTTAGACTACGTTGTAACAGAAAACGACCGCATCGAAGGTAAATTCACAATCATTCGCCGCGGTAAGAAGAAATATTTCTTAATTCGTTACTAATCAGAAAAGAATTTAAAACAAATAGTACCCCGAATGGTAGGCTGAAAAGTCTATCGTTCGGGGTTTTTATGTATGCATTTAAATTGCCTCATGATTTCTTTTAAATAGAATATGAAGAATTAATACGAGCATATAAAGTAAGCTAATTAGCATAACGACAAATGCTACGGGATAAAATTTTGCCGCATATATAAAGAAATCGATTTGATAAATGTCGTCATAATGTGAAACGTACCCTTTAAAATAATTCGTAAACTTAGCGCTATATTTCCATTCATCGGGATAGTCTATTAAATTACTCCCTTGATACCAACTAATCAAAGCTGAAGTAATAAACAGCATACACGAACTGCCTAGTTGAACCATTTGGTTTATTGTCAAAATGAAACTCCTCCTATTTTTTGGTTATTATAGCGTGCATTCGTATTCCTGTAACCTTTTTGTTGTAATCTCCTTTTCGAGTTCATACGGAAATCACATGTAAGCGGTATGATAAATGTATAACAAATAGAAAGGAGTGGTAAAACAAAATGTCACTAGAAGCGCTCATTATTTTTTCTTTGCTAAACGCTGGTCAGCTTGCAGAGAGCACGAAGGTTGATGTACATAAAGAGCAGAAAGATGCTTATGTATATGTTCAAAAAGAGGAAAATAAATAATTTTAATATATAAATAAAAGCTACCAGAGAGAACGTTTTAGTTTCTTTGGTAGCTTTTTCTATTGAGATATAATTTGGAAGTAATGAAAAAAAGAGTAGTCTGAAAACGAAATGATTATATGTTTAGGGGGATAAGTATAACAGCATGTAATGAAGATGGATTATAAAATTTTGCACAATAAACGGAGCTAGTATTAAAGAGAATCCAATCGTTGGAATGAATAAAAGAGAAGTAAGGACGATTATCCATAATTCATGAAAAAACTTCCTTGAAGCATCTTACTATACATACGACATTTATATAAATAAAAAAAGCCCAGGCCCCTTGATAAACAAGGTTCCTAAGGCTTTTAATAATACTCTTTGCAGAGTACCGAGATTAACGAGAGTAGTACTCTACGATTAATGCTTCGTTGATTTCAGCTGCTAACTCAGAACGCTCAGCGTGACGAGTGTAAGTAGCTTCTAACTTATCAGCATCGAAAGTTAAGTATTCTGGTACGAAGTTGTTAACTTCGATCGCTTCTTTAACAACAACAAGGCTGTTAGATTTTTCGCGAACGCTGATAGTTTGGTTAGGTTTAACGCGGTAAGATGGGATATCTACGCGAGCGCCATCAACCGTGATGTGACCGTGGTTTACTAATTGGCGAGCTGCACGACGAGTGCGAGCTAAGCCCATGCGGTAAACTAGGTTGTCAAGACGAGCTTCAAGAAGGATCATGAAGTTTTCGCCGTGCTTACCAGGCATTTTACCTGCTTGGTCAAATGTGCGACGGAATTGACGCTCAGTCATGCCGTACATGTGACGAAGTTTTTGTTTCTCTTGTAATTGTAAACCGTATTCTGAAAGTTTCTTACGTTGGTTAGGACCGTGAGGACCTGGTGCGTAAGGGCGTTTTTCTAATTCTTTTCCTGTGCCGCTTAGAGAGATTCCAAGACGACGAGACAGTTTCCATGCTGGACCTGTATAACGAGCCATAGTTGACTCCTCCTTTAAAAATGTTTTTATTTTCGTAAAATAAAAACAGACGTAATCGATATTTACGGGTATTTTGTTTTCATGTACCTTCGCTCCAGCAGCAGGGAGTTACGAGATACACCTCCGCAGAGGAACAAAATACAAACGATAAACTCACATTACAAGGCTGCCTTTTTATTTTACACAAACGCTATTATATCTTTTACTTACAGTTTCGTCAAGAGACTCCCTTTTTGTTTTATGCAGATAAATTTTGGAAATTAACAAGAAGGAATTTAAAACAATATAAAAGAAAAGATAGAAACACAAATAAAACGCTTACATAAAATGTAGTAAAGACGTTCATCAGATTTTTCCTGGTGGATATGTGGAAATAAAGACATAAGGGGGATGTTTTTATGAAAAAGAAGCATATGGAGACAGCGTTAATTCATCACGGTTATACATCAGAGGAACATAAAGGAAGTTTAACACCACCTTTATTTCAAACGTCTACATTTACGTTTGAGACAGCACAGCAAGGAGAAGCGAGTTTTGCGGGAGAAGATCCATCTTATATTTATTCAAGGCTTGGGAATCCAACTGTGAAATTATTTGAAGAACGTATGGCTGTTTTAGAAGGTGGAGAGGAAGCGCTGGCGTTCGGTTCAGGTATGGCAGCCATTTCAGCAACGTTAATCGGTTTTCTAAAGGCTGGAGATCATATTATTTGTTCAAATGGATTATATGGGTGTACGTACGGTTTTTTAGAAGTGTTAGAAGAGAAATTTATGATTACGCATTCTTTTTGTGATATGGAAACAGAGGCTGATATTGAAAATAAAATTCGTCCAAATACAAAGCTCATTTTCGTTGAAACACCGATAAATCCAACGATGAAATTAATTGATTTAGAAAAGGTGATCGGGGTAGCGAAGCGAAATGACTTGCTTGTTATTGTTGATAATACGTTTTGTTCACCTTATTTACAAAGACCTCTTGAACTTGGTTGTGACGCCGTCGTTCACAGTGCGACAAAATATATTGGTGGTCACGGGGATGTTGTAGCGGGTGTAACAATTTGTAGAACGAAAACGTTAGCTGACAAAATCCGTCCGATGCGAAAAGATATCGGCGGTATTATGGCGCCGTTTGACGCGTGGTTATTGTTACGCGGATTAAAAACATTAGCAGTAAGAATGGATCGTCATTGTGATAATGCGGAAAAAATTGTATCGTTTTTGAAAAATCATGAAGCAGTAGAAGGTGTTTGGTATCCGGAGGGAGAATTAGCATCTCGGCAAATGAAACGAGGTGGGGGCGTTATTTCTTTTTCAATTAAAGGCGTGAAAGAGGAAACACAGTCGTTTATCAATGACCTCCATTTTATTACAATTGCCGTAAGTTTAGGTGATACAGAAACGTTAATTCAGCATCCAGCGACGATGACACATGCAGCTATTCCGGCTGAACTAAGAAAAGAAATGGGTATTTTTGATAATTTAATACGCCTATCTGTCGGTTTAGAATCATGGGAAGATATCGTTTCTGATTTAGAGCAAGCATTAAAGAAAATATCTACTGTGAATCAATAAAGAAAAGAGTGAGCTATCGGTTTCGTACGTTACGTACGTAATCGATAGCTCACTCTTTTCTTTATTAAATATGTTTTAGGAGTGTTTCCACAAACTTTTCTAAATAGTGCTGATCTACTTCATCGAAACGATTTTTTTCAGGACTATCAATATCAAGCACACCAATGATATTTCCTTCTTTCATAATCGGTACAACGATTTCAGAATTAGAGGCACTATCGCAAGCGATATGTCCTGGGAATTGGTGAACATCTGCTACAAGTTGCGTTGTTTTTGTTTCAGCTGCAACGCCGCAAACACCACGTCCGAACGGAATACGCACGCAAGCTGGCATCCCTTGGAATGGTCCAAGAACAAGCTGATTTCCTTCTGTTACATAAAAGCCAACCCAATTAACGCGATCTAAAAATTGATTTAATAGTGCGGACGCATTTGATAAGTTTGCGACTACGTTCGGTTCGCCAGTTAATAATGCATCCAGTTGTTTAATTACTGTCTCATATTGCTCTTCACGAGATCCTGCATAACTTTCTTTTGTAAACATGGAAACAACTCCCTTTTTAGCGAGATATGTAAAACGATAGCAAAATACGATGTATTTCACATGACTTTGTCGATAGAAAATTAAAGGAATTTGTCTTAAAAGTCAAGAAATTTAAACTATAGCTGTTCAGTGAGAGGAAGTGAGCGCATGAAACAGACGAAACAAAAAGTAATTGATGCGGCAATATCGTTGTTTAACACGAAAGGTTATGATGGAACGTCGGTGCGAGAAATTGCAAAGCGAGCGGATGTGAATGTAGCGAATATTTCATATTATTTTGCTGGAAAGCAAGGGTTATTAGAACAGCTTATTACTGATTTTTTAGAAGGATATATTCACGTAATTGAAACGTCATTTGAACAGAGAGAATATTTATCGGCTAAAGATGTGATGGTGCAAATGGTGCGCGGGATTTTACGATATCAATTTGATAATAGAGAACTGACACGTTTTTTTTATAGAGAGCTTTCGCTTGATACGACATTAATTCGTGAAGTGATGACCGTTTATTTTTCTAGAGAAAGATATTATATAGAGCAAATCATTAAACAAGGACAAATGAATCAAGAATTTAAAAAGGTATCTTTTACAATGTTTATGACACAATTAAAAGGCATGATGAATATGCCGTTTTTATATCCGCAATATATATCAGAGGTGCTACACTCATTTCCGTCTGAGACGTTTTTCTTAGAAATGTATACGAAGGAAATTGAGCAATGGATGGAACGAACATTATATAAAGCGAGTATGTATTATGAACTACCAAGAGCTGTTCATATGTGAAAAATCCCCACCTAACGAACTGAGGTGGGGATTCTTATATGTTGTTTTCTTTGCCATAAATTGTTGCATACTAGCGCAATAATTGTTAATGAGGTGCTGGCAATTTCTATGTTATCGACGGTATAACTTTGAAACATAGAACCGATAAGTGCAAGTACAGGAACTAAATTCATAAATAATATGCCGTTAATAGATGAAATATATCGATTTCCCGTGTTCCAGCAAAATACAGCGATACCTCCCGCAACAATCGACATATAAAGGAGTTCAAAAGGAACGCTCATAATTGTATGTAGTGACGGTACAGAAATTATATTTGTGTAGGTATATTACCGATTTTAGCGGTTCATTACATATCAAAGTGTAAAGACTTATTAGAGGATACATATGAAATAGAATGGAAAATTGAGCATATGAAAGTATTAATAGAGTTATTTAAAGAGTGAAAAGTTGAAGCGATGTTCATCGATTCAGTAGTAGAAGGCGCTACATATATAAAAGAAATGCGGGAAGAAAAAATCGTTTGTGCTGTTTCAAATGATCATCCGTATAGAGTGAAAAAGGTAATCCGAATGGAAGAGTTGCAAAATGAACAGCTAATTGTATACCCAGAAATATGTGATGTAAGGAAAATGATTATGAATGTGTTTCAATGTATGGGCGCGAAACCAATAATTGCGGTTGAAACATCTTATGCAGAACCGATGATTGCGATGGTAGGAGCTGGACTTGGTATAACATTGCTTCCGGAAACCGCTTTACAGTAAGCCGTAATGCAAGGTAACGTACGTGCGATTTCTGTAGAACCACCACTAATGCGAAAGATTTATTTAGTCTCTCATATGAAAGAGAGCTCGTTATCCTGCATTAACTGCCCGTAAAAGTCTTACCTTTATTGCATTCATTTGAGGACGGATAATGGAATAAGTGGAATATTAAGAAATATTACAATCACATGTAAAGAAACATGAAATTTTAAAAAAAACTAGGTCAAAAACACGTCATTACATGGTATGATTAGAACATTGTTAGTTGTTAAATATAGGGGAATTCCCTTTTTATACATAATGCCTTCCATTTCATAAACGGAACGGACAAAAAAAGAGATATAACTAGGAGGCTTTTTTGCATGGATTCTATCCTGACGATCGTTATCATTGTAGTAAGCTCTATTCTAGTGCTGCTCATGATAGAGCTTGTGATAAGAAATCGTTCATATAAAGATATTGAAGCACTGGAGCAGTGGAAACAAGAGATAAAAGATAAACCTGTGGCAGATGAACTAAAGCGGGTAAAAGATTTAAATATGACAGGTCAAACAGAAGAGCTGTTTGGTAAATGGCGTGAAGAGTGGGATGAAATTGTATCAACAACTCTTCCGAAAGCTGAAAAAGATTTAGGGCAAGCGCGAAAATTCGCCTCGCAATTCTCCTTCCGCAAAGCAAAGCATGCGATGAAAGAATCCATAAGTGGTTTAGATGACGCTGATAATCGTATTACAGACATTTTAAATGAATTACAGCAACTGTTAGAAAGCCATGAGAAAAATAGCGCGGAAATTGAAGGGTTACGTGATACATATCGTAGTATGAAAAAGAGCGTTCTTGCTCATCGACACATGTATGGAGCAGCTGAGCAAAAAATTGAAGAGATGTTAGATGTTGAATCCGAGAAGTTCAAAACTTTTGAAGAGGCAACAGATAATGGTGATTATTTAAAAGCGAGAGAAATTGTTATTAGTTTAGAAGAAGGTTTAGCAAGTTTAGAAATCGTTATTCATCAAATTCCGGATTTATTGGTAGAGTGTCAAGCGACATTACCAGTTCAGCTGGAAGATTTATTACAAGGTCATGATGATATGATAAGACAAGGCTATGTATTAGAGTATTTGGAAATCCCTAAAGAAGTCCGCGATATGACGACACAACTACACACATGTTTAATGGATATACAGGAACTTCATATAACAGAAGCAGCAGAAAAAGTAGAGAACTTAAAAACTCGTTTAGACAGTTTTTATGATCAACTTGAACAAGAAGTGCATGCGAAACATTATGTGGAGCAAAAAACACTGTCTGTTTATGAAGATTTAGAAGAAATTCGTACAGAAACAATCGAAACGAAAATAGAAACACAACTTGTAAAACAAAGTTATCAATTACAAGACAAAGATATTGAGTCACAAAAAGTAATTGAAAAGCAAATGCATATTTTAATGAAACGTTTTGAAGTGTTACAAATACGCGTTGCTGAACAAGATATTGCATTCTCTATTATTCGTGAGGAACTAGAAGAGGTTTATGAGCAATGTGAAACTTTAAAAGTACTTCATGCAGAATATAAAGAAATGCTGCAAACGATGCGCAAAGAAGAATTTGAAGCACGTGAGAAGTTACAAGAAATGCGAAATACAATTTTTGAGACGAAACGTTTTATGCAAAAGTCGAATTTACCAGGTCTTCCAGAGAGTATTATGGAAGATTTACAAAAAGGGCAAATGGCGATGCAGGCTGTATATGAGCAATTAGAAGTAAAGCCGTTAAATATGAATACTGTAAATAGCAGTTTAGAAGAAGCATACACAGTTGTGAATGGTGTATCTGAAATGACAGAAGAATTAATTGGACAAGCTTATTTAGTTGAAAAACTAATTCAATACGGTAACCGATACCGCAGTCATGATGAGAATCTTGCAGAAAGCTTAAATTATGCGGAGAAATTATTCCGTGAATATCAATACGATGCAGCTTTAGAACAAGCGGCTTCTATATTAGAGCAACTTGAACCTGGTGTTGTTCAAAAAATAGCTGAATATGTAGACAATGAGCAAACCCTTTAATAAAGGGTTTGTTTTTTTGTGTAATTTTGAAGTCGATGTTGCTATAATGAATAGCGGAATACAGTAAGGTTGTTCGTTTCAAAATAAAGTGAAACCATAAGTGATGGGGTTTCATCCACCACTGATTATTAATCTTCACCACTCAGTATGCCTGCAAATGGCCGGGGGAAATGTACACTTTTATATAAAAACGGAACCTTTGAGTAGTCTTAGCGTAATTACACGTATTTGTGATATGATTATATGATGTGATAGCGCTGAAAGGGGAAGAACGATGATCTATTTTGATAATAGTGCGACGACGAAGCCATATCCAGAAGCGCTTCAATCGTACGTAACGGTTGCAGGGAAATATTTTGGTAATCCTTCTTCTATCCACTCGCTTGGAGGAGAGGCAGAGCGTCTATTAACACAATCGAGAACGATTGCGGCACAGCTCCTTCACGTTAAACCTTCTGAAATTATTTTCACATCAGGTGGAACGGAAGGGAATAACCTTGCGATTAAAGGGATAGCGATGAGGAATCGTTCGCGCGGCAAACATATCATTACAACAAATATTGAACACGCGTCTGTGTTTGAAGCATATAAACAATTAGAAGATCTCGGTTTTGATGTAACGTATTTACCGGTTAACGAGCACGGTGTTGTATCGGTAGAAGATCTAAAACGAGCACTTCGTGAAGATACGATTCTTGTGTCAATTATTCACGTGAACAACGAGACTGGAGCGATTCAGCCCGTTGCTGAAATTGGAACATTATTAACGAACTATCCGAAAATAAGATTCCACGTGGACCATGTACAAGGGATAGGAAAAGTACCACTTGATTTATACGCTTCTCATATTGACCTTTGTTCAATATCTGGACATAAATTTCATAGCGTAAAGGGGACAGGTCTTCTTTACGTACGTGATGGTGTAAGATTAGATCCAATCTTATCAGGTGGTCAACAAGAGCTCAAGTATCGTTCAGGTACAGAAAATTTACCTGGTATTGTAGCGATGGTGAAAGCACTTCGTATGACGATGGAACAAGTGAAAGAAAAGATAGTTCATTTGCAAAATTTACAAACAGAGCTGGTCCGTTTCTTTAAAGAGATGGAAACTGTAACGATTAATACATCACTTGAATATGCGGCACCGCACATTTTAAATGTATCATTTGTCGGTTTAAAACCAGAAGTAGTCGTTCATGCTTTAGAAGAGCATGGTGTATATGTATCGACGAAGTCTGCTTGTTCTTCAAAAGCAAATGAAGTGAGCAGAGTACTAGTGGCAATGGGAGTACCGCACGCCGCAGCTACAAGTGCGATTCGCATTAGTCTAGCACCAGACAACACGATGGAAGAAGTAAAACAATTTGAAGGTATTGTTAAAGAGACGATGCCAAAATTATATGAAGTGATGAGGTAAAGAAATATGATGACATATGAATATATTTTAGTTCGTTATGGAGAAATGACGACAAAAGGAAAGAACCGTTCTAAGTTTGTAAGTACGTTAAAAGATAATGTGAAATTCAAATTAAAAAAATTCCCAAACATTAAAATTGATGCAACACATGATCGTATGTACATTCAGTTAAATGGTGAAGACCATGAAGCAATTTCTGAAAGATTGAAAGATGTATTTGGTATTCATAAGTTTAACTTAGCAATGAAAGTACCATCAGAATTAGAAGATATTAAAAAAGGTGCATTAGCAGCTTTCTTACAAGTAAAAGGTGATGTGAAAACATTTAAAATTACAGTGCACCGCTCTGATAAGCGCTTCCCAATGAAGACGATGGAGTTACTTCCAGAAATCGGTGGGCACATTTTAGAAAATACAGAGGATATCACAGTAGATGTTCATAATCCAGATGTGAATGTACGTATAGAAATTCGCAGTGGTTACAGCTATATTATGTGTGGTGAGCACATGGGAGCTGGCGGTTTACCAGTTGGTGTTGGCGGAAAAGTAATGGTACTTCTTTCTGGTGGTATCGATAGCCCGGTAGCAACTTACTTAACGATGAAACGCGGCGTATCTGTGGAAGCAGTTCACTTCCATAGTCCACCTTTCACAAGCGAGCGCGCGAAACAAAAAGTAATCGATTTAGCACAAGAGTTAACGAAATACTGTAAACGTGTAACACTTCACCTTGTTCCATTTACTGAAGTGCAAAAAACGATTAATAAAGAAATTCCATCTAGCTATTCTATGACAGTTATGCGTCGTATGATGATGCGTATTACAGAGCGTATTGCAGAGGAGCGTAATGCACTTGCAATTACGACTGGTGAAAGTCTTGGACAAGTAGCGAGCCAAACGTTAGATAGTATGCATACGATTAACGAAGTGACAAACTATCCTGTTATTCGCCCGCTTATTACGATGGATAAATTAGAAATTATTAAAATTGCAAAAGAAATTGGAACGTATGATATTTCAATTCGTCCATATGAAGACTGCTGTACAGTGTTTACACCAGCAAGTCCATCGACGAAACCGAAGCGTGAGAAAGCAAATCGTTTTGAAGCGAAGTACGATTTCGCGCCGTTAATTGAAGAGGCTGTAGCGAACAAAGAAACAATGGTATTACAAACAGTAGAAGTAGTGGCTGAAGAAGAAAAATTCGAAGAACTTTTCTAAACCCATAAATTACCACATTCAAATGTGCATGAAGTCATGTTGTTTATCACACTCTATACTCACAAGGAGGTGATACAACATGGCAAGCACAAATAAATTAGCAGTATCTGGTGCTCAAGCAGCATTAGATCAAATGAAATACGAAATCGCTCAAGAGTTTGGTGTTCAACTTGGAGCTGATGCAACATCTCGCGCTAACGGATCTGTTGGTGGCGAAATTACTAAACGTCTAGTTTCACTAGCTGAGCAACAATTAGGCGGTTACCAAAAATAATCCCATATACGATGGCTTAGAAAGAGCGGGTTCTCCCGCTCTTTCTTTTTGTCGTTTTCGTCGTTATTTGCCGATGAATCGTTATGTTAAAAACATCGTCGCTATACATTCATACATCAATTCGACATAAATATAAAAAAATTGTCAAAAGAAGAGGGTTCAAAATTTACTGAAAATTCCTTATTATATAAGGGAGGCATAGAAATAAAGGAGGATGTTATATGAAGAGAGAGGAATTGTTAGCGCCGCCGTCTTATAATTTAGTTTCGGAAATAGAGAAATATACGAGTGATAAAGAGAAGCTTGCTTTAATTTGGCAAGATGATAAAGGGAATAGACGAGAGATTACATATTTTGAATTAATGCAAGGTGCGAATAGAATTGGAAACGCTTTTATAAAAAGTGGCTTACAAAAAGGGGACAAGCTCCTTATTATGATGCCGCGCTTAATTGAAGCTTACATGACGTATATTGCTGCGATTAAAGCAGGATTTGTCGTTATTCCAAGCTCAGAAATGTTGCGTAAAAAAGATATCGAGTATCGTATTGGGCACGGAGAAGTAAAGGCTATCGTAAGTTACGAACCGTATATTGGACAATTTGACGGCGTAGAAGCGGTGGAATCTCTTCAAAAATTCGTCCTGAGCGAGCGATCAGTAGATGGATGGACGAATTTAAAAACAGCATTAGAAACGGAAAGTGATACGTTAGAAATGGCGAAGACGGATAAAGAAGATATGGTCTTTTTATCTTATACGTCAGGGACGACAGGGAATCCAAAAGGAGTTGTTCATACGCATGCCTGGGCATACGCTCATTTACGTACAAGCGCCCCGAACTGGCTCGGAATCGAAGAAGAAGATGTTGTATGGGCAACGGCTAGTCCAGGTTGGCAAAAATGGATTTGGAGCCCGTTTGTAGCGACTCTCGGTTCAGGTGCAACAGGATTTGTATACAATGGTAAGTTTGAACCAAAAACGTATTTAAATTTATTAGGTGATAATAAGGTGAATGTACTTTGTTGTACACCGACTGAGTATAGATTAATGGCAAAGGTAGAAAACTTAAGTGAGTACAATTTAGAAGCGTTACATAGCGCTGTATCGGCAGGTGAGCCGTTAAACAGGGAAGTCATTGAAACGTTCCAAAGGTATTTCGATATTACAGTAAGAGACGGTTATGGGCAAACGGAAAACACATTACTCGTTGGGATAATGAAAGGGATGGACATTAGACCAGGATCAATGGGAAAACCGACGCCAGGCAACCATGTTGATATCGTAAATGAAGAAGGAACTCCTGTACAGGTAGGAGAAGTTGGTGATATTGCAGTTCACATTGAAACACCAGCACTCTTTAAACAATATTATAAAGACGATGAGCGCACAGCGATGCAATTCCGTGGTGATTATTATATTACGGGTGATAAAGCGAAAAAAGATGAAGAAGGCTATTTCTGGTTTGAAGGGCGCGGTGATGATATTATTATTAGCTCTGGCTATACAATCGGCCCGTTTGAAGTAGAAGATGCGCTTGTAAAACATCCTTACGTAAGAGAATGTGCGGTTGTTGCAAGCCCTGATGAAATTCGCGGAAGTGTCGTGAAGGCATTTATCGTATTAAGAGAGAATATAGACAAGAACGAAGAAACATTAATTCCAGTGCTCCAACAACACGTCAAAGAATTGACTGCACCATATAAATACCCTCGCAAAATTGAATTTGTAGATGAACTACCAAAAACGATTTCCGGAAAAATTCGCCGTATTGAACTTAGAAAACAAGAAATGGAGCTTCCTTCAAAATAATTTTGAAAATAGGGAAGTAAATAGTTGAATGAAATGTAAAACGATGATATTATAAAAACGAACACAAGTTCGATTTTGTAAATTAAAAAAAGAGGTGTCCGTATGATTTTAGGTATTAATCCGTACTTAGTTTTAGATGGTAGTGGGCAAGAAGCTGTACAGTTTTACAAAGAGGCGTTAGACGCAAACGTAGAAGTAATGCAAACTTTTGGTGACATGCCTGAAAATCCAGAATACCCAATTCCAGCTGAAGCGAAAGAGCGCGTTTTACATGCTACTTTAAAAGTTGGTAATACGGACCTTATGATTTCTGATACATTCCCAGGTCAAGGGCATGCAATCGGATCTCAAGTAACAATCGCAATTCAAATTAATAATGCAGAAAAAGCGAAAGAAGTATTTGATAAGTTACAAGAAGGTGGAGAAGTTATTATGCCACTTCAAGAAACGTTCTGGAGCCCAGCATACGGACAATTAAAAGATAAATTTAGCATTGAATGGCAAATTACAACGAACCCTACTGAACAAAATTAATTTTTGGAAAAGTACCATTTTTAATCGAAATGGTGCTTTTTTTATACGTACTAATTTCGTAGACTAAAGGAAAAAGGGGATGGGCATATGGGAGAAATTTGGTATGGCGGCACCATTTACACAATGCGAGAAGAGAATGAAAAAGTAGAAGCCGTTTACGTCGAAGATGGCGTCATTGTTGATGTGGGGAATAAAGAAGTGTTAGAGAACCGATATTCTGCGGTGAAGTTGTACGATTTAAAAGGGAAAACGATGATTCCAGGTCTTGTTGATAGCCATATGCATCTTATTGGGCATGGGGAGAGGTTACTTCGTCTAGATTTATCAAATTGTACATCTTATAAAGAAGTGCTTACTCTTGTTCAGAAGCGCGTAGAAGAAGCGCCAAAAGGATCTTGGATTATCGGAGAAGGATGGAATGAAAATAATTTTACAGATACAAAACAAGTTCATGTACGTGATTTAGATGAAATCTCTAAAGAACATCCGATTTTATTAAAGCGTGTTTGTCGTCACGTGACATGGGTGAATTCATACATATTGCAAGAAGCGAATATAACAGAAGCGACGCAAGATCCAAAGGGCGGGAAAATTGGCCGTGATGCGTCAAATAATTTAACAGGACTTTTATATGAGCAAGGACAAGAGTTAATTAAACATGTTCAGCCCGAAATAGATGGAGTGTATTTGCAAAGTGCTCTGCAAACAGCGATTTCAGACTGCTGGCAATACGGACTCGTTGGCGGACATACGGAAGACTTAAATTATTATGGCGGCTTTCAAAAAACGTACAATGCGTTTTCACACGTTATAAAAGAAATGCGGTTTAAAGCGCATTTACTCGTTCACCATGAAGTAGCGAATGAACGAAAAGAATATGAAAATGAGAACTATATTGAATTTGGTGCGATGAAAATTTTTTCTGACGGCTCTTTTGGCGGAAGAACAGCTTTATTAAGTGAACCGTATGAAGATGCGAAGGGAACAAATGGAGTTGCCATTTTCTCACGTGAAGAGCTTGCAGGTTTAGTGAAAAAAGCACGAGATTTACATATGCCAGTTGCGATTCATACAATTGGTGATTTATCGCTTGAATATGTCATTGATGCGCTTGAATTACATCCACCAGCAGAAGGATTACGTGACCGTATTATTCATTGTCAGCTAGCTCGTGAAGAGTTGATTGAAAGAATGAAACACTTGCCAGCTATTATTGATATTCAACCAGTCTTTGTTTCATCGGATTTTCCATCAGTGATTGAAAAACTAGGAGACCATCGTCTTCGTTATGCGTATGCTTGGAAGACGTTACTGGACGCAGGATTACACTGTAATGGAGGCTCTGATGCTCCAATTGAACAAGTGAATCCGTTTTTAGGTATATATAGTGCTGTTACACGTAGAAGTTTTATTGATGGTGTATGTTATATCCCAGAAGAAAGATTAACGGTGTATGAGGCTGTTTCTTTATTTACAACAGGAAGTGCGTATGCAATTGGAAAAGAAGGAAAGCGAGGACAAATTACAAAAGGATATGAAGCAGACTTTACGATATTAGACCGCAATGTTTTTGAAATTGAGGCGGAAGAAATAAAAGAAGTACAGGCAGAAATGACCGTCATTGATGGGGAGATTGTTTATAGAAAAGACGTGTGAAAATATATCAGCGATTTTCGGAATATATCAACCGCAACTCGAAATATATCGACCATAACTTGAAATATATCAGCGATTATTAAAATATATCGACTTACCGACAAAAGCTGACAATAATGGCGACTGCATAGTAAGAGATGGCTGCCCACACCAATCGGGGGAAATAAAAGACCGCAAAATTATGGGATCCCATAATTCTGCGGTTATTTTAATACTATAAAAATGTTCTCTGTACTTTTTCCCAGAAAGAGTTGTTTTTTAATTTAACAGTTTTAATTTGTTTATCGCTTAAACGAACAACGGCTTTTTCCACTTGTTTAATGCTAAGTGCTTCGTTATCCATGCCGATAACAGGATAATCATTTCCATCTGGTTTAAGTGTTAAAGTTAACGTACGCTCGTGATTTAAAAGGAATGGTGACCCGAGTGTACGGTATGTGTTGTTATTTAAAGATGCTAGTTCGCTTACTTGGAAACATGGGATAAGTGGATCGACAACTGCACCATGTAATGATTTATTGTAAGCGGTACTTCCTGTTGGTGTGGAGATAACTAATCCATCACCTCTAAAGGTTTCGAAATGTAAATTGTCGACGTGTACATCTACGACAAGTGTTTTAATGATACTAGAGCGTAATGTGAATTCATTTAAACAATGGAAAGATGTACCGTGATCTACATCTACTTTAATTGTTGGATATTTTCGCACTTCAATTTCGTTTTTTGTAATTTCTTGAAGGGCTGTATCAACGTGATCGATGTGGAAATCGCAGTAGAAAGAAATTTCATCTTTCGTAGAAATACCTGCGTATAAGCAATCTTCTCTAAAGCCGGTTTTACGAACGGCTTGTAAGAAAGTCCCATCATCTCCAACGCTGACGATAGCGTTTGCATTTTTGGGATGATCTAATATGGTAAATCCATTCTCCTCTAAAATACGATATACTGGCTTCATTTTTTCAACGAGCGTTACTTTGTCATCACCATAAAAGAAAAATAAATTGCGACGATTTGCCATTATGTATCCCTCCACTGCAGTTAAATTTTCTAGTCTTAGTTCTACATATCGTCAGAGTATGTTTCTGGATGATATGTTCAAATAGTATATTTCGATATAAATTGTCAAAATTCCTTTTTATTTTTAGAAAAATTTTTATATTCAATTTTATCAAAGTCTGTTTAATGATGAATAAACTTGTCGATAATGGGTATGGAGTGAAAGGATGGTACGAATGAAGTGGCTCGTAATTGGAATGATAATTCTTCTACTTTTTATTTTGCTTATACTATTATCGAAAATATCGCTTAAGGTGACGTTTTTATATTCAGAAATGGAAAAACAATGTTTATTTCAAGTGAAAATATGGATGATTCGATATACGTTTGATGTATTGGAAAGAATTGAAAAACAGCAGAAGAAGACAGGACAAAAAATTAAAAAAGCTGAAGAGGACGGCGGAATAGATAATAAAATTATGGCACAACTCGATAGTATAGGGGAACTGATAAAAAAGCTTCAAGACGTTCATACTATTGTTAAAGATTTTCTCAAAAGAGTGAAAATCAATGGTTGGAAATGGCATACGCAAATTGGAGCAGGCGACGCGGCTAGTACTGGAATTGTCACTGGATATGCATGGGGGACAAAAGGAATGGCTGCTGGAGTTGTAGGACAATATATGCATATTGTCGACGTACCAGAATTTGAAATTACTCCTGTTTTTCAAGGAAAGGGATTTGCATCAAGATGCGAGTTAACAGCATCTTTTCGTATATTCCGTACTGTAAAAACAGCGATAAAATTACTCATGTTTATGAGAAAGCAAAAATCTGGTATGACAGAAAAATCTGTTCAAGCATAGGGGGGATATAGAATGGACCATCCAATTCAAGGTTTAATGACAACCGCAATGCAGCATTTAAAACAAATGACTGATGTAAATACAATTGTTGGTGACCCAATTAAAGCGGCAGATGGAAGTGTAATTCTTACAGTTTCGAAAGTCAGTTTTGGATTTGCTGCTGGTGGAAGTGAATTTGGTAAAGTAGAACATTCAGGCCGTCATCCATTTGGCGGGGGAAGTGGTGGAGGCGTTTCTATTAATCCTGTTGCCTTTCTTGTTATAAATGGAGAAGGTGTGAAAGTATTACACTTAGATAAGCAAACACACGTCATCGATAAAATAATTGAATTAGCGCCACAAGCTGTTGATAAAGTGAAAGAAATGATGGATAAACGAAAAGAAGATGATCCTGAATTTCAAATTTAACGAATAAAGAAGCTGATCAGTGGATTAGCTTCTTTAATTTTTTTGTAAATAAAGCGATTTTATTTGCATTATCGATAGGGACAAACTATCATTTACATTGTACATATTTTGTTTAAAATAAGGGAGGATTTTTAAGTGGCAAATGTAACTTTTAAAGGTAACCCAATGACTTTAGTTGGAACAGAAGTTAAAGTTGGCGATCAAGCGCCTAACTTCCAAGTATTAGCAAATGACTTATCTCCAGTAAGTTTAGAAACATACAAAGGTGAAGTGAAATTAATTAGTGTTGTACCTTCAATCGACACAGGTGTATGTGATGCACAAACTCGTCGTTTTAACGAAGATGCAGCAGGTATTGAAAACGCGAAAGTATTAACAATTAGCGCTGATTTACCATTCGCTCAAAAACGCTGGTGTGCAGCAAACGGTTTAGAAAATGTTGTAACACTTTCTGATCACCGTGACCTTTCATTCGGTGAAGCTTACGGCTTAGTAATGAAAGAACTTCGTTTACTTGCTCGTGCAGTATTCGTAGTAGATAGCAATGACAAAGTAGTTTACGCAGAATACGTAGGCGAAGGTACAAGCCATCCAAACTATGAAGCAGCATTAGAAGCAGCTAAATCTGCGAAGTAATGTAAATGAAGACGACCTCTCATTAAAGTTTTACTTTAGAAGAGGTCGTCTTTTCTCATGTATTGTTAACCGAACCAATATATGAGAAAAGACGTTACATCATAAACAACTTGAAGGGGAGCTCTTTGCAAGAGGTCGCTTTTTCTTTTGGGAAAAATTTAGATTATGGTATGATATAAGTTATGTGTAAAAGAGAGAAGGAGGAATGTACGTGAGTCAGGCAGTAGAAACATTATTTTCTATTTTTGATTCTTCTACGGTAGTTTTACGTAAAGAATTAGATGTAACATATTTAGAGGCGCTTGTAGAAACAGGTGATAACTTGTTTGAAGGAGCGATTTTACAAGAGGAATTATCCGAATCAACAATTGAAAGGTTGAATCGTGAATATAGTACGTTTAATGAAGAAACATATAAAGGGGAAGAAATTCGTAAAGCATTTCAGCTAGCCATTTTAAAAGGAATGAAAGAGGGCGTACAAGCGAATCACGAAATGACGCCAGATGCAGTTGGAATGTTCATGAGCTACTTATTCCATAAATTTATGCAAGGTCAAAAAGAAATTACTGTTTTAGACCCTGCAATTGGAACTGGTAACTTAATGACTACATTGTTTAATAGCGCCAAAGAAGAACTAACAATGAGTGGATTTGGTGTAGAAGTGGATGAGGTGTTAATTAAACTTGCTTTAGTAAATGCAAATTTACAAAAGCATGCAATCGAATTCTTCCACCAAGATGGACTAGCACCACTTTATATTGATCCAGTTGATGCAGTCGTTTCAGATTTACCAATTGGTTATTATCCAAATGAAATTGTTGCAAGTGAATATACATTAAAAGCAAATGAAGGAATGTCATATGCACATCACTTATTTATTGAACAAAGTGTGAAACATACGAAAGAAGGCGGGTATTTATTCTTCTTAGTACCAAACTTCATTTTTGAAAGTGATCAAGCGCCAAAGCTACATGCATTCATTAAAGAGACATGCTTTATTCAAGGATTATTACAGCTTCCTGTTTCCATGTTTAAAAACGAGAAAAATGCAAAAAGTATATTTGTTCTCCAAAAGAAAGGCCAAGGTGTAACAATGCCGAAACAGGCACTACTAGTGGAATTACCTAAATTCTCTAACATGAAGGCTATGGAGAACATTATGGATCAATTGAATACTTGGTTTGCAACACATAAATAATACGATATATATGTAACAGGGTTAGTAATTAATGTAGTACAGTTTTATAGGATATGTAATGTTTTTTAATATATACAAGATTTAACTGAATTTTTTTGAAATCTGTAATATATTTTTTTTCTTGGTGTTACAATTTTTTCACTTGAAATATATGTCGGACGATGTTTAAATTAAAATCGTGAGTATAAAATTTACTAATGATGAAACGTTTTCATAATGAGTGAATTTAATTAGATAAAATCGAGCGGTTTGTGGAATGATCCACACAACTACCAAGAGAAAAAGGGGCGAAAGACTAGATGTCAAAAATCATCGCGATTAACGCAGGAAGCTCTTCGTTAAAGTTCCAATTATTTGAAATGCCAAGTGAAACAGTATTAACAAAAGGTTTAGTAGAACGTATCGGTTTAGAAGATAGTATCTTCACAATTACTGTAAATGGCGAAAAACAAAAAGAAATTACAAACATCCCAGATCATGCAGTAGCAGTTAACATGCTTCTTAAGAAATTAACTGAAAACGGAATCGTAAAATCTCTTGATGAGATTGGCGGTATCGGTCACCGTGTTGTACACGGCGGCGAAAAATTTGCTGATTCTGTTTTAATTGATGCTGAAGTATTAGCTGATATCGAAGAATTAAGCGATTTAGCACCACTTCACAACCCAGCAAACCTTGTTGGTATTAAAGCATTCCAAGAAGTACTACCAAACGTACCAGCAGTAGCAGTATTCGATACAGCATTCCACCAAACAATGCCGGAATCTGCATTCCTATACAGCTTACCATATGAGTACTATGAGAAATTTGGCATCCGTAAATACGGTTTCCACGGAACTTCTCATAAATATGTAACTGAGCGTGCGGCTGAATTATTAGGTCGTCCAATTGAAAGCTTAAGCCTACTTTCTTGTCACTTAGGTAACGGTGCAAGTATCGCAGCAGTAGAAGGCGGTAAGTCTATCGATACTTCTATGGGCTTCACTCCACTTGCTGGTGTAACAATGGGTACACGTTCTGGTAACATTGACCCTGCGTTAATTCCATACATCATGGAAAAAACAGGCCAAACTGTAGAAGAAGTAGTTAGCGTATTAAACAAGAAGAGTGGTATGTTAGGTCTTACTGGTTACTCTAGTGACCTACGTGACATCATTGCGAAAGAAGAAGAAGGCGACCACCGTGCGAAAGTAGCACTTGACGTGTTCGTGAGCCGTATCCATAAATACATCGGTTCTTACACAGCTCGTATGAAAGGCGTTGACGCTATCATCTTTACAGCTGGTGTAGGTGAAAACAGTGCAATTATTCGTGAGCGCGTATTAGAAGGCCTTGAGTACATGGGCGTATACTTCGACGTAAAACGCAATAACGTGTTCGGTGAAGAAGCATTCATTAGCTTCCCACACTCTCCAGTAAAAATTATCGTAATTCCAACTGACGAAGAAGTTATGATTGCTCGTGACGTATTACGTCTTGGAGATATTGGTTAATATACTATATAAAAAAAGACGAGATCCTATAGGATTTCGTCTTTTTTCTTTTGGATATAGTTTAAAATTCCATCTGGATATAGCACTTTTTCCTTCTGAATGAAAGCTGTAATGGGAATCCATTTCGCATACGATACGGTTTGCTCATCTTGTATATTCATTTTTTCCATTTCATATAGTGATGTGTCTAATAAGCGTAAAGAATATAGCTGAATGATTTCATGACCAATTTCTCCATCAAGATGAAAGATATTTTCTAAGCAGCCTAAATAATTGGTGATTTCCACTTCTGTGTGAAGCTCTTCTTGAAATTCGCGAATAACAGTATGTGCTGATTTTTCACCAAGTTCAATTGATCCGCCAAGAGGTCGGTAATATGTTTCATCGCCTGTATGATATTCTTGTACGAGAAGGCGACCGTGATGTATAGCAATGCCAAAAGCTTTTGCACGTGGATACATATATAATCACTCCTTATTTATTTTGTATAAGGATGATTATAAGGCAGGGTGTGATAAAAGGTGACGTGTATTTAAGCGTTTGGCCGAATCGTGGTTCCATCAAATAAGTCATTCCAAAATGCTTCATTGTACTGATATACATCCATAATAGGGCATTTTATAACACAAATGTTTTGTAATCCCCAATCTTCTTGGGCGATAGTTGGTACATCTTCAGGAATGAGTAATAGGACAGAGAATGTATGTTTAACTATTTGAGATAAAATTTGTTCCAAGGAACGTGCTTCTTCGTATGTTCCTCCCGTCCGAATAAACAATGTGGATTCTGCCGTTTCGATTGTAGTTAGAAAACGATTAATTCGATGCTCATAGTTTAACTTAATTTCTGTATAAGAAGGCCAGGATGTTGGTGTGTTTACATCTGTTTTAAAGTCGTGACAGGAGTCGATTTCATATAGGCTGTCACGTAGTCTTAATTTCGCAGCATCATCCCAAAATGAGATGAAGGATAAGTTTTCGAACTGTAAAAAACGGTCAAATCGATTTTGTAATAATAAATTCACTTTTTCTAATGAAGGGCTTAGCATAAAATCGATAACACCAAAAAATGGTGATAATTCGAATTGATATAAAGCCCAAGCAGGCCAGCAGTTTTGTCCTAAGCTGAATACTGCATTATATTCTTTTTTTATATTGGATAGATTCATGTGATTCATCTCATCCTTTTTGCTAATATTTTATGTCACTAAAAAATGGTATGTGAATAAAGATAGACAAGCATATTTGCAAAGAACAAGCGGAAATATGTTACAATAGAAAAAAATCGAACGAGGTGGTTGTTGCGATGCGATCGAAGCGAGAACAAGCCATTTTAGACAATATAAAAGAATGGGAATCGCAATTAGTTGAGCAAGAAGCGACCGATTTTCAAAAAATGTTTGATAAATGGGTACATACTACAATTGCGAAGTTGCCTGAGAAAAAACGAAAAGATTTCTTTACGAAAGCAGATGGATGGCTCTTTCATTTGCATGCACTTATTCAAAGTTCACAATCACAGTTAGATGCACGTAATCGCATTTTAGGAACATCGAGATTATTTGATGAATCAATTGAGCAACTTGAAGATTTGAAGGCGTTATCTATTGATCAATTAACATACATAGCAGAGCAGCAAACAGCAAGACATCGCCTATATTCATTCGTACAAGGCGGAGCAACGGGTGCTGGGGGGTTATTATTATTAACAGCTGATTTTCCGGTTATGATCGCGTTAAATGTGAAAGCTGTTCAACTTATTGCAACATCATTTGGACATGATGTGAACAAGCCGTATGAAATGATGCTTGCGTTAAAGGTGTTTCATGCATCATTACTACCAGGAAGGCTTCAGCAATACGCATGGTACAATTTACTGCAAGAGCTAGAGCAAGAAGACTCATTCTTCTATGAAGGAGACGAAGCGGTATTACAGCCAGCTTCTACTGAAGTTGTGTTAAAACAAATTTTGAAAACATTTTCGATTTATGCTCTTCGTCGTAAATTATTCCAAGGTATTCCGGTCATTGGAATGGCAATTGGGTCTACAGTGAACTATCGTTTAACAAGAAGCGTTACTGAATTTGCAAATAGATTTTATCAAGTGCGCCACATAGTCGAGAAGGAAAAAAGAGCATAAAAAAAGCGAGAGGCCGAGGCCTTTCGCTTTTTTAATTTGTTGCATGCTTTTTGGACATTGGAATAGATACTGGTTTCTTTTCTGCTTTTGGATAATAAATTAAATCCAATGTTTTTGCCTGTACGGCAATCGAAAGAATAGTAAAAGCAATTTCTGTCCAATTTAAATAATATAATGAAAGCGCAAGAACAATCGCGTCAAAGACGAAGAAAATTTGCCCAATTGTAAAACGAGTTCGTTTACTTAATATAATTGTTAAAATATCGTCTCCGCCGGTTGCACCGCCAAATCGCAATATAAAACCGAGTCCAATACCAGCTAACGCACCGCCAACTACTGCAGCTATAAATAAATTATTTGATAAATCGACCGTAAATGGAGAATAATTTTCCATAAGAGAATAAAATACTCCGAATGAAATCGAACCTAGGAATGAGTAGCCAACCATTTTTCTACCTAAAAATGAAGCACATAGTAAAATAATAGGGATATCCATTACTACAGTTGAAATGGATGGTGAAATATCATAAAAATTTTGGATAAATAGTGCAATACCTACAAAGCCACCTTCTGTTAAGTGGTTTTGGAAGTGAATGTGATATAGCGCTGCTGCTAAAATAAATGAACCGATTAAAACCATAAAAACTTCTTTAATAATTTGTCGACTTTGGATGTTCCTCATCGTTATTCCTTCTTTCCGTAGTTAGTAGTCCTTGTTGTGTTGTAAACTAACTACGAGCTCACATGTAGCTTTCAGTTAGTTTACGAAAAAAACTAACTACGCTATATGTCGCTGAAGAAATAACGAATAATCCTCTCGTCCATCAATTCTCCCTACCTTCGTTTTAGTTTAAGTCTTAAAACGACTAAACAAAACGTGGAGTAGGATTCTTCATTTAGCAATCCTGCTCTTCTTTGTTTTGTTTAGCTAGTAACAATTAAGTCCTAAACAAAACGCTATGTGTAAGAAGAGTCTTTTTTTTGCCAAATTATCCTTCGGGCAATCATAATTTCCCCACTCTCGTATTTTTTTCGCTAGACTAAAGTATCTGAGCTGAAAAATACGCTACGTGTATGATTCGTCAATACGATGCCACATGCTCCTTCGAGCGATCATGATATCAAAATCCCTTCCTTCAAGATTTATATTATTATATCATACTTTCAAAAAATGCATGCGGATGGAAACCGACAATAACCGGAGGGAATCTACAAAAAATGTTATGTTTAAATATTTTTGTAGAAAAGCCTAAGTGATTTTGCAGGATTGGGCAGTTTTTAGAAGTTTGTCCAATAAGTAAGAAAAGAAGAGTTTTCATTTAGTAGTATTGTTTTCGTCACTTTTATCTTTAAAAAATGCATCCCAGCTAATCACACTTAAAAATGTTAGAGTGATAATAATGAAAGCACGCATAATTTTGAGGCCTCCTTTTGTACATAGTATATGAATCCCTTACTTTGTGATGTGTCATTTTTTTACAAGCTCTAACTATTATGAGAGTATATTAATATAGATAGATGAGGGGGAGAATGGAGATATGCTAAAAGACATGTTTAAAAGAAAAGAATTAAAATGTGTTTCATGTCAGAAAAAGATTCAATATGAAGAAGAGCTAGTTGCTTTTGTAAAGTTGCCAAAAGAAAGAAGTATATTAGTTGGTCCGTTTGATGTGTGTTTGGCGAAAACAGCACAAGAAATATATTGTAAATCGTGTTACGACAAAAAAGCATGACCCAAAGTAATTGAGGGGCATGCTTTTTTCATTGGTGTGCTTTTCCCTCAGATACGTTTTGGGTTAGACGATACCAAAGCCAAAGATCATTAATAATTGAAGCAAGATCGGCAATTTCTGAATTAAGCCTACAGGAAATTTCGAAATTCTCTTCGTTATTTAAGCAATGTTGTTTTTGATTAATATGACGTTCAAGCTCTTGTATACGATCAGGTATTTTTCCGCGAACTTGCTCCCATTTTAATAAAATAGAATGCTGCGCTTGTTCAGAGATGTCTTCCCATTTTTCTTGTATGTTCGGCAATTCAATCCCTAGATGTTCATTGTATATAAAATACTTTTTCATAGAAACCCCTCCATTTTCCTGCCTCTATTTTACATAAAAAAAGAAAGAAATTCGACGAAATTGTTTGAAAAAAATTTATGGATTCCCCTTGATTCATTTTATGAAAGGTGTTAAAGTTTGGATTATTATAAGAGAAAATGAATATTTATTCTTTAGGGGGATGCAAAATGGAGAAGAAAAAAGTTGTGTTAGCATATTCCGGAGGTCTTGATACTTCCGTTGCGATTAAATGGTTACAAGAGAAGAATTATGATATTATCGCGCTTTGCTTAGATCTAGGAGAAGGTAAAGACTTAGCGTTTGTAAAAGAAAAAGCACTTTCAGTAGGTGCAATTAAATCATATATGATTGATGTTCAAGAAGAATATGCGAATGAATATGCATTGATAGCGATGCAAGCTCACACGTTATACGAAGGGAAATATCCTCTTGTCTCTGCATTATCTCGTCCGCTTATTGCAAAAAAATTAGTAGAAATTGCAGAGCAGGAAGGCGCAAGTGCAGTTGCACATGGATGTACAGGGAAAGGGAATGACCAAGTTCGTTTTGAAGTTTCTATTCAAGCGTTGAATCCATATTTAGAAGTTATTGCGCCTGTACGTGAATGGAAATGGTCACGTGAAGAAGAAATTGCATATGCAAAAGAAAATGATATACCGATTCCAATTAATTTAGATAGCCCGTTTTCAATCGATCAAAACTTATGGGGACGCAGCAACGAATGTGGAATTTTAGAAGATCCATGGGCAGCGCCGCCAGAAGACGCATACGAGATGACGTTGGCATTAGAAGATACACCGAATAAACCAGAGTTTGTAGAAATCGGATTTGAAGCAGGGGTACCGACGACTTTAAACGGCACTGCATACCCACTCTCAGAACTAATTAAAACGTTAAATGCACTTGCTGGCAAACATGGCGTGGGACGTATCGACCATGTAGAAAATCGCCTTGTCGGTATTAAATCTCGTGAAGTATATGAATGCCCAGCAGCAATGACATTAATAACAGCGCATAAAGAACTTGAAGATTTAACACTTGTGAAAGAGGTCGCTCATTTCAAACCGATGATTGAGCAAAAACTAACAGAATTAATTTATAACGGTTTATGGTTCTCACCTTTAAAACAAGCGCTCAATGCTTTCTTACAAGAAACGCAAAAAAATGTAACAGGTACAGTGCGTGTGAAATTATTTAAAGGTCATGCGATTGTAGAAGGGCGTAAATCTGAGTACTCTTTATACGATGAAAAATTAGCAACGTATACTGCCCAGGATGAATTTAATCATGATGCAGCAGTTGGTTTCATTTCATTATTCGGTTTACCTACAAAAGTATACAGCCAAGTGAATCAAAAGAAGGTGGAAGCGTGAGCAAACTTTGGGGCGGACGTTTTACAGAAGAAGCGGAAGCATGGGTAGAAGAATTCGGAGCTTCTATTTCCTTTGATAAGCAATTGGTTAGCCAAGATATAAAAGGGAGTATCGCACACGTAACGATGTTAGCAAAGCAAGGCATCGTTACGAAAGAAGAAGCAGAGAAAATAAAGATAGGGCTTCAGTATTTACTAGAGGAAGCGAAAGAAAATAAATTGGATTTCTCGGTAGAAGCTGAGGATATTCATTTAAATATTGAAAAGATGTTAATTGAAAGAATCGGTGAAGTAGGAGGGAAACTTCATACAGGCCGAAGCCGTAACGATCAAGTAGCGACAGATATGCACTTGTATTTAAAAGAAAAAGTAGAAGATATTATAAAAGCTACAAAACAATTGCAAACTGTTCTTGTTCATCAAGCGGAAAATAACATTGAAACAATTATGCCCGGCTATACGCACTTGCAACGTGCACAGCCGATTTCATTTGCGCATCATATTCTTGCTTACTTTTGGATGTTAGATCGCGATGTGAATCGTTATGAAGATTCGTTAAAGCGTATTAACATTTCACCATTAGGAGCAGGAGCACTAGCTGGTACAACATTCCCGATTGACCGAGAATATAGTGCGGAGCTTCTTGGATTTAATGGAATCTATGAAAATAGTTTAGATGCGGTAAGTGATCGTGATTTCATACTGGAGTTTTTAAGTAACTCATCTATGCTCATGATGCACTTATCACGCTTTTGCGAAGAACTTATTTTATGGAGTAGCCAAGAGTTTCAATTTATTGAAATGAGCGATCAATACGCAACAGGAAGCAGTATTATGCCGCAAAAGAAAAATCCGGATATGGCGGAACTTATTCGTGGTAAAACGGGCAGAGTATACGGTAATTTATTCAGTTTACTTACAGTAATGAAAGGATTGCCGCTCGCTTACAATAAAGACTTACAAGAAGATAAAGAAGGAATGTTTGATACAGTGAAAACAGTAGAAGGATGCCTTCATATCATGGCAGGCATGCTTGAAACGATGACTGTAAACAAAGAAAAAATGGGGCAAGCTGTGACGCAAGACTTCTCTAATGCAACAGAAATTGCTGATTATTTAGCAAGCAAGGGACTGCCGTTCCGTCAAGCTCATGAAATTGTTGGGAAACTAGTTCTTCATTGTACGCAAAAAGGAATCTATTTATTAGATGTACCACTTGAAACGTATAAAGAAATGAGTCCGTTATTTGAAGAAGATTTATATGAAGTTCTTTCACCTTATGCAGCTGTAAAGCGTCGTAACAGTGCTGGCGGGACAGGATTTGAGCAGATTGAAAAGGCTTTGGAGAAGGCGAAGGGGTTAACTAAAGAAGTTATTAGGAATTGAGTTGGAAAGTACGCCAGTCTGTGAAAGTCTGGCGTACTTTCTTTTTTACTAGTGTGTAAGTTATAGTATAGTGAAAAAACACAATTTAGGGGAAATTTATGAAAAAAATAGTATTTATCATTTTACTGTTAATTAGCTTAATTGCAAACGTGAAAGTATTTCTTTTGGACAAATATATGTTTGTTGGTGAACAAGAAAAGCGAGAAGAAGCGATTATCGCAACGATGTGGCACTTGCAAGAGAAAGGATATAAAGAAAGTGATATTTCATACATAAAACCGGCCTTTTATAGTAAAATCGGTTCTTACGGTATGAATGTACAGTTTAAAGATGAACCAAATGAATCGTATACATATAGAGTTTCGAAAGATGCTAAAACAAATAAAATAACTGTACACCAAGATAGCAATGAGCCAGGTGGTATGGGTGGGAAGCATCAAGAGCTTAAATAGATATAGGAGACTGCTGATAAGTAATATGAGCAGTCTTTTATATTTTTAGAAGGGAGTCGAGCATTTTATAGTTGTTCTTCATAATGCTAAAATGATGCTTCTCATGAATCGCTAATAGTTGGATAGATTGAATAAGGTTAGGATAGTGAGCAATTGGATCTAAAAATACGATATGTCCTGCAATATCTTCTTCTATATTTTGAACTAGTTTTTTTATTTCATCTGTTTCACGTGAAAGTAATTCTTCTAATTCGTTTACATTCATAGAGTAATAGACTTTTTTTGAAGGGATTAAAATCCAAGGAGCTTTCATTCCTTTTCCGTGTTTTTCTTTATATTCGGCATAAATGTCATGTATTTCAGTTGCAAATGGGATGTTTTTTCTTAGCTTGGCATAAGGGATAAGAGTGAAAGAGAATTTAATCGCTACTTTTAGCATCCTTGTGATTAAATATAAGTGATAAAAGTGTTCACCAATAGACCATTTTCCGTCCTCTTTTCTATACCATAGTTGTTCATATGAAAGTGAATAAAGCTTAGGAAGGAACTGGTTTCTTTGTACATGTAATGTGTGAAAATGTTTTGATATATTTTCAGATTGCATATTTTGATATCCCCCATGTTTTTTCCTAATTATAACATTTCCGTATGGATTTAATTAAGCCTAGAACAATATGCTCTAGGCTTAAATTTTCATCGATTAATCATACTTGTGTCGATCTTCCGTAATTCGAATGTATTCAATATCCATCAAATCTCGAAGCAATGCACCGTGGCTTAGTTCAACACCATGTTTTTCTTTAAAATGCTCGCGAATCGTATTTAACATTTCGAGTTCTGTATCATTCACATCTAAAATAATACGTTCATAATCATCCATGTAGCATCCTCCTTTTCTAAACACATATATTTTGTCCGTCTATTTCTAAAAAATGTATGTTAATGTAATGTTAGGAAATAAGAAAGGAATGGAAAATGAGACGTATTTATTTTGTAGGGTTAATTTTGTATACGCTAATTGTATTACACGCTGCATTCCCAAAAATATTTTCATTTGAGAATGTGGAAACAATACATATAGCAATATTTATCTTTACTTTATTTGTAGTAGATTGCTGTATTTCTGTATGGCTTTCTAGAAAAAAGAAAGTACAAGAAGTAAAAGATAAAAAAGAAATAGAACGGAAAAAGAGAAAACGTTCATTTTGGATGACAACGTATTGTTTTTCTTTAGTGATTGCTGCTGCATTTTTTAGTGAGCATATTCCACTAGAAAGATTGGATATTGAATTTTGGGCAATTGTATTTGCATGTTATTTTTTTATGCATTTTCTTCCTTATATGAAAGAAAGGCGAGGAGTAGAGGAAGATCCGATTGAAGAAGAAGTGAGAGAACAAGAGAGTAAGAGAATAGAAGAAGACATAAAGAAACTTGGCGAACAAAAGTGGTATTTAAAATCAAAAATTATATATGTTCTTTGCTTCATTACGCCGCCAATCGGTTATGTGTATGTTTTCTTACTTCGTAAAAAAATGACAGAAGATGCAAAGCAAACGTACTTAACTGTTGCGACGATAATGATGGCGCTATGGTCTTTGAAATTCCTTCCGCCGTATGTGTTGGCAGGTACCGTTGTTGTTGTAGCTTGTCTTGTATTTATAGTGAAGTTTGTGAAATGAAAAACACCAAGTCCATATGGACTTGGTGTTTTAATTATAAATTAAAGATCACCTTGCTCCTCATCACCACGAACAACAAGGACATCGCATTTCGCATAGCGAATAATATGTTCAGAGACGCTACCAATTAGGAAACGTTCTACAGCATTTAAACCAGTTGCACCACACATAATTAAATCCACTTTATTGTTTGGAGCGATTTCTTTTGAAATTTTAGATTTAGGATTACCAAATTCTAATACAGTTTCTACTTTTTCAAGACCAGCTTCAAGCGCAGTTTTTTTGTAGTCATCTAATAAGTCTTCTGCAAATAGATTTGCACGTTCAGCAATTGCGCGGCTATAAGCCTCTACTGCTGAGTATGCTTTTACATCAACGATATGAGCAATTGTTAATGTTGCGTTGTTTCGTTTTGCAACTTGAATTGCTTTTTTAAAGGCTTTTTCTGCTTCTTTAGAACCGTCCACCGCAATTAAAATATTTGTATATGTATTATTCATAGTAAATTCCTCCCAATCATTTTTATTACCGTTTACAACTTTATTATAAAACAAATTTTGGTAATGTGCTTGTCGGAAACGTTACAGAATTTTGAAAACTTTGCCTTAATTCATTTTAGTTGTAATTGAAGCGAGAACTTGTTACATATGGAGTATAGCAATTTAAAAGGAGGCATGTTTGTGAGACACGCGCTCATTACAGCCGGTACGAAAGGTTTAGGAAAGCAAGTAACAGAAAAGTTATTGGATAAAGGATATTCAGTAACAGTAACATATCATAGCGATACAAGTGCTATGGAAACAATGAAAGAAACATATAAAAATATGGAAGAACGTCTACAGTTCGTGCAAGCTGATGTCACGAAAAAGGAAGATTTACATAAAATAGTAGAAGAAGCGATGAGTCGTTTTGGCAAAATTGACTTCTTAATTAATAATGCTGGTCCTTACGTATTTGAAAGGAAAAAATTAGTCGATTACGAAGAAGACGAATGGAATGAAATGATCCAGGGTAATTTAACAGCGGTGTTTCATTTATTAAAACTTGTCGTACCGATTATGAGAAACCAGCAATTTGGCCGTATTATTAACTATGGATTTCAAGGGGCAGATAGCGCGCCTGGATGGATTTATCGTTCAGCCTTTGCAGCTGCGAAAGTCGGACTTGTTTCTTTAACGAAAACAGTCGCATACGAAGAAGCTGAATACGGTATTACTGCGAATATGGTATGTCCTGGTGATATAATTGGTGAAATGAAAGAGGCAACGATTGAAGAAGCACGAAATCTGAAAGGTAGTAACACACCAATTGGTAGATCTGGAACAGGGGAAGATATCGCAAGAACCATTTCGTTTTTATGTGAGGACGATTCTGATATGATTACTGGCACGATTATTGAAGTAACAGGCGCTGTTGATGTTATTCATAGACATCGATAGAATTAAATAAAGTGAAGTTTCGAATAATTGGACAGTTTATCCTTTATACTGAGAGGTACGGATAATACTGTCCTTTCATGTAAGATTAAATCTATCGGAAAACTCGTATTATTTTTTGTCAAATATTGAGATATTATGTTAGAATATAAGAGCATAGAAAGCGCTTTAAAAAATGATTCAGGGGTCATTTCATAACTCAAGGGGGAACTAATAATGCGTATCGGTATTCCAACAGAAATTAAAAACAATGAAAACCGCGTGGCAATGACGCCAGCGGGAGCTGTACATTTAGTACAAAATGGTCATGAAGTTTTTGTTCAAAAAGGATCAGGTGTAGGATCAGGCTTTACAGATGAAGAATACGTACAAGCTGGTGCGAAACTTGTTGAAACTGCTGAAGAAGCATGGAATCAAGATATGGTTATGAAGGTAAAAGAGCCAGTTGAAAGTGAATACGGTTATTTCCGCGAAGGTTTAATTTTATTCACATACTTACACTTAGCTCCAGAGCCAGAATTAACGAAAGCATTAATTGATAACAAAGTGGTATCAATTGCATACGAAACAGTACAATTAGACAATCGTTCTTTACCATTACTTGCACCTATGAGTGAAGTAGCTGGTCGTATGTCTGCGCAAATCGGTGCACAGTTCCTTGAGAAAAACAAAGGCGGTAAAGGTATTTTACTTGCAGGCGTTCCAGGGGTGAAACGCGGCAAAGTAACAATTATCGGCGGTGGTCAAGCTGGTACAAACGCAGCGAAGATTGCAGTAGGTTTAGGTGCAGATGTAACAATCATCGACTTAAGTGCAGAACGTCTTCGTCAATTAGATGACATTTTCGGAAACCAAGTAAAAACTTTAATGTCTAACCCGTATAACATTGCAGAAGCTGTAAGAGAATCTGATCTTGTAATCGGTGCAGTATTAATCCCAGGTGCAAAAGCGCCAAAACTTGTAACAGAAGAAATGATTCAATCGATGGAACCAGGTTCTGTCGTTGTAGATATCGCGATTGACCAAGGTGGTATTTTCGAAACAACTGACCGTATTACAACTCACGACAACCCAACTTACGAAAAATATGGTGTTGTTCATTATGCAGTTGCAAATATGCCAGGTGCGGTTCCACGTACATCAACTCTTGCATTAACAAACGTAACAGTACCATATGCAGTACAAATTGCTAACAAAGGCTACAAAGAAGCTTGCCTAGGCAACACTGCATTATTAAAAGGTATTAACACATTAGATGGCTACGTAACATTCGAAGCAGTTGCAGAAGCGCACAGCTTACAATACGCTGATGCAAAAGAGCTTCTTGAAAAAGCTCCTGCTTTATCATAATAGAAATAAAATAAAGACCTTTCCTTTGTAGGAAGGGTCTTTTTGTTTAAACTAATTATCTAATTTCTTCACAATTTTCAAGCCGAACATCATTGTGAAGAAAAGAATGCCGAACAAGTAATACAAGGCATACTCAACTCGTATCATCGAATTTTTGTCAGTGATATATAAAATAAATAGTATTGCAGAACCGATTAAATGAGAGAGACCGAAAATTTGTGCCATAAGTTTTAAACTCATCTTCTCGATTCTTTCATCCATTTCAGGTAATGGATATTTCTCGGAATCGTTCTTTTTTTTCTTAAAGAATATTCGTTTCACTACGAATAGTATTAAGGCTAAGAGTATGTATACGCCAGCGAATAGAAGGACAGAACTAATCTTTTCTTCATCATTATTATCGAAATAAAGAAAAGTTGAGCCTAACAATAAAATGGTAAGATGCGAAATGAACTCTTGATTAAAAGTATTTTTCATTCTTTTTCCTCCCCAGTTTTATCTAATTGAAATAAATCCTCCACTTTACAGCCGAAAAACTCACATAATTTCAATGCTAATTCTAAACTTGGGTTGTATTTATTCTTCTCGATAGCGATGAGGGATTGTCTAGTGATTTGAACAGAGGAAGCTAATTGCTCTTGGGTGATGTCTCTAACGACGCGGAATTGTTTCACTTTATTTTTAATCAAATATACAAAGTCTCCTTTTTGTAAATTTGTTACTTTTATAATATCCATTTATAGGTAAAAAGTAAATGAAACTTTACAAAAAGTAAATAAAACTTTACGAGAGATATTGCTTGTTATGATGTTGTTTTTTGTGATAATTTGGAATTAAATGAAAAATGAAAGTCGATAGAGGAGATTCAATGGGGAGCAAAAAGAGTAAGAAAAAGCAAGCTAAAAGACAAAAGTATATAAAGAAAAAACAGGAACAGAACATACCTCTTTCAAAAAAAGTAGTCATTATGATAGAAAAAACATTTCGGTATATTTGTATGTTCTTGTATGTGATTTTTTGCGTGTTTTTATGTGGGATGGTTAAAAATTTTGGTATAACCCCTAATGTTATTGAAGGTATTTTTGGCGTTACACTTGTTATGGTAGAAGGATTCTTATTCTTTATATTATTTGATAAAGTGTGGCCTAGTCATGAAAGTAAAAAAGATAGAAAAAGAAGAAAAAAATCTTCATCCGATTCAAGCTCATCAAGCGGATTTGGTGATTACAGTAGCAACGATTGTAGCAGTTCAAGTGATGGTGGAGGAGATTGCGGAGGTGGTGGAGACTAAATTAGTTTTTCAGAAGAACGACTAATGAAAGGGTGGGACGAAAGATGGAAACTGTGAATTTATTAGAATTAACAAAGGACATTCAAGAACAACATAAAAACTTTGTCGTTTCAAATGTAAATAGTCATTGCTTACGAATTGCTGTATTTACTGGTGAATATGATTGGCACTACCATTCTAATTCGGATGAATTATTCATTGTGTTAGAGGGAGAATTACTTATCGATTTTCAAGATAGAGAGACAGCAGTTTTAAAGCCGAATGATTCTATTTTAATTCCAGCAGGTACAATTCATAGGACGAGAGCATTGGAGAGAACGGTAAATCTTTGTTTTGAACATGTAGAGGCGGATACAGTAATTGTGGAGGGCGTATGAGAAGGTTACAGATTGAAGAATACGATAAAGTAATTCCTCTTTTAGAAGGGAACCACCGAACAACAACTTTTGCGTATGCAGTTTGTAATCAAAACATAAATGGTGAGATTTTGATAAATGAGAAGTTAACAGCAGGACTAATCGTCACCACTAATGGTATTTATTATTTGTTTGGTGACACTCGAGACCAAAGTTATAACGAAGATTTATTTTCGTATATAAAAACAGCCATTGAAAAAACAGAGAAACGATTTACACTGTTCACTTCGAGTGAAGAGTGGGAAATGATGATTGAAGAGTGCTTTAGTAATGCATTTCGGAAAATCCCACGAATGACATTTCAATTTCAAAGAGAAGTTTTTGAAGATAGAAAAATAGAATTAAACAAAAATACATATGAAATTAAACGTATTGATAAAAGTGATATAGAACGAAGCAATGAATTTACAGAGGACTATTACAAAGAGTATTGGGGATCAAAAGAAGCATTTTTAAATGGTGGCTTTGGATTTTGTATAGAACAAGATGGGATGATTGTAGCTGAATGCGTCTCAATATTTAACGGGAATAGATTTGCTGAAATTGATATTGCAACACATGAAGCGCATCAAGGAAAAGGATTAGCTCAAGCTGTCGCAACACGTTTCATTGAACAGTGTATACAAAATCATATTACACCATGCTGGGATTGTAATGTAGATAACATTCCCTCGCAAAAATTAGCTAGTAAATTAAGCTTCCATAATCCAGTAGAATATGTTTTGTTTGTCCGCAAGAAAATGGGGGAATAAAAGATGAATGTAGAATTAACAAGATTCAAAGTTAAGCCAGGTAAAAGGCATCTTGTAGATGAATGGATGCAGCTTCTTAATGAAAATATGAAAGAAGTGCTTTTGACATTAAACGACGAAAAGATGTATGTAGAGACAATTTTCCGGGAAATAAGAGATGGAGAAGAGTACTTATATTGGTATTCTGTGCAAGGAGAAGGCGGTACTCATGTCGAAAATTCTCATCATGAAATTGATAAAAAGCATTTAGAGTTTTGGTATGAATGTATTGATGAAGAAGCACCGTCTGTCGATCTGAAGACGGAAGTCGTTATGATTCAAGATGTTGTGAAAGAAGCGATGAAATAATAGAGTAGTATTTTGTAAAGATAAACCATCCTCTTTTTTGGTGAAATATATTATTGGAGATGCTGTAAGATGCGAATTAGTCATAAATATATCACTCTCGATGAAATAGAGATAATCAGAGACTCATTAGATAAATTGCATGAATATCATAACAGTAAATCAAAATATTTTTCTGGTGATTATCCAAGAATGACATTTGAGGAACGTATTGAAGATTATAAAAAAAATTCAAAGTACGGAGAATATAGAATTGAACTATTGATTGAGTCAGAAACAGATAATATATTAGGCTTTTGTATAGCGTATAGTAAAAGCGTAAGTGGGAAGATTGAAGTTTTATTTGTTGATGAAAAATATCGAAGAAACGGATTCGGTTTGAAATTAATGAATAGTGCAGTGGAATGGTTTAAAGAAAAGCAAGTAGATGACATTGAATTAATAGTAGTGTACGGAAATGAAGCTGTATCGTTTTATCAAAAGCTGGGATTTTATCCACGTTCAATTATTATGACAACTAAATCATAAAGATATTATGAGAATATATCTTTTAAATGAGTGGAAGTTTTTATTTCGAAAAAATTGATTTGTATGTTGAAAAATTAAAATATATGTGAGAAGCACATTAAAATAGATGTGCTTTTTATTATGAAAATTTTTTTAGATTTGAAGGGAGTTATGCAAAAGTAACATAAGGTGTGAAAAATGATGTAACAATAAACTCAAAAGAGTTTCTGTACCAAATGAAGTCTTTAGCAAAAAAAATAGTGAAGGTATACCAAGTGATTATTTTGAACAATATTATAAAGAAATAAAAAACATCAAACCAAAAGACCTACCAATATATGGTGTAGTTGTAACAGGGAAAACAGAGGATTTACAAGGAGCACCATATATTAAGGCGGCTGTAAGAGGCGTAACAGTTGAGAAATATTGATTACAATTAATTAATGTGAATAATCAGAAAATTTATGTTATAATATGGGAAAAGGAGGCTTATATGAGGCAAATACATGGAGCAATTTATATTTACATAACAATGTTTTTCGTAGGAGCATCTTATGGATTAGGGCATGTGTATTCGCATCCTATATTAACTTTTTTAAGCGGAGCATGTATGGTGTTTGCGTTTCTTGTCCACCTTTTCTCAGTTTGGATCGTGAAATTTCAAATAAATATTAGTGAGATAGAAGAAGGCACTTTTTGAGTGGCCTTCTTTTTTAGTAATAATATTTATGAAGTTCTTGTAGTAATTTTTCAACTTCACGTTCAGTTTTTTTACATATAGACATTGTACGTAATTTGAAAAATAAGCTGCGCAAGAAAGATTTTATATTTCCGTATAGAAATTCATACGAGTCAATATGTAGTGTCGGTTTTTGAACTTGTAATTGAGCTACTAGATCACGAAGGGCTAATATGAGTATTTCTTCCTCCAAGCCATTTTGCAGCATTACGACAATCGGATAAACGAGACGCTCATCTTCTTCATATTTGTAATAAATGGAATGGACACAAACTTTGTTTAATAAAGTTTGTAGTATTTCTTCGTAATGTGAAGTTTCCAGTTTAGGATTATTAACAAGTGCCTCAAATGTATCGGAAGCATGAGCGATACTATGTGCCCAGCCTTGGTCTTGTACATACCCACGGAAATCCTGTTCTTTGTTCATATATAGAATTAATTTATCTTTTACATTTAAAATATCAGCCTGTGATAAGAAATTATGATTTGTATCAGCATCAATAATGAGTGCGATTAATAATGTTGTAAATGCACGGGTAAATACAGCATCGTCTTTATCCGAATGAATCTTATAAAATAAATATTTTTCACTGATGCTTTCTGATAATAGTTTCTGTAAGTGGGTGTGTGAAATATAGTCCTTCTTGATTAGATGATAAAAAGTAGAGTAAATGAGTTTGTCCCTTAAATAGCTATCAGTAACACCGATATGTTGAAGCATACTTGAACTTAAAGAATCAATATTGAGTGCACCATTGATTACGTAATTATTATCACGAATTTCTTCTAACTGTTGTTGTAACATGTAAACCTCCTATTTTAGAAAATTCTGTATATCAATAGTATAATGAGAGGAAGAAATAGACAAGAAATAAGTGCTTTTGGATGGGGGGACATTATGAAGAGAGCATTATTCTTTTTTATTAGTATTTTCTTTTTTGGAAGTTGTTCGATTTCGTATGTTACTTTTTCTAGCGAGAGCAAAAGTTGGACGGGGCAATATAAAGGTCATATTAAGGATGACAGTGAAGATGGAATGTTTACGTTTCAGTATAAGGGCGGAGATGGGAATACAGAATTTAAAAATTTAGAGATTGCTATTAATGAAGCGTTTAGTACAATGACAAAAACGTCAGAAAGTCATAAAGGGGCAAGGATTGAAATGAAATCATCTTGTGTAAGTTGTGCGCCTTTATCTAAAGGTGAACCGATAGAGGTTGTGATTAAATGGGATGATAAGTATGAAGAGAAGATGGTTTTAAAGCGGAAATAATAAAAAGGTAGCGATCACGCTACCTTTTTTATTATTTCACAAATTGTAATTCTTTCGGGAATTTCGTTAAGATTTCTGATCCGTCTTTTGTGATGTAAATATCATCTTCAATACGAACGCCGCCTACGTTTGGTACGTAAATACCTGGCTCGATTGTGAAGACCATACCTTCTTTTAATAGAGACTCATTGCCTTCTTTTACATCTGGATATTCGTGTACGCTAATTCCAAGTCCGTGACCAAGTCGGTGTGGGAAGAAGTCTCCATAACCTGCATCTGCGATAACAGAGCGAGCGGCGTTGTCAATTGTACCAAATGTAACGCCTGGTTTACATGCTTCAACTGCTTGTAGTTGTCCAGCAAGTACAGTGTTGTAAATGCGAGTTTGTTCTTCAGAAATATCACCAAATGCTACTGTACGCGTAATGTCAGAGCAATAACCTTCAATGATTACACCTAAATCAAATAGTACGAAATCGCCGCGTTTCATTTTGTTTGCACCTGGAATACCGTGTGGAAGAGCAGAGTTTGCACCTGCTAATACCATCGTATCGAATGACATTTTATGGATGCCTTTTGTTTTTAATTCATGCTCAATAATTGCTAATACTTCTAGCTCACTACGATTTTCTTTAATTGCATTTACACCAACTTCAACAGCATAATCTGCCATTTTAGCCGCTTCACGCAAAATAGAAAGTTCTTTTTCGTCTTTAATTAAGCGAAGTTCGCGAACTTTCTCTTCAGCTGATTTGAAAGCTGCATTTGGGAATAACTTTGTTAATTCTTCGTAACGTTCTACGTTTAAATGTTCTTTTTCAATTGCAACTGCATTTGCATCAATACCACGATCTTTAATTGCTTTTGCAATCATATCCCATGGTCTGTCCGTATCAGTAAATCCGATAATCTCATGTGCCCAGCCAGCGTTACGCGCTTGGCCTTCTTCCATTTTAGGACAAATTAAAATAGGCTCTTTTTCTTGGAATACGAACATACCAAGTAGTCTTTCATGTGGTTCACAGTGGAAGTTTGTCATGTAGAAAACGTTCGGTGTAGAAGTTAAGAACGCAGCTTCTACGTTTTTTTCTTTTAGCCATTGCATTAAATTTTCTAATCTAGCATTCATCGATTGGCACCCCCGAGATATTTAATTACAAATATAACTTTACATCGGAGGAAAGCGTTATGACAAGTAAATCGATGTTAGAAAAGACAGGGAATTGAGAAATCATGTAGAATAAAAAGTGAGAATGTGAATAGGGGAGGAATGTAATGATGAAAGTATCGTATCACGGGCATTCAGTTGTAAAGATTGAAACGAATGGAAAAGTTATTTTAATTGACCCATTTTTAACGGGAAATCCGAAAACAGATTTAAAGGCTGAAGATGTAAAAGTTGATGCGATTATTTTATCGCACGGACACGGTGATCATGTTGGGGATACAGTAGCGTTAGCAAAGAACAATAATGCGGTCGTTGTGGCACCGTTTGAATTAGCGACATTTTTAGGATGGCAAGGTGTAAATACACATCCAATGCATATTGGTGGTTCACATGAATTTGACTTTGGAAAGGTGAAATTTACTCAAGCATTCCACGGCTCTAGTTATATTGATGAAGAAAATAAGACGATTACTTATACAGGTATGCCAGCTGGTATTTTGTTTACAGCAGAGGAGAAAACGGTATATCATGCAGGAGATACTGCTTTATTCTCTGATATGAAGTTAATTGGGGAACTGAATAATATTGATTTAGCATTTTTACCAATTGGCGATAATTTCACAATGGGGCCAGAAGATGCTGTGTTAGCAGCAAAATGGATAGAGGCGAAAACAGTTGTACCGATGCATTACAATACGTTCCCAGTTATTGAACAAGATCCATATCAATTTGTAGAAAAGCTACAAAATTGTACAGGGAAAGTATTAGAAGCTGGAGAAAGTATTACACTATAAAAAAGAAACCCTTCATTTGAAATGACAAGTGAAGGGTTTTTTATGTGTATAGTACAGTTTTTAAAGTCTGTATTTGTTTAGCTGATTCTTCTCGTTTTGTACGTGGCTGTTCGGGTGTTTCATTCAACTCCATTGCAACTTTTTTTCCATCTACGAAAGCTAAAAATACAGCACCTACAACCTCTAAAAATTTTTTCATCATGTATTCGCTCCTTTGTTTCATTTCTTGTCTTAATTGTATATGGAATCGGGTGGACAAACTATCGAACGAGATGACAACAGCATTACATTGTTGTAATAGAATGACTGGTGGAATGTAAGGGGTATTTTGTTGTAAAAAAAATGGTACAGGTATATAAAGAGAGAGTGTAACAGTTTTGAAAATATAGTATACTGAAAATACAACACATGAAGAATTTAGGGAAAAGAAAGTATGGTGAAACCATTTGGCTACCAAACATAATCAAATTTTAGAACATATTAATAGCCTGCCGGTAGGGCATAAAATTTCTGTGAGGCAAATTGCGAAAGATTTGAGTGTAAGTGAAGGGACAGCTTACCGTGCAATTAAAGACGCAGAAAATAAAGGGTATGTTAGTACAATTGAACGTGTCGGAACAATTCGAATTGAACAAAAGAAGAAAGAGAATATCGAAAAACTGACATATGCAGAAGTCGTTAACATTGTCGATGGTCAAGTACTTGGAGGCAGAGAAGGACTACATAAAACATTAAATAAATTCGTAATCGGGGCTATGAAATTAGAAGCGATGATGCGCTATACAGAAGCAGGGAATTTACTTATCATCGGTAACCGTACGAACGCACATCAATTAGCACTAGAAGCAGGGGCAGCAGTGTTAATTACGGGCGGATTTGATACGGAAGATCATGTGAAGAAATTAGCAGACGAATTAAAGCTTCCAATTATTTCAAGTAGTTATGATACATTTACGGTCGCAACGTTAATTAACCGTGCAATTTATGATCAACTTATCAAGAAAGAAATTGTACTCGTTGAAGATATTTTAACGCCAATTGAAGAAACGTTATATTTAAAGCCAAATGATACAGTACAGCAATGGCATGCGTATAATGAAGAAACGATGCATGGACGTTATCCAATTGTTGATGAAAATAAAAAGGTGTTAGGTATTGTAACTTCAAAAGATATGATTGGTGTCGTGAAAGAAACACCAATTGATAAAGTGATGACAAAGCATCCAATTACGGTAAATGGAAAAATGTCTGTCGCAGCTGCAGCACGTATGATGGTGTGGGAAGGTATTGAGTTACTTCCTGTTGTGGAAGAAGGGAATAAATTGCAAGGGATCATTAGTCGCCAAGATGTACTTCAGGCGTTGCAAATGATTCAACGTCAACCGCAAGTTGGGGAAACAATTGATGACATTGTAACGAACCAATTTATGACGCCGAAAGAAGCGAAAAATGAGCATTTGTATCAATTTTCAGTGACGCCACAAATGACGAATTCAATCGGGACGTTATCTTACGGTGTATTCACAACAATTGTGACAGAAGCAACAAACCGTGTCATTCGTGCGCAGAAGAAGAGCGATTTAATTGTTGAAAACTTAACCATTTATTTCGTAAAGCCAGTTCAAATTGATAATGTTGTATCAGTTCATCCGAAAGTATTAGAAATTGGGCGTAAATTTGGTAAGATTGATGTAGAAGTGCATCATGAAGGTAATGTTGTCGGGAAAGCATTACTTATGGTGCAATTGATCGATAAATAAAAAGATGGAACAAATCGCTTTGGTTTGTTCCATCTTTTTTGTTTTATTGGGTTTGGAAGCTGTTGCTAAAGATGTGGAAGAGTTTTAGCGGGAAATATATATATAAGGAGAGATGATTTTATAATTAGAAAAAACAGAATATTAATCCGTTTAGAGTGTATACTATGATATAATTAGATTGTAAGATAATGGATGTCGGAAGGGGGATGCAATATGTCATCAGAATTACTCTTTTTTGGTGGTATCGCACTCTTTTATTTCCTTGTGATGATACCAATTCAATACTTATACTTACAAGGATTAAATGAAAAAAAGAAACGAACAGGATTATCTCAGCAAGAACTATACAAACAGATGTCTTTTGAAGAAGAACAATTACATTTTCACGTGCAAGGTAATCCCTTTAATATACCATCTGCGTTTGTTGCATATATGATTTTGAAAGTGAAGGGACGTAAAAAAGCATCACAATGTTGATGCTTTTTTACGTTGTTTTATAAGATTCGGCTTCCTTGACTGCTAATGGTAGAAAATGTTTATATTGGCGGAATCCATTAAATGTACTCGCGCTGCCAAGTAAAATAAACAAAACACCAACGATAATGCGTGCAGTTGAAAGTTCTAAAAAGAATTGGTTTATCCCAAAGAAGAGGACGAATAAGCCGAGTGCCATAGCGGATTTTCCAGAGAGCCAACCTTTCTCCATTGGACGGTTTGTACGAAAGAACTTTGTTTTGTAGAAGAGGTACAACACAAATGAGATGATAATACAAAAGACGAATATTGGCATAATACACGCTCCCATCGATTGGTATAAAAATAACAATTTAGAAAAAAGAAAAATCTAAACTTTCTAATTTTTATTATAAAGCAATTGTTCGCATGTATGAAATGTTTTCCGTTATAATGGGGGATAAAGTAAAACTTTAATTAGTGTGGGGAGATCCCAAGTACTAATTATTAGCCCTCACCAATCGGGCTTTTACGTGCATTCAGGCTCCAAATTAATTTTGCCCCATTGTTTTTAATACTTTTGAGGTGGGAGTCTTACTACACGTTAATGCGGGATAAAATGAAGAAGTTGAATAAAAAGGAGATTATACATATGCATGAGCAAATTTTAGGAGCAATTAAAGAGTTTGATACAATTATTATTCATCGTCATGTACGTCCGGATCCGGATGCGTTAGGTTCTCAGTGCGGACTTGGTACAATTCTGCAAGAATCGTTTCCAGAGAAAAATATTTATATGGTTGGGTACAACGAGCCTTCTTTAGCATTTTTACGAGTAATGGATGATATTGAAGATAGTGTATATGAAGATGCACTTGTTATCGTTTGTGATACAGCAAATCAAGAGCGTGTTTGTGATCAGCGTTATGCAAAAGGAAAGATGTTAATTAAAATTGATCATCATCCGAATGAAGACCCGTACGGAGATATTACATGGGTGGATACGACAGCAAGTTCTACAAGTGAAATGATTTATGAATTTTACAGTTATGGAAAAGATAAAGGATTAACGATTTCAAAGGAAGCAGCTCGCCTTATTTTAGCGGGTATTGTTGGAGATACAGGTCGTTTCTTATTCCCAAATACAACAGCGAAAACACTTCGTTACGTAAGTGAACTCGTTGACATGGATGTAAAATTCACAGATTTATACAATGAAATGTATAAAACGAAAGAAAAAATTGCTCGTTTAAACGGTTATATTTTACAAAACTTTACGATGGTAGAAGAAGGTGCAGCGTACATTAAATTAACGAAAGAGGTACTAGAAGAGTTTGATGTACTTTCTACTGAAGCATCTGGTGTTGTCGGGGCACTTGGTAATATTGATGGATTAAAGGCGTGGGTTCTATTTTTAGAGGAAGATGATGTTATTCGTGTTCGTCTTCGTTCAAAAGGACCAGTTATTAATAAGTTAGCAATGCAATATAATGGCGGAGGACATCCGATGGCTTCTGGTGCAAAAGCATCTTCTTGGGAAGAAGCAGATCGCCTGTTTGCTGATTTACGTGAGCTGTGTAGATAAAAATTGTATGTTGAACGAAAGAGAAGGAGAGGCACTGAAGCCCTCCTTTTTTTATTTTTCTTTCTCTATATCAATACTAATTTCAAGTACGGTATCAAAAGAGACTGTGTCTACTTTAAAGCGGTATATACGATCGTAATGTTTGTACGTTTTATTTTCGATGACTTTTTTGAGCAGGTCTTTATTTTTTGCGATGCTTTGAATGTTTTTCGTTAAAAGATGCTGGAGATCATTATGGATAGAAGTGGTCATGTTTTCAAGTGTAAGATTGTCTAAATCATATTTTTTTCGATTTATAATTTTTATTTTGATTTCTTGAATTGTTAAGAGCCGTTTATTTTCTGTGTTCAATTTCTCTTGGTCTTCGAGAAGGACGTGGAGTTTTGCTTCTTGTTTTTCGATAATTTCTTTTTGTTCTGCTATTTTACTAGTTTGTTCTTCTTGAAAAACACCGTATATGTACAAAAAAACAAACCAGCTCAAAACTCCTCCAACAGCAGCGCCAGCTAAAACTAAATACCACCTTTTGGCTGTATTGGCACTGGGTACTCTCATACATGTTCCTGTGTAAGCCATTTAATAATAATAAGACCAGTTTGCATACCGCCAGTTGCAAAAAAAATAAGGAGAATTTGTTTTACGATATCTTTCATATCTCCGCCAAAGAAGCTTCTTTCAAAGCTATAAAAGGTATCGAACGTTCCGCCAATTGCTGCAACGAGTGCCCAAATCCTTAAATTTTGGGCGAATTGATTAATATAAGTTAGAGTTGGTTTTCCGATGAGAAATGCACCAAATCCGCCTATTAATGAACCACCAAGTATAACTCCAAAGGCAATAAAATAACTAATAATAAGCAGAGAGAAAAAAGTATGTTCTCTTACATCCATCGTCATTCCCCTTTCTTCTTCATATATATGGACAAAGTATGAGAAGTATGTTTTGATTTCCGCTTTCCTCATCACCTATAATAAAAGTAGTCACATAGGTAAAGAGAGGGTACAACAGTGAAGTTTGTGCATTTACAATGTCAAACCGTTTTTAGTTTATTAAAAAGTGCTTGTAAAATTGATGAGCTTGTCATTCGGGCGAAAGAGCTTGGATTTTCATCGCTGGCCATTACAGATGAAAATGTTATGTATGGAGTTATTCCGTTTTATAAAGCATGCAAGAAAAATGGTATACAGCCTATTATCGGCTTAACAGCTTCTATTTTTAGTGAAGAAGAAGAAAGGTCTTATCCACTTGTCTTACTTGCTGAGAATGAAATAGGCTATCAAAATTTATTAAAGATCTCTAGCAGCATTATGACGAAGTCAAAAGAAGGTATCCCGAAGAAGTGGCTTGCTCATTATGCGAAAGGGTTAATTGCAATTTCACCAGGGAAAGACGGAGAGATTGAACAGCTATTATTAGAAGACAAAGAGAGTCAGGCTGAAGAAGTAGCTCATACGTATCAAAATATGTTCAGCAATTTTTATATAAGTTTGCAGCATCATGCAATTCAAGATGAACTGCTTTTACAAGAAAAACTGCCTGAATTTATTAATAAGGTAAACGTTCCAGTCGTTGCAACAAATGATGTTCGCTATATTAATCAAAGTGACGCACTTGTTCATGAATGTTTATTATCTGTTGAAGGCGGAACGAAAATGACTGATCCAGATAGACCGAGAATGAAAACGGATCAGTATTATTTAAAGTCATCGGATGAAATGGGAGCACTATTTTCTCATGCTGAGGAAGCGGTTCAAAATACAATAACAATCGCGGAACGTTGCCAAGTAGAAATTCCTTTCCATGTAAATCAATTACCGAAATTTCCTGTTCCATCTAACGAGACGAATGATACGTATTTGCGCCGTGTTTGTGAAGAAGGCTTGCAGAAACGCTATGGTACGCCGAAAGAAGCGCATATAGGACGTTTGGATCATGAATTAAATGTTATTTCTCGTATGGGATTTAGCGATTATTTCCTCATCGTATGGGACTTTATGAAATATGCACATGAAAATCATATTTTAACTGGGCCAGGCCGTGGATCGGCAGCTGGTTCACTCGTTTCTTACGTATTGGAAATTACAGATATTGATCCGATTGAATATGAATTATTATTTGAAAGGTTTTTAAACCCTGAACGTGTGACACTTCCAGATATTGATATTGATTTTCCAGATATAAGACGTGATGAGATGATTCGATATGTGAAAGATAAATATGGTCAGCTTCGTGTTGCTCAAATTGTAACGTTCGGAACTCTTGCAGCGAAAGCCGCAATTAGAGACATTGCTCGTGTAATGGGGCTCCTGCCAAGAGATATTGACATATTTTCAAAACTTATCCCATCAAAGCTTGGTATAACGTTAAGAGATGCATATGAGGAATCGCAATCGCTCCGTGAGTTTATACAAGGGAATCTGTTACATGAGCGTGTGTTTGAAATTGCAAAACGTGTAGAGGGATTACCGCGTCATACGTCTATTCATGCAGCTGGCGTTATTATGAGCCAAGAACCGTTAACGGGAAGTGTAGCGATTCAAGAAGGGCATAACGATGTTTATGTTACGCAATATCCAGCTGATGCATTAGAAGAACTTGGATTGCTCAAGATGGACTTTTTAGGCTTACGTAATTTAACGTTACTTGAAAATATTATAAAATTTATTGTTGAAAAAACTGGGAAACAAATTGATATAAGAAATTTACCTCTGCAAGATGAAAAGACGTTTCAATTGTTAGGAAGAGGGGATACAACAGGTGTATTCCAGCTTGAATCAGGTGGTATGCGAAATGTACTTCGTGGGTTAAAACCGAATGAATTTGAAGACATAGTCGCTGTTAACTCGTTATACAGACCAGGACCGATGGAACAAATTCCAACCTTTATTGAATCGAAGCATGGGAAAAGACGAATTGAATATTTACATCCGGATTTAAAGCCGATTTTAGAAAGAACATACGGCGTAATTGTATACCAAGAACAAATTATGCAAATCGCATCGAAGTTAGCTGGATTTTCGCTTGGAGAAGCAGATTTGCTGCGCCGTGCAGTGAGTAAAAAAAATCGTGATATTTTAGATCAAGAACGTAAGCATTTTGTTCAAGGTTGTTTGGAAAACGGATACGATGAGACATCTTCAGAACAAATTTATGATTTAATTGTAAGATTTGCGAATTACGGTTTTAACCGAAGTCACGCTGTAGCTTACAGTATGATCGGATATCAGCTTGCATATTTAAAAGCAAATTATACGCTGGAATTTATGACTGCGTTATTATCAAGTGCAATTGGAAATGAAGATAAGATTGTGCAGTATGTACGAGAAACGAAGCGGAAAGGTTTTCACGTTTTACCGCCGTCTCTTCAGAGAAGTGGTTACAACTTCCAAATAGAAGGAAATGCGATTCGATATAGTTTACTTTCGATTCGGAATATCGGAATGGCTACCGTGACGGCATTACTCGAAGAACGAGAGGAAAAAATGTTCGAAGATTTATTTGAGTTTTGTCTTCGTATGCCATCAAAATTTGTAACAGAGCGAAATTTAGAAGCGTTTGTCTGGTCTGGTTGTTTTGACGGTTTTGGTGTTTCGAGGACGACGTTATGGAGAAGTCTTAAAGGAGCGTTGGAGTATGCAAATCTTGCACGTGATTTTGATTTAGGGGATGCTGTTCCGAAATCAAAATACGTACAAGGAGAAGAGCTATCCTTTATTGAACAGTTAAATAAAGAGAAGGAAGCACTCGGTTTTTATTTATCTAGTTATCCGACAGCGCAGTATGCGGAACTAGGAAAAGAATTAGAAATTCCATCTCTTGCTCAGGCGATGCGACATAAGAAAAAAGTACAAAGAGCGATCGTATATATAACAAGTGTGAAAGTTATTCGTACGAAAAAGTTGCAAAAGATGGCGTTTATTACATTCTGTGATCAAAATGATGAAATGGAAGCCGTTATTTTTCCAGAAACGTATATACATTTTTCGGACAGGTTACAAGAAGGTGCAATCGTTTTAGTTGATGGTACGATCGAGCAAAGAAATCATAAGTTGCAATGGATCGTGAATGGACTATATCCGCTAGAAGAAATGGATGTTTATGAAGGAATGAAAGAAGCATCTGTTTACGTGAAATTGCCGTCTCAATATGAAAAAAAGCTTGTAAATCAAGTTACAAAAATATTGTTTGATTATTCAGGTTTTACGAAAGTACTAATTTATTATGAAAAGGAACATAAAATGGTACAATTATCTCGAAGTTTATCGATTCATCCAAGTGAAGAATGTCTAGGAGCACTTCGTGAAATTGTCGGTGACGAAAATGTCGTTGTGAAAATATAATGGACAATTTCCCTACACTTCGATTATTATAGTAGTAGTGTTCGTGGTCAGACCACTTGGAGAAAATGATATCAGCAAGCATAATTTGAGGAGAGTGGATAGTTTGTCAACACTTCGTGAAGAAGCACTTCACATGCATAAAGTGCATCAAGGAAAATTAGAAACTGTATCAAAAGTAAAAGTAGAAAATGCAAAAGATTTAAGTCTTGCATATTCTCCAGGGGTTGCAGAGCCTTGTAAAGAAATTTATGACGATAAAAGTAAGGTATATGAATATACAATGAAGGGAAATATGGTAGCAGTTGTGACAGATGGAACGGCTGTACTTGGTCTTGGTAACATTGGACCTGAAGCATCTCTTCCAGTAATGGAAGGTAAAGCTGTATTATTCAAGAGCTTTGCTGGTGTAGATGCATTCCCGATTGCCTTAAATACAAACGATGTAGATAAAATTGTTGAAACTGTAAAATTAATGGAGCCAACTTTTGGCGGTGTAAACTTAGAAGATATCGCAGCGCCAAACTGCTTCGTTATTGAAGAACGTTTGAAAAAAGAGACAAACATTCCAATATTCCATGATGATCAACACGGAACAGCTATCGTAACAGTAGCAGGCCTTGTGAACGCGCTGAAGTTAGTTGGAAAGAAAATGTCTGACATTAAAGTTGTCGCAAATGGTGCAGGTGCAGCAGGTATTGCAATCATTAAACTTTTATATCGCTATGGTGTACGTGACGTTATTATGTGTGACCGTAAAGGTGCAATCTATGAAGGTCGTCCTGTCGGTATGAATCCGGTGAAAGATGAAGTTGCAAAATATACAAATAAGAGTCGTATAGAAGGTTCTTTAGCTGACGTTTTACAAGGTGCGGACGTATTCATTGGTGTATCTGCAGCAGGTGCATTAACTGAAGAGATGGTTCGTACAATGAATGACGATGCAATTATTTTTGCAATGGCGAATCCGGTTCCAGAAATTATGCCAGAATTGGCAAAAGCAGCGGGCGCAGCTGTTGTTGGAACAGGTCGTTCTGACTTCCCGAACCAAGTAAATAATGTACTAGCGTTCCCAGGGATTTTCCGCGGTGCACTTGATGTACATGCGACACAAATTAATGAAGAAATGAAGATGGCAGCTGTACAGGCCATTGCAGAGCTTGTATCAGAGGATGAGTTGAATGCAGATCATATCATTCCAGCACCATTTGACGCGCGTGTAGCGCCTCAAGTAGCGGCTTACGTTGCGAAAGCAGCAATGGAGACAGGAGTAGCTCGCCGTCAAGTAGATCCAAATGAAGTCGCTGAGAAAACAAAACAATTAGCGCTGATTGGTAAAGAATAAGCGAGGAATTTCCATTGACATCATCAAATACAAAAGTATATCTCGAAATTGTAAAAAAAATCCGTTCCATTATGGAAGAGGATTGTTTAGTAGCAGGGGATCGTTTGCCATCTGAGCGTGAGTTAAGTTCACGCTTAAATGTTGGACGTTCCTCTGTAAGAGAAGCATTACGTGCGTTAGAACTGGTAGGATTAATTGAAACGAGACGTGGTGAGGGAACGTTTATTCGAAACTTTTACGATAACGGTCTTGTACAATTAATTGCTCCGTTCTTGCTGCAAGATGAGAAAACAATTCGTGATTTATTACAAACAAAACGATTGCTTGAGAAAGATATGATTCGACTTGTATGTAATTTACCGAAAGAAACGTTTTCTGAAGTACTAAGTAAATTACACCAAGTGCTTGAAGAAAATGAAAGCTCAATTCCGGTGCTTCATCAAACGTTCTTTAAAACACTTATTGAACAATTCAATAATTATTTACTCTATCGCATTTGGATGATCGTAAATGATTACGTTGCAACTCTTTCTTGTGAAGTTTCAGGAGATTCTATCGAAATGTATAGAAAGCTTTATGCTACTTTGGAAGTGAAACAAGAAAATGATGCATTAAAAATTTACGATGAATTAGTAGAGAATATACAGTTTCACTCGTAATGTATAAAATTTGTCGAAATGACCATGACACGTTATGACAAACATTCTACCGCATAGCGGTTAAAGTTAAACGTAAAGAGAGAGGTTATTAGACAGATTGAGAAGATAAGGCTAACATCAAACATTGGTGTTAGCCCCATTTTCTTCTTACGCTAACCTTAGCTCTCAATGAAGGGGGTCAAATTGTGCTAAGAGATTTATTCGTGAAAAAGAAAAAGTACGCTGCAATACCTTCAGAACAAGTACGAAAAGATGTACCAGATGGCGTTATGACAAAATGTCCGAAATGTAAAAAAATCATGTATACGAAAGAGCTTCTTAAAAATTTAAAAGTATGCGTGAATTGTGGATATCATCATCCGATGAATGCATGGGAACGCCTTGATAGTATATTGGACGAAGGTTCATTTCGTGAGTATGACAAAGAGATGGTTTCACTAAATCCACTTGAGTTTCCGGGATATGAAGAGAAACTAGAAAACGATCGTAAGAAGACTAAATTGAATGAAGCGGTTGTAACTGGTGAAGGAACAATTGATGACATGCTTGTTGTTGTTGCAGTAATGGATTCTCGTTTTCGAATGGGCAGCATGGGCTCTGTTGTAGGAGAGAAAATTGCCCGTGCGGTTGAAAAGGCATACGACTTACAAGTTCCATTTATTATCTTTACTGCTTCGGGTGGTGCTCGTATGCAAGAAGGGATATTAAGTTTAATGCAAATGGCAAAAACAAGCGTAGCTTTGAAAAAGCATAGTAATGCAGGGGGGTTATTTATTTCTGTTATGACTCACCCAACGACGGGCGGGGTTTCAGCGAGTTTCGCTTCACTTGGTGATTACAATCTTGCAGAGCCAGGTGCACTTATCGGATTTGCTGGTAGACGCGTAATTGAACAAACAGTGCGTGAGAAACTACCGGAAGATTTCCAAACGGCAGAATTTTTACTAGAGCACGGTCAATTAGATGCGGTGGTGCATCGTGATGATATGAGAGAATCACTCCGTAAGATTTTAGAAGTTCATCAAGGGGGGGAAATGGCTGTATGGCAGAGCTAGAATTTGAGAAACCAGTTGTTGAGCTAAGAAATAAGATTCGTGAACTGAAAGACTATACGAAAAACAGCCAGATGGACTTCAGTGAGGAGATTCGTATTTTGGAAGACAAGCTAGAAAAACTAGAGGAAGATATATACGGCAATATGAAAGTATGGGACCGTGTTCAAATTGCTCGTCATGCAGAACGACCGACAACGCTCGATTATATTGAGCACTTATTTACTAATTTTTTTGAATGTCATGGAGATCGCCTATTTGGCGACGATGCAGCGATTGTCGGCGGCATTGCGAAATATAAGGGGATGCCCGTAACTGTAATTGGGCACCAACGCGGAAAAGATACGAAAGAAAATATTCGTCGTAATTTTGGGATGCCTCATCCAGAAGGATATCGAAAAGCACTGCGTCTAATGAAACAAGCGGAAAAGTTTAATCGTCCCATTATTTGTTTCATCGATACGAAGGGAGCTTATCCTGGTAAAGCAGCTGAAGAACGTGGACAAAGTGAGGCAATTGCCCGTAATTTATTTGAAATGGCGGGTTTAACTGTACCTGTTATTTGTATCGTTATCGGTGAAGGTGGTAGCGGTGGTGCGTTAGGTCTTGGAGTAGGAGATTACATTCATATGCTGGAAAATTCCACTTATTCTGTTATTACACCAGAGGGTGCGGCGGCGATTCTTTGGAAAGATGCTGGTAAAGCAAAAGAAGCTGCAGAAGCGATGAAAATTACAGCATTAGATTTGAAAGAATTAGGTGTAATTGACGAAATTATTCCAGAGGCAAAAGGCGGAGCACATCGTAATGTTTTGAAACAATCAGAAAATATAGATTTAATGCTTAAGAAAACTTTTGAACAATTAAGCGGAATTTCGAAAGATGAATTAATCGAAAAACGTTATGAAAAATATATGAAAATTGGGCAAGTTTCGTTTTCAAACGCTTCCATTGGGATAAAATAAGAAAAGCGTGCGTTCCTCTTCGCGAATGCACGTTTTTATTATGAAAAGACACATCTTCTCCATTGTGTTTTTGTATTTTTTCGTGTTATTTTATTATAAGGCAAATAATCTTTATGAGGTGAGTACAAATGAAACGTATTGGTGTATTAACAAGTGGTGGAGATTCACCTGGTATGAATGCTGCCATTCGTGCAGTTGTTCGTAAAGCGATTTTCCATGATATTGAAGTATATGGTATTTACCATGGATACGCTGGTTTAATTTCTGGTCATATTGAAAAATTAGAACTTGGTTCTGTTGGCGATATTATCCACCGTGGTGGTACAAAATTATATACAGCAAGATGTCCTGAGTTTAAAGACCCAGAAGTACGACTAAAAGGAATCGAGCAATTAAAGAAACATGGTATTGAAGGACTTGTCGTTATTGGTGGAGATGGTTCGTACCAAGGCGCAAAAAAATTAACTGAGCAAGGATTCCCATGTGTAGGTGTACCAGGTACAATCGACAATGATATCCCTGGAACAGACTTCACAATTGGTTTTGATACAGCTTTAAATACTGTTATTGATGCAATTGATAAAATCCGTGATACAGCTACATCTCATGAACGTACATATGTTATCGAAGTAATGGGACGTCACGCTGGAGATATCGCATTATGGGCTGGTTTAGCTGATGGTGCAGAAACTATCTTAATTCCAGAAGAAAAGTATGACATGGAAGATGTTATCGCTCGTCTGAAACGCGGTAGTGAACGTGGTAAAAAGCACAGTATTATCGTTGTAGCTGAAGGTGTTGGAAGTGCAATTGACATCGGTAAGCACATTGAAGAAGCAACAAGCTTTGATACTCGTGTAACTGTATTAGGTCACGTACAACGTGGTGGATCACCAAGTGCACAAGACCGTGTATTAGCTAGTCGTCTTGGCGCAAGAGCAGTTGAATTATTAATTGCTGGTAATGGCGGACGTTGTGTTGGTATTCAAAATAATAAACTTGTTGATCATGACATTATCGAAGCGTTAGCTCAAAAGCATACAATCGATAAAGATATGTATCAATTATCTAAAGAATTATCTATCTAATTGGCTTAATGCCTTGTATTTGGGAACGGTTTCATAATTTTCGGAGGTGCAATATGCGTAAAACTAAAATTGTATGTACTATAGGTCCTGCTAGTGAAAGTATTGAGAAATTAGAGCAATTAATGGAAGCGGGTATGAACGTTGCTCGTTTAAACTTCTCTCATGGTAGCCATGAAGAGCATGGAGCTCGTATTAAAAATATTCGTGAAGCTTCAAAGAAAACTGGTAAAACAGTTGGTATCTTACTTGATACAAAAGGTCCAGAAATCCGTACACATGACTTCGTAGACGGACAAGCTGAGCTTGTAACAGGTGCAGAAGTAATTCTTTCTACTGAACAAGTATTAGGAACTGCAGAGAAGTTCTCTGTATCTTATGCTGGTCTTTATGATGATGTTGATCCAGGTTCTCGTATTCTAATCGATGACGGTCTTATCGAACTAGAAGTAATCGAGAAAGCTGACGGAAACATCCGTACAAAAGTATTAAACAGCGGAACTGTAAAAAATAAAAAAGGTGTTAACGTACCAAACGTAAGCATTAAGCTTCCTGGTATCACTGAAAAAGACGTGCAAGATATCGTTTTCGGAATCGAGCAAAAAGTTGATTTCATCGCAGCATCTTTCGTACGTAAAGCATCTGACGTATTAGAAATTCGTGAATTATTAGAAGGGCATAACGCTCAATACATCCAAATTATACCAAAAATCGAAAACCAAGAAGGTATCGACAACATCGATTCAATCTTAGAAGTTTCTGACGGTTTAATGGTTGCTCGTGGTGATATGGGTGTAGAAATTCCACCAGAAGAAGTACCATTAGTACAAAAACGTCTAATCAAAAAATGTAACGTATTAGGCAAACCAGTTATTACTGCAACACAAATGTTAGATTCTATGCAACGTAACCCACGTCCAACTCGTGCGGAAGCAAGTGACGTAGCAAACGCAATCTTCGATGGCACAGATGCAATCATGCTTTCTGGTGAAACTGCAGCGGGTCAATACCCAGTAGAATCAGTAACAATGATGGCGAACATTGCAGTACGTGTTGAAAAATCATTACAATACGAAGATATGTTCAAAAAACGCATTAAAGAGTTCACTCCAACAATTACAGATGCAATTAGCCAATCTGTTGCGCATACAGCACTTGCTCTTGATGTAGCTGCAATCGTAGCTCCAACAGAAAGTGGACATACTGCGAAAATGATCTCTAAATACCGTCCGAAATCTCCAATCGTAGCTGTGACATCTGACGAGCAAGTAGGACGTCGTCTTGCACTTGTTTGGGGTGTTCAAGCATTTATGTCTGAGAAACGTGCAGCTTCTACTGACGAAATGTTAGATACAGCAATTCAAACAGGTATGGATGCGGGTCTAATCGGACTTGGAGATACTGTAGTAATCACTGCTGGTGTACCAGTTGCTGAAACTGGTACAACAAACTTAATGAAAATCCACGTTGTTGGTGAAAAAGTTGCTAAAGGGCAAGGAATCGGTCGTAAATCTGCAAAAGGTAAAGTAGTTGTAGCGAAAACAGCTGCTGAAGCTGTAGCGAACGTAAACAAAGGTGATATCCTTGTTACGACAAGCACTGATAAAGATATGATTCCTGCAATTGAAAAAGCTGCTGCTCTAGTTGTAGAAGAAGGCGGTCTAACAAGCCATGCAGCTGTTGTAGGTGTATCAATCGGTATTCCTGTTATCGTTGGTGTAAACGGCGTAACAACAACTTTAAAAAATGGCCAAGAAGTAACAGTTGATGCAGCACGCGGAATTGTTTATAATGGACATGCGGAAGTGCTATAAGAAGTAATACGGAGAGAAGGATCGGAGTCCTTCTCTTTTTTTTACACAAAAAAGGATAGAGATAGCTTTAAATACCTGAAATCGCTTTGAAAAACGTTTATTATAATGTTTAGCGGGAAGAGGGTTATTTGTCCTTTGTGAAGCTTGTATGAGCGTTTTAAGGGGCTTATAAGGGGGTTTGCAAGGGTGATAATTTCAAACCTTTTAAATGAAATATGAAGGAGTGCGAGCTATGAAGTGGTTACTGTTCTTACTTATTTTAGTGCCGGCGATTGAGATTACGGTGTTAATAGGATCGAGTCATGTAATAGGTTTATGGTCTACGTTCGCTATGATTGTATTTACGGGTATTGTGGGTGTATATTTGGCGAAACGACAAGGGTTTAAAGTACTTAGAGAGATTCAATTTAGGTTAAATAGAGGAGAAATGCCGGGTGATGCGGTTCTAGATGGTATTTTTATATTCGTAGGAGGTATTCTTTTAGTACTGCCTGGATATGTGACGGATATAATAGGTTTTATCTTTGTTGTTCCTATAACGAGGGCTTTATTGAAGCCGGCTGTTATGAAGTGGATTGATTGGAAATTTAGAAAGAGAACTACTATTATTGTTCAGAAATAACGCGTAGATTATAGCGATCTACGCGTTATTTTTTTATTTGCTATTTATAGTCAATTGTTAGCTTCCTGCTCGGGTTGGATTTTTGTTAGTTATTAAACGATAGGATGCAGAGGGTTCTTGTGAATGAAAAGTGTTACATTAGGATGATGTTTTTTGCTTGTAGTAAGATTCGACTAGTGAGCAGAAGTTAGACAGGAGAAGAAAAATTACTGATCAAAGGGTTCATCTGCCTCATTTTGTATATTTATTCATTTACATAAAAAGTAATAAATGTAAGTAATAATTATGAAATGTATAGAATAAAAATGTATTTTTCCCCTAAAATATGCGTTTTCATGCAAAAAAATAAGAGGATTATCCTTTTTTAGGAAATTCTCTTATAGATGTAGGTAGTGCAAAAAAGTACAGTGAATAATCAGTGGGAATTTCCCACTGATTACAGTTGATTTTTTATTGTGTATGAATTAGGAAATATTATTTTGATGGTGAACCCTTAATGAATTTCCATAAGTCGTGGAATACATGAGCTTTGTGTAATGTATTAAGTAGTACTAATATGACTGGACCGATGATTAATCCTAAAAAACCAAAGAGCTTAAAGCCGACAAATAGAGCGATGAGTGTCGCTAATGGATCTAGTCCAATATTAGATGAAAGTACTTTTGGCTCCATGATTTGTCTTTGGACAATCACGACGATGTATAGGATGAGAAGACCGATGGCGAATGCAGTATCGCCTGTGAAAAATACGTATATAACCCAAGGAACGAAGACGGCTCCAGTTCCTAAATACGGGAGTAAATCTACAACCCCTGTAATAATCGCGATAGTAATTGCGTATGGCACGCGTAATATTAAAAGGCCGATTAGTACAATGATAGTTGTCATAGATACGAGTGTAAGTTGCGCTTTAACAAAACCAAACAAAGCTTTTCTTAAATCGACAAAAATAGTTTTTCCGTATCCATGCACACGATTAGGTAGAAGTTTTCTTACTTTATGAGCAAGACGGTGCCAATCGTAACTAATGAAGAAGGTGGCTAATAAGACGAAGACAAGGACAGTTAAAGTTGTTGGTAATGCACTAATGAAATTTGTTAACCCACTTATAATGGCGGTTAAAAGTTCTTTCATTTGTGTCGTTGCTTCGGTGCCTAAGTTTTGAATGTTTTGTGTAATAGTGTATCGCTGTGGTTCTCCGAGATGATTAAATTTAGAGATTAAATCATCATAGAGAGGCATAATATGGTTAAGTGCAAATTGTTGGGCGAATGCAACGATATCTGGAAACTTTACTGTAACAATTTGTAGTAAGTACGTTGTGGCAGATATTGCTTCAGTTACAAGGTATGTAACAAGTCCAACGATAGCTCCGAATACGAGAATTAAGCTAACGAGTACCGCTAAGGCGCGAGGGAATTGTAGCTTTTGATTAAGGAAATTGACGACAGGATTAATCAAATAAGCGAATGCAAAAGCGATAATAAAAGGGTAGATAAGGCCTGACATGTACAGCAATGCATAGAACCCAACTACCGTTGCTACAATGACAAATATGAGTCGTAATATCATATATAGTAAGTTTCGGTTCAAAGATGTATACCTCCCATTCCAATTTGGATTATCCTAATTCGTTCAACTTATAACTAGTGAGATTCACTGATCAAAGTTTCACTTTATGTTATAGTGGAATGATGGATTTTTCCTGCTTTTTCAATATATGAGTGACCGGAAAAGCTTGGTGTTGATGCTTCTACTATATGGTAAAAACTTCATTTTCTCTTCTTTTTATTTTACCTGTTTCTTAATAGAAAAGAAAGGAGAGACGGCCGTTTCTAAAAATGTATACATGCTTAAATTTTTGATGGTTAGAGTTTCAGTTTGTCATTTTAAAATATGAAAAAAATGAAGTGGTTATTGTTGCATATACATCGATATAGCATGTATAACGATAAGTTTAAAGGTATTTTTGTTTGGAAGCGAGTTCATTATTTTCAGAAAGGAAGTGCAAACATGATTAGTCAGTCAACGTTATTTTTATTCATACTACTTATTATAGGACTTATTGCTAAAAACCAATCGCTTACTGTAGCTATTGGAGTGTTATTCTTATTGAAATTTACGTTTTTAGGAGATAAAGTCTTTCCTTATCTACAAACGAAAGGGATTAACCTTGGTGTAACAGTCATTACAATAGCAGTGCTCGTACCGATTGCGACAGGAGAAATAGGCTTTAAACAACTCGGAGAAGCAGCGAAATCGTATTATGCATGGATTGCTTTAGCCTCAGGTGTGGCGGTCGCTTTGTTAGCGAAAGGCGGCGTACAATTATTGACGACGGACCCACATATTACAACCGCACTTGTTTTTGGGACAATTATAGCTGTAGCTTTATTTAATGGAGTCGCTGTAGGTCCATTAATTGGGGCTGGAATTGCCTATGCAGTTATGAGTATTATACAGATGTTTAAATAAGGAATTTTATAGTAATATAAAATTTTTGAATTCTTTCTGTTCACAAAAGTCAGATAATTGTTTATAATAGGATTAGAAACTTTGAAAAGTTACATAACAGCAGAGACTTTACACCAGATAAAATAAAAACAACATAAAACAATTTTATAATGATATTGTTTTATGTTGTTTTTATCATAAACTCTTCGGAATTCATTTTCCTCACTAACTTGTTGTTCTGAGCGTGAGGATTCGGGGAGACATTCACGCTCATGCTTTCCATTTAAGCAATGGACAATAAGAGGGGAACATCGCAATAAATTTGCATGAACGTGCATTTTGCTTGCCTAAAGAGTGAACGAGCGTTCATAATTTATAAGGGGAGCAAATAGATATAAGGAGCAAGGTTGGGAGAATTTTCAGGAAAAGGAGAGAATGTCATGACTGTTATTCGAGGTTTAGAAGGGGTAGTAGCAACAACATCATCTGTGAGCTCTATTATTGATGATACATTAACTTATGTTGGGTATAATATTGATGATTTAGCTGAGAATGCTACGTTCGAAGAAGTAGTGTACTTATTATGGCACCGCAAGCTTCCTAACGAAAAAGAACTAGCGGAATTTAGTGGAACAGTATCTGAATACTATAAAGTACCAGGTGAGATTTTAACATATTTGAAACAAGTAGATTTAAAAATCGCGCACCCGATGTCGGTTTTACGAACTGCGATTTCCATGCTATCATTATATGATGAGAGCGCTGAAATAATGGATGGAAAGTCTAATTATTTGAAAGCGGTTAAATTACAGGCTCAAGTCGGAACTTTAATTGCGGCTTATGCAAGAATTCGCAAAGGTTTAGATGTTGTTGAGCCAAGAAAAGATCTATCATTAGCTGCAAACTTCTTGTACATGTTAAATGATCGTGAGCCAAATGAAGTTGAAATTGAGGCTTTTGATAAGGCACTTGTACTTCATGCCGATCATGAGTTAAACGCTTCTACATTTACTGCACGTGTTTGCGTAGCTACACTTTCAGATGTGTATTCTGGTATTACAGCAGCAATCGGTGCATTAAAAGGTCCTCTTCACGGTGGGGCAAATGAAAATGTAATGAAGATGTTAACTGAAATTGGCGAAGAAGAAAATGTAGAATCATATATTCATAATGCTCTTCAAAATAAAGTGAAAATTATGGGATTTGGTCATCGCGTATATGAGCATGGTGATCCACGCGCGAAACACTTACGCGAAATGTCTAAGAGATTATGCGTGCTTTTAGGAGAAGACAAATGGTATAATATGTCTATCAAAATTGAAGACATTGTAACAAAAGAAAAAGGTCTTCCACCAAATGTTGATTTCTATTCAGCTTCTGTATACCATTGTTTAGGAATTGACCATGACTTATTTACACCTATCTTTGCAATTAGCCGTATGTCAGGCTGGTTAGCTCATATTCTAGAACAATATGAAAACAACCGTTTAATCCGTCCGCGTGCTGATTATGATGGACCGACACATCAAGTGTACGTTCCGCTAGCGCAACGATAAGCGAAAAACACTATTTTGATAGTGAAAATACGCTTTCAAAAGTCTGATTTTTTTGGGAAGATGTAATGATTAGAATATTTAAATTTGAATAACGGTTTGAACTGAGGGGTTATTCCCTCAGTTTCATACATATGAAATTTCAAACATGGGGGTTATCACATTGACGACAGGTGAAAAAATTACTGTAACTAATGGTGTTATGAATGTACCAAACAATCCGATTATTCCATTTATCGAAGGAGATGGAATTGGTCCTGATATTTGGGCTGCAGCATCTCGCGTAATAGAAGCAGCAGTTGAAAAAGCTTATGATGGTGAGAAGAAAATCGTTTGGAAAGAAGTGCTTGCAGGGGAAAAAGCATTCAACCAAACAGGCGAGTGGTTACCAGAAGAGACTTTAAATTTAATTCGTGAATATTTAATCGCAATTAAAGGTCCACTTACAACTCCAGTTGGTGGTGGTATTCGTTCTCTAAACGTTGCGCTTCGTCAAGAATTAGATTTATATGTATGTCTACGTCCAGTTCGCTATTTTGAAGGTGTTCCTTCACCTGTAAAACGTCCGGAAGATACTGATATGGTTATTTTCCGTGAAAATACAGAAGACATTTACGCTGGAATTGAATATGCACAAGGTTCTCCAGAAGCAGAAAAAGTTCTTGCTTTCTTAAAAGAAGCAATGGGTGTTAATAAAATCCGCTTCCCAGAAACATCAGGGATTGGTATTAAACCAATTTCAGAGGAAGGGACAAAGCGTCTTGTTCGCGCTGCAATTCAATATGCAATTAACGAAAAACGCTCTTCTGTTACATTAGTTCATAAAGGAAACATTATGAAATTTACAGAAGGTGCTTTCAAAAACTGGGGTTACGAAGTAGCGGAACAAGAATTCGGCGACAAAGTATTTACTTGGGCTGAATATGATCGCATTGTTGAAAAAGATGGAAAAGATGCAGCGAATAAAGCGATGGCAGACGCAGAAGTGGCTGGGAAAATCATCGTAAAAGATTCTATTGCAGATATCTTCTTACAACAAATTTTAACTCGTCCACGTGAGTTTGATGTTGTTGCAACAATGAACTTAAACGGAGACTACATCTCTGATGCACTTGCTGCACAAGTAGGTGGAATTGGTATTGCACCTGGTGCAAACATTAACTATGTGACTGGACATGCTATCTTTGAAGCTACACATGGTACAGCTCCAAAATATGCAGGTTTAGATAAAGTAAACCCATCTTCGGTTCTTCTTTCTGGTGTATTATTATTAGAGCACTTAGGATGGAACGAAGCTGCGAATTTAGTAACTGATTCAGTTGAGAAAACAATTGAATCAAAAGTAGTAACTTATGATTTCGCACGCTTAATGGAAGGTGCAACAGAAGTGAAATGTTCTGAGTTCGCTAATGAACTTATTAAAAACATGGATGTAGCGATAATCAAAAACGCATAATTAAAGCGGGGGGGTAAATTATGACAATCAAACGCAAGAAAGTTTCAGTCATCGGTGCAGGATTTACAGGAGCAACAACAGCATTCTTATTAGGACAAAAAGAGCTTGCAGATGTTGTATTAGTGGACATTCCACAGCTGGAAAATCCAACAAAAGGGAAAGCGTTAGATATGTTAGAAGCGAGCCCAGTACAAGGTTTTGATGCTAACATTATTGGTACATCTGATTACGCAGATACTGCTGATTCTGACGTTGTCGTTATTACAGCAGGTATTGCGCGTAAGCCTGGTATGAGCCGTGATGACTTAGTAGCAACAAACTCTAAAATTATGAAAAGTATTACGCGCGACATTGCAAAACATTCACCAAATGCGATTATTCTTGTATTAACAAATCCAGTTGATGCAATGACATATTCTGTATTTAAAGAAGCAGGATTCCCGAAAGAGCGTGTTATCGGTCAATCGGGTGTATTAGATACAGCTCGTTTCCGTACATTTATTTCACAAGAGTTAAACCTTTCTGTGAAAGACATTACAGGATTTGTTCTTGGTGGACATGGTGACGATATGGTACCTCTTGTACGCTATTCCTATGCAGGTGGCATTCCGTTAGAAACATTAATTCCAAAAGAGCGTTTAGAAGCAATCGTAGAACGTACACGTAAAGGTGGCGGTGAGATTGTAGGCTTATTAGGAAACGGTAGTGCATATTACGCACCAGCAGCTTCTTTAGTTGAAATGACAGAAGCGATCTTGAAAGATCAACGCCGTGTATTACCAGCTATTGCGTACCTTGAAGGTGAATATGGTTATAGTGACCTTTACTTAGGGGTACCAGTAATTCTAGGTGGTAACGGAATTGAAAAAATTATTGAATTAGAACTTCTTGCAGATGAGAAAGAAGCGTTAGATCGCTCTGTAGAATCTGTACGTAACGTTATGAAAGTTCTTGTTTAATAATTAAATATAAGTGGAAAAAGATTCGGGGCCCCGAATCTTTTTCTACTATATATTGAAATGTTTTTTTGAAATAATATGAAAACGCTATCATTTGGTGTATCCTATAATGAAACTATAGACTTATACTATACATTGCCCTCATCACAGTAAATTTCGGATAAGGTATCGCTTTTAGTAGGATAATAAGGTGAAAAAATCGGAGGGGGTTGTAACATGTTAAAGAAAAAAGTTCAAATTGGTCGTAGAATGGATGAAATTACAGTAGGAGAGAAATTATCTATCACTGAAAAAATTGAGGATAAAGATTTGTTATTGTACTTAGGGTTAACGAATGATGCCAATCCATTATATATTCAGCATGATTACGCATCCCAAACTCCGTATGAAAAGCCGATTGTCCCAAGCATTATGCTAACGGGACTGATTACAACGGCGGTTACGAAATATTTACCAGGTCCAGGCAGTCATATTACTAGGAAGGACCTTACGTTCGTGAAACATGTTCACCATTATGAAACGTTACAAATCCACTTTGAAGTTGTGGCTGTTTCAGAGGAGGAACATACAATTGATATGCTTGTATTTGCTCATGATGAAAAAGGAGAAACTGTTGTAAAAGGTTCATTAACAGTAACACCACCTTTTAAATCTGTTTCCATTATGGAAAAAGCATTAGATAATTTTTAAAATATGAAAATATGAATAGCGCTAGCATACCTTTTATAAGGGGCTAGCGCTATTTTAGTTGAAAAATCCTTCTTTGAACCCTTCAGCAAATTCTGAACAACCTGTTTTAATCGTATCCCAGCTAGGTACGTTAAAAGTAAGGAAACATGTTACTACTAAAGTTAAAATAGGTAGTAATATTCGCATAATAGCCCCCTTTTATCGAATTTATTTATATATTTAAATTAATAATATGATTATTGGTAATTGAAGTCAATTAAGGGGGAGGTTTTTTTAGATGAAGTGGAAAAGAGAAGACGTTATCTTTGAAACGATAAGAGAAGCTGAAGTATGGGCCGATTCAATCGCAAATGAAATGTACGGGAAAGTATTTGATGGATATGAAACACCAGATTATAAAATAGCGTATGCTCTTTCGTTTTTCCTAGCGCAAAATCGAGAGTTTATAGTTCATACGGAAGAAGAGTTTAAAAAAGATAGATTCATCTATAAAGTTTGGATAGCGACCGGATAGAGGGAATGAGGTTACGATTGCTTTTATTTTCCGAAACTCTAGTACAAACGAGCTCCATGAATAGACAATTATATTGAGGGAGACCTTGTTTTCTAGTATGATGAGAATAACGGGGAAAATACTAGGATGAAGAAGGTTTCAAGTCTATAACTTGGAGGAAAAGAATGAACAATCGTATTTTAGTAGTTGATGATGAGGAATTTATCTTAACTTTAATTGAATTTAATTTACAACAAGCTGGGTTTGAAGTTATTACAGCAATGGATGGAGAAATGGCGCTTCAAAAAGCGACTACAGAACGCCCAGATTTAATTATATTAGATTTAATGCTTCCAAAAATGGATGGTATGGAAGTTTGTAAAGAATTACGATTGCAGCGTATTATGACGCCGATTTTAATGTTAACAGCAAAAGATGATGAATTTGATAAGGTGCTAGGTCTTGAGCTTGGGGCTGATGATTATATGACGAAGCCATTTAGTCCAAGGGAAGTTGTTGCTCGTGTGAAGGCGATTTTGCGCCGTACGAAATTACAGCAGGAAGAACAAGTTTCAGAATCGCCAGATGAAGAGAGCATCAAAATTGGAGAGCTTAAAATTTTACCGGAGTTTTATGAAGCGTACTTCCAAGGAAGGAAACTGGAATTAACACCGAAAGAATTTGAGTTACTTGTTTATCTTGCGAAAAATAAAAGTCGTGTATTAACTCGTGACCAATTATTAAGTGCTGTATGGAATTATGATTTTGCCGGTGATACAAGAATTGTTGATGTCCATATTAGCCATTTGCGCGATAAAATTGAACAAAATACGAAAAAACCGACGTACATTAAAACGATACGTGGTTTAGGTTATAAATTAGAGGAGCCAAAAGTGGATGAATAAGTTTCGTTCCAGGCTTCTTTTTACATTTGTTTCTCTTATTGTTTTTATTTTAGTTGGACTAGGTGTATTATTAGAAACTGTATTTGAAAACTACTATATAGATCATGCTAAAGAGAGAATGATAAAAGAGACACAGTATGTTGCGGTATTAGCAGAAGAGCAAGGGTTTGATGCTGTTTTAAAAAAGCCTTATGTATTTGAAAAGTTAGAAGAAAAAATACCAGCTTCTATTATATTTGTTGATGAAAAAAAGAAAGTTCAATATAGCGGAGGGCAACCATCTGCATTTAATCAAGAGATGATTAAAGAACTTTCTTCTGAAGCAGCAAAACAACGAAGTAAAGTGATTACGCAAGAAACAGATCAAAAGAATGAATTTTATCATGCGGTGTTCGTTCAAGATCTAGCAGGAAAACAAGGATATATTTTGGTGAAAAGTACAATTGAGCCATTGAAAGACGTACATCAAAAAACGTGGGGATTATTAATTATAGGATTTGTTATCGCTTGTCTCGTAGTCGTATTTTTAGGTATGAAAATTACGGGGCAATATATTAGGCCGATTGAATCGGTTACGAAAGTTGCCATTGAATTAGCGAAGGGAAATTATAAAGCACGCGCTTATGAAAGTCATTCGGATGAAACAGGGATGCTGAGTAAAGCGATTAATATTTTAGCTCGTAATTTACAAGAGATGACTCTTGAGCAGGAAATGCAACAGGATCGTCTGCATACGTTAATTGAAAATATGGGAAGTGGAATGATTTTAATTGATAGCCGCGGTTATATAAACCTTGTAAACCGTTCTTATAAGGAAACTTTCCACGTAACAGATGAAGAATATTTAGATCGCTTATATTATGAATCGTTTCATCATACAGAAATTATTGAGCTTGTGGAAGAAATCTTTATGACAGAAGTGAAAGTGCGTAAACAAATGTTATTGCCGCTTGGAATTGAGCGAAAGCATTTCGAAGTATATGGAGCGCCAATTATTGGGACGAACCATGAATGGAAAGGTATTGTTCTTGTGTTCCATGACATAACAGAGTTAAAGAAATTAGAACAAATGAGAAAAGACTTTTTAGCGAATGTTTCTCATGAACTAAAGACGCCAATTACTTCTATTAAAGGTTTTTCAGAAACGCTCTTGGATGGGGCTATGGATAATAAAAAATTCTGCGAACATTTCTTACATATTATTTTAAAAGAAAGTGAACGCATGCAAGGATTAATTGAAGATTTATTAGACTTGTCAAAGATCGAGCAACAAGGGTTTAAACTAAATATGGGGACCGTTGATATGAAGGAACTTCTTGAAGATATTCATATGGTGCTTGATAATAAAGCAGGAGAAAAAGAAATCTCTTTACAAGTGAATGCATTAAAACGTGTCTCTGTCATTGGGGATCCAGGTCGCTTGAAACAAATCTTTATTAATTTAATTAATAACGCGATTGTATACACACCGGCTGGAGGCGTTGTTTCTGTTGAATTGGCAGAAGATAAATATAATGCTTATATAAAAGTATCTGATACTGGAATTGGTATTAGTAAAGAGGAAATCCCACGTATTTTTGAACGCTTTTACCGAGTGGATAAAGCAAGAAGTAGAAATACGGGTGGAACGGGTCTTGGTTTATCAATTGTAAAACATTTAGTTGAAGCGCATCAAGGTACGATTACAGTGGATAGTGAGGTTGGGGAAGGAACAACATTTACAGTTGTTTTACCAAAATCAGCTACTGAAAAATAGGATGAAGGATATTTACAATACATTAACAATGGCTTAATTAAATATTAATAAAGCTCTGTTAATATAATATATGAAAACCCCTTCATCCAAGGAGTAATTTTGGACGAGAGTAGTTATGCTATTCTCGTCACTTCCCTTTATGCCAATGTAAGTCTGTTTATATATGATAGAAAAAAACCGTTATTTTTCTTCTCTCTATTAGTCATGTTAATATAGAGAGAGGACAGGAACGGTTTTTTTCTGTGGGAAAAATCGTTTCAAATATGTATGGGGAGGTTTGTAGTTTGGAAAAAAAAGTCGTATTAGTAGATGGTAATAATATCGCGTATCGTGCTTTCTTTGCACTACCGCTTTTAAATAACGACAAAGGTATACATACGAACGCAATTTATGGTTTTACAATGATGTTAATGAGGATACTAGAGGAAGAAAAACCGACGCATATGCTTGTGGCGTTTGATGCGGGGAAAACAACATTCCGTCATAAAACGTATAGTGATTACAAGGGAGGGCGTCAAAAGACTCCACCTGAGTTATCAGAGCAATTCCCGTTTATTCGTGAGGTGCTTGATGCATTCAATGTACCGCGTTATGAGCTGGAAAATTATGAAGCGGATGACATTATGGGAACGTTAGCGAAAGAAGCGAGTGAGCAAGGGTTTCATGTTAAAGTTATTTCAGGAGATAAAGATTTACTGCAACTTGTTTCAGATAATACACTCGTATGTATTCCTCGCAAAGGGATTACGGAAGTAGATGAATATACGAAAGAAGCTTTATTTGAGAAATATAGCTTATCACCAAAGCAAATTATCGATATGAAAGGTTTAATGGGAGACCAATCGGATAACATTCCAGGTGTACCAGGTGTTGGTGAGAAGACAGCCATTAAATTATTAACGCAATTTGAAACAGTAGAAGCAGTATATGAAAACTTAGATCAAGTGAGTGGAAAGAAATTAAAAGAAAAGTTAGAAGCGAATAAAGAACAAGCTCTTATGAGTAAAGAACTTGCGACTATTATTACAGACGCACCGATTACTGTGCATGTAGATGATATGGAATATAAAGGGTATGAACCAAGCGATTTGATTCCAATGTTCGAGAATTTAGGATTTACATCCCTTTTAAATAAGTTAGGTGTTACGCCGGAGGAAACGGCTCCAGCCGAATTAGATGATATTACATTTGATATTGTAGAAGAAGTTACAGAAGAAATGCTTCAGCAAGATAGTGCGCTTATTGTTGAAGTGCAAGAAGATAATTATCATAAAGCCGATATTCAAGGTTTTGGTATTCAAAATGAAAATGGTTGTTACTTCATTCCAGCCGATGTTGCTCTTAAATCGGATGCTTTTAAAGAGTGGCTTGCAAATGGAGAAATGAGAAAACATACATTTGATGCGAAGCGTGCTATCGTTGCTCTCAAGTGGAAAGGTGTAGATATTCAAGGGATTGACTTTGATTTATTAATTGCCGCTTATTTACTTGATCCAGCCGATACAGATAAAGATTTCCGTACTGTAGCGAAAATGAAAGAAACGCATGCCGTAAAATCTGACGAAGAAGTTTACGGGAAAGGTGCGAAGCGTGCTGTTCCGGAGCTAGAGGTAGTAGCGGAGCATGTAGCTCGTAAAGTGCATGTATTATATGATGTAAAGCAAACGTTCTTAGAAGAATTAAAAAAGAACGAGCAATATGAATTATTTACGGAATTAGAATTACCACTTGCACGTGTATTAGCTGATATGGAAGTGAAAGGTGTAAAAGTTGATACGGAGCGTCTTCGTAATATGGGAGAAGAACTTGCAGGTAGATTAAAGGAAATGGAACAGGAAATTTATAAGCTTGCGGGAACAGAATTTAATATTAATTCACCGAAGCAACTTGGGGTTATTCTGTTTGAGAATTTAAACTTACCAGTTATTAAAAAGACGAAAACAGGTTATTCTACGTCGGCGGATGTATTAGATAAACTTATGGATCGTCATGAAATTATTCCAAATATTTTACATTACCGTCAATTAGGAAAGCTAAATTCAACTTACATTGAAGGTTTATTGAAAGTCGTACATGAAGATTCATCTAAAATCCATACTCGTTTTAATCAAGTGTTAACGCAAACAGGTCGATTAAGTTCAACAGATCCGAACTTACAAAATATCCCGATTCGCTTAGAAGAAGGAAGAAAGATTCGTCAGGCATTCATTCCATCAGAAGAAGGATGGATCATGTACGCGGCTGATTATTCACAAATCGAACTTCGTGTGCTTGCTCACATTGCAAATGATCCAGGGTTAGTTGAAGCGTTCCAACATGACATGGATATTCATACGAAAACAGCTATGGATGTATTTGGTGTTGGGAAAGACGAAGTAACATCTAACATGAGACGACAAGCAAAAGCTGTTAACTTCGGAATTGTGTATGGTATTAGTGATTATGGTCTTTCGCAAAACTTAGGAATTACAAGAAAAGCAGCAGCGGAATTTATTGAAAAGTATTTAGAAAGTTTCCCTGGTGTACAAGAATACATGGATGAAATCGTAAAAGATGCGAAACAAAAAGGATATGTGGTTACATTATTAAATCGTCGCCGTTATATTCCGGAAATTACGAGTCGTAATTTCAATTTACGTAGCTTTGCTGAGCGTACAGCTATGAATACACCAATTCAAGGTAGTGCGGCTGATATTATTAAAAAAGCGATGATTATTATGGCAGATCGTCTAGAAGAAGAAGGATTACAAGCGCGTCTTCTTCTGCAAGTACACGATGAATTGATATTTGAAGCACCAAAAGAAGAAATTGAAAAATTAGAGAAGCTTGTACCTGAAGTAATGGAGCATGCAATTGAACTAGCCGTTCCATTGAAAGTTGATTATTCTTACGGTCCAACTTGGTACGATGCGAAATAAGGACGTGATGAAATGCCGGAATTACCAGAGGTTGAAAACGTTAGACGGACGCTTGAAAATCTTGTAACAGGAAAAACGATTGAAGATGTCGTTATTACTTATCCCAAAATAGTAAAACGACCGGATGATGCAGAAATTTTTAAAGAAATGCTAAGAGGCGAGACAATTGAAAATATAAAGCGAAGAGGTAAGTTTTTGCTTTTGTATGTAACGAACTATGTAATTGTTTCACATTTGCGCATGGAAGGTAAGTTTTTACTTCATCAAGAGGATGAGCCGATTGATAAACATACGCACGTCCGTTTTTTATTTACAGATGGAACTGAATTACATTATAAAGATGTGAGAAAGTTTGGTACGATGCATCTCTTTAAGAAAGGTGAAGAGTTGAATCAAATGCCTCTTGCTGACTTAGGCCCGGAGCCATTTGATGCTGAATTAACACCGCAGTATTTACAAGAAAGATTGCAAAAAACAAATCGTAAAATAAAAGTCGTATTATTAGATCAGCGTCTTTTAGTAGGGCTTGGAAATATATATGTAGATGAAGTGTTATTCCGTTCTCAAATTCACCCAGAACGAGAAGCTGCATCTTTAACAGAAGAAGAAATAGAAAGAATTTACGAGGCGATTGTTACAACGCTGGGCGAAGCTGTTAAGCGAGGCGGAAGTACAATTAGAACGTATATTAATTCACAAGGACAAATTGGTTCGTTCCAGGAACTTCTAAATGTATATGGGAAAAAAGGAGAACCGTGTGTGACTTGCGGTACGCTATTAGAAAAAACAGTTGTTGGCGGAAGGGGAACACATTACTGCCCAATTTGCCAACCTAGAATATAGAAAAGGGATAACATCGGATAGGCATTTGTCATATACATAGAGCAGAGCTATGTATAAGGGAGGAGCTTACCGATGTACCTTTATTTATCTCTTATTTTATTAGCTTTTACATTAAGCTTAGATAGCTGTAGTGTAGGGCTAACATACGGGTTAAGGAGCGTAAGAATTCCACTAAGATCAATTATAATTATCGGGATCTGTTCAGCAGCTGTAATGCTCGTTTCCATGGGAATTGGACATATGATCGCGAAAATATTTTCACCTGTTATCGCAACGCGTATCGGCGGATTTGTTCTTATTGGAATAGGTATTTGGGTATTATATCAATTTTTTCGAAGTGATAAAAAAGAAGAACCGAAGCAAGAGGAAAAGGTTTGGAAACTAGAAATTGCTTCGCTAGGGTTAGTGATTCAAATTTTGCGGAAGCCGACTGTTGCAGATTTTGATAAATCAGGAACTATCTCTGCAGGAGAAGCGCTACTTCTCGGTATCGCTCTTTCTATAGATTCGTTTGGTGCTGGAATTGGTGCATCTTTATTAGGTTATGCACCCGCGATGATGGCGGTATTAGTCGCGGTTATGAGTTCTTTATTTTTATTTATTGGAATGAAGCTCGGTACGATTTTATCAAATATGAAATGGTTACAAAAATTTACATTCCTGCCTGGGGTATTACTCATTATTATTGGAATTTGGAAAATGTAAGTATGGGCGTGGAACATTAGTTTCGCGCCTTTAATATTGTGAGGAGGATTATTATGACAGTAGTAATTGGATTAACAGGAGGCATTGCAAGCGGAAAAAGTACGGTATCAGAAATGTTTCGTGAAATGAGTATACCGGTTATTGATGCAGATATTATTGCGCGAGAAGTTGTAGAACGAGGAAAACCGGCATATAACAAAATTGTAGAGGTGTTCGGAACGGAAGTGTTACAAAAAGATGGAGAGCTTGATCGACCAAAGCTTGGGAGTGTCGTTTTTTATAATGAAGAAAAACGATTGCAGTTAAACGAAATTGTTCATCCTGCGGTGCGTGAAGAAATGAATGCACAAAAGGAGATGTACATAAAAGAAAGTATGCAAGCGGTTGTGTTAGATATCCCTCTTTTGTTTGAAAGTAAATTAACAAATCTCGTTGATCGTGTTTTAGTTGTAGCAGTCACACCGAATACGCAATTGGAACGTTTAATGAAACGAAATAACTTTTCAGAAGAAGAAGCAACGGCTCGTATTCAATCTCAAATGCCATTAGAAGAAAAAGTAAAGAAGGCAGATGAGGTAATTTATAATGATGGCACAATTACTGGAACGAAAACACAATTAGCTTCTATTTTGAAAGAATGGAACATTATTGATTAAAAAATTGTGAAATTAATGAAAATGCTTAGTGACATATCTCCTTTTTGTGTTATACTATTATTGGGATTGGAGATAAATAGTATAACGCATTCAAGGGGGATAACATATTATGATTCGTGTGGCAATTAATGGATTTGGACGTATCGGGAGAATGGTATTTCGTCAAGCAATAAAAGAAAGCGCATTCAAAATTGTAGCAATCAATGCAAGCTATCCATCAGAAACGTTAGCGCATTTAATTAAATATGATACAGTTCATGGAAAGTTTGACGGAACAGTGGAAGCATTTGAAGATCACTTACTAGTTGATGGGAAAATGATTCGCCTTTTAAACAACCGCGATCCAAAGGAGTTGCCTTGGAAAGATCTAGGTGTTGAAGTTGTAATTGAAGCAACTGGTAAATTTAACTCGAAAGAAAAAGCAATTCTTCATGTTGAAGCTGGAGCGAAAAAAGTTATTTTAACAGCACCTGGTAAAAATGAAGATGTAACAATCGTAGTTGGTGTGAACGAAGACCAATTAGATATTACAAAACATACTGTTATTTCAAATGCATCTTGTACAACAAACTGTTTAGCGCCTGTTGTAAAGGTGTTAGATGAGCAGTTCGGAATTGAAAACGGTTTAATGACAACTGTTCACGCTTATACAAATGACCAAAAAAATATTGATAACCCACATAAAGATTTAAGAAGAGCGCGTGCTTGCGGACAGTCTATCATTCCAACAACGACGGGTGCTGCAAAAGCGCTAGCAAAAGTTCTTCCACACTTAAACGGAAAACTTCATGGTATGGCACTTCGTGTACCAACACCAAACGTGTCTCTTGTTGATTTAGTAGTAGACGTAAAACGTGATGTAACAGTTGAAGATATTAATGAAGCATTCAAAACTGTTGCAAACGGTGCGTTAAAAGGAATTGTAGAATTCAGCGAAGAGCCTTTAGTGTCTATCGACTTTAATACAAATACACACTCAGCTATTATTGATGGTTTATCTACAATAGTAATGGGTGATCGTAAAGTGAAAGTGCTTGCTTGGTATGATAACGAGTGGGGCTACTCTCGTCGTGTTGTAGATCTTGTAACGTTAGTTGTTGATGAATTAGCAAAACAAGAAAATGTGCAACATATTTAAGTGAAATAGAGAGAGGGCAAGTAAATATTTGCCCTCTTTTTTTATTTTTTTCTGAAAAGGGAAAAAATTATATGAATATATTTTCAAATAGTGGACATACCACGGAACGTTGGGATTACTGTATTCGTGAATCATTAATTTTTTTTAGGGAAAAGTAAAGAGGAAAATATGACAGAAAATCGAAAAAACTGTTGTTGCAAAATGAAAATAAACAAAGTATACTAACACTCGTAAACTTAAGAGCTGAGGTACGTAGTCACTACTTAAAGGGTTAGGACCTCTCTGGACTAACTTTCCCCCGTGGTAGTGGAGCAAGCCAAATTGCAAATTAGTTTTCAATTCGAACAGTTAGAATAAATTTACAAGGGGGAACTGTAGAATGGATACTATGGATACGATGGGTCGTCACGTGATTGCTGAACTTTGGGATTGCGATTTCGACAAGCTTAATGACATGCCGTATATTGAACAATTATTTGTGGATGCAGCACTAAGAGCTGGTGCTGAAGTACGTGAGGTTGCTTTTCATAAATTTGCACCACAAGGTGTAAGTGGAGTAGTAATTATCTCGGAATCACATTTAACAATTCATAGCTTTCCGGAGCACGGTTACGCAAGTATTGATGTTTATACTTGTGGGGATCGTATTGATCCAAATGTTGCTGCAGAATATATTGCAGAAGGTTTAAACGCGAAAACGCGTGAGAGCATCGAGCTTCCTCGAGGCACTGGTAGCTTCGAAATTAAGCAGAGAGAAACAAAAGCTCTTTAAAAAAGAACATAATTGATTTAAAATGTAAAGAGGTGTATAATGCACCTCTTTTTTAGTTTATATAAAATAGGATCATGATATGTAATAACTTAGAGTGGTCATTATAGAAGAATGAGTTATATAATATTGTATATATATTTTCACATGTAGGTGAGTAGCGAAAGAATAAAGATTATAGTGTAAAGGAGTGAATGAATTGCGTTGTCCATCCTGTTTTCATAATGGAACAAGAGTGTTAGATTCGCGTCCGGTAGACGAGGGACGCTCTATTCGAAGAAGAAGAGAGTGTGAAAGTTGTTTAAGTCGCTTTACGACATTTGAAAGAGTAGAAGAATCACCTCTTATCGTTGTTAAAAAAGAAGGAACACGAGAAGAGTTTAATAAAGAGAAAATTTTACGCGGTTTAATTAAAGCGTGTGAAAAAAGACCTGTATCTTTAAGGCAGTTAGAGGAAGTAACACAAAGTGTGGAGCGTGAACTTCGTAACTTAGGTATATCAGAAGTGAAAAGTGATATGATTGGTGAAATTGTTATGGAAGAACTTCGTGATATTGATGATGTTGCTTACGTACGTTTTGCTTCTGTGTATCGTCAATTTAAAGATTTAAATGTATTTATTGAAGAATTAAAAGATATACTGCAAAAAGAGAGAGAGTAGAAGAAATCTCTTTATTACTGTAAGTAAACGAGATAAGAGAGCTAGAAGCGGAAGCTAATAGCTCTTTTTCGCTAATAAATTATATAATAAAGATAGAACGAGTGAAATGTAGGTTAGATTGGATGAGAGAAAGGAAAAGCAAGAATGGAAAAACAGTCATGGATGGAGCTATTGCCGATTGATCGTTATAAAGTAAGTGCGAAAGGGTTGTTACATAATTACGACCGGAAAGTATTAACGATGTTGTATCAGCCGTTAATAGGTAGTAGAGCTTTTAGCTTATACATGACACTATGGGGAGAGTTAGAGCAAGATCGTGTGTTTGGAAAAGAGAATACACATCACTCCCTTATGGTGACTATGCAAATGCAACTTCCTGAAATATATGGGGAACGAGTAAGGTTAGAAGCGATTGGTCTTTTAAATGTATATATTAAGAAAGAAAAAGATATTCGAATGTTTATATATGAATTGCAACCACCTTTATCTCCGAAGCAGTTTTTTGATGATATTGTTTTAAGTATCTTTTTATATAATCGCTTGAGTCGGACAAAATACAACCAAGTAAAGCAATATTTCTTAGAAGAAGAATTCGATTTTGGTTCTTATGAAAATGTTACGCGCTCCTTCAACGATATATTTGATTCGTTTAACCCAGGTCAGTTTGAATATGCGCAAGAAGAACTGCGTATCCCGAAAACGACAATTATGCCAAGTAACGAGAATGGGGATGCTCCGAAAGTTTGGAACGACTTCTTTGATTTCTCTTTATTTGTAGACGGACTATCAGCGCTTGTTCCTAAAAAGGCGATTACAGATCAAGTGAGAGAATGTGTTATTACACTCGCTTATGTGTACGGTGTGGATGTGTTATCGATGCAAAATATCGTTCTTGGCGCAGTGACAGAAGTGCAAACAATTGATATCGAAAGGCTTCGGAAGGGAGCACGCGATTGGTATCAATTCGAAAATGGTCAAGCGTTACCTGTATTAAGTGAAAGAGTGCAACCTCATGCTGCTCGTACAATGAAAGAGAAAGAGCCATCTACGCAAGAAGAGATGCTAATGAAGCAGTTAGAGGAAATCTCGCCAAAACAACTATTGAAAGAGATTTCAGGCGGTGCAGAGGCGACGAAAGCGGACTTGCAAATCGTTGAGGATGTAATGATAAATCAAAAATTAACGCCAGGGGTTGTGAATGTACTTATTTATTACGTTATGCTACGCTCAGATATGAAGCTTGCTAAAACGTATGTCGAGAAGATTGCTGGACATTGGGCGCGAAAAAAGGTCGGTACAGTAGGCGAGGCGATGGCGCTAGCAAAAGAAGAGAATCGTCAATATCAAGAGTGGGCTGAGACGAAGAAAAAAGGTCGTACAGCGAAGAAAACAGTGCGAAAAGAAATGGTACCAGATTGGCTTAAGGAAGAGTCGAAAGAAGAAGAGAAAGAACCTGTAAAAAATGACGTAAGTGCGAAAAAAGATGCAAGTACGTTAGAAGATGAACGGAAACGATTAGAAGAAGTATTGAAAAAATATAAGCGTGATTAATAAAAGAAAATGAACGCTCTTTGAGGTGAGAAAATGGAGCATATTCAAAATTCATTTACGAAATTAATGGAAAATAAAAACTTTAAAAATAGATATGAAGTCTTAAAGGCAGAAGTGATGGCGCACCCTCGTGTGAAAGAATTTATAGACGAACATAAAGGTGAAGTAACGACTTCTATGATTGAACGAAGTCTTGTGAAGTTATATGAATATATTGGACAAAGTGTAGGGTGTGCGGATTGTCCAGATTTAGGGTCATGTAAAAATATGCTACAAGGATATGAGCCGAAGCTCGTCATTCAAGGTAAGATGATTGATATTCAATACGATCGTTGTATTAGAAAAGTAGCATATGATGAGAGAAAAAAATATGAAAAACTCGTTCAAAGTGTATATATGCCAGTTGACATTTTGCAGGCAACTATGGAAAATTTAGACCCTTCAGATTTAGATGCACGTATTGATGCAATAGGTGCAACGAATGAATTTTTAAACACATACGAACCAGGTAAAAAAGCACAAGGTTTATATTTGTACGGTAAATTTGGTGTAGGGAAAACGTATCTTTTAGGGGCAATTGCAAATGAGCTTGCGCGAAAGAAAATTAGTTCGATGCTCGTATACTTCCCTGAATTTTTACGTGAAATCAAAAGTTCGATTCAAGATAATTCGATTAGCGGAAAGATTGATGCTGTCAAACGTGTACAAGTATTAATGTTAGATGATATCGGGGCAGAAGCGATGTCAAGTTTTGTACGTGATGATGTACTCGGTGCAATCTTGCAATTCCGTATGTTGGAAAACTTACCGACGTTCTTTACATCTAACTTTGATTTCAAACAGTTGGAACATCATTTAACGTATACACAGCGCGGTGAAGCAGAAGAGATGAAAGCAGCCCGTATTATGGAACGAATTAAATATTTAGCGAAGCCAATCCCAATTGGCGGGAAAAATCGTCGTAATAAGTAAAGAGCGAGCTGAGAAGCTTGCTCTTTTTTATCCCGCTATTGGCGGGCAGTAAGACTCCCACCTCAAAATTCGGCTGTAAAGCAAAGAAGTTAGGTGGGAGCCCTGCTGCCCGTAAAAGCCCGATTGGTGCGGGCTAATAATCAGTGGAGGATGGACAAAACCTCCACTGATTAAAGCTTCACTTTATTTTAATCATTTTTTCAGAGTAGCTTGTATCATTTTTTTCTCCCTCCCTTAATATATATAAAATTAGCAAGCCATATCGAGTGGATGTTCTAACGATGGGAGATAGGTTTCTACTAAGAGTGAACTTCCATAGATCGGACTCTTATAGGATTTGTAACGTATAGATGCAATCCTTTAGAGCGGGGATAAAAGGGGGGACAAAAGTGATTGAAATTTGCTTCGAAGAAAAAAATGATGCTGTGTACGTATACAGACAACTAACGAAAAGAACAGAATCCTTATATAAGGAAACAAGTGTATATTTAAATGAACAAAAGGTTGTTATTCATATACCATTATGTGAATCAAATTATATTGAAAAGATTTTATTGCCAGTATTACTATATTTCATTATGAATGTGAAACAAAATGAATGGATTCATACCATTTTAAAGGAAAAGTTTTTTTATGAAGAACAAGAAGAGTGTCATCAAATATTGCATATGGCACATGAGATTTTAAAGGAAAGAAGAAAAGGAGTAGCTAGTGATTTAACACGTCAAAAATTTGAATCTTATATTGCGTCGTCTTTGAATGAATGGCTTTGTGATCCGCTCTCATTCTCGTTTTCATCATACGTTCGTTTTCGTCTTCGTACATATAGGGAAATGGTAACTAAGCTTGCTGAAGTTGCAATTGATGAGTATAAGATGGAGCAGGAATACCAAATATTCATTGAGACACTTCGCCAACAAGTAAGTAGCCGGAAATCACGTTTGTCCTGTGTACATCTTATTTTTGATGAAAGTTTTATTTTCTATGATGATAAAGGTAGGCGTTTAAAACAGGAGAAATTGGTTCAATATATAGATGAAGAATTATTAAAGAAACAGGATGTATATATCGATACGAAAGTAATTGCACCACTTCTTTCTATTTCGCCGAAAAAGATTTATTTATATACGAAAAAACAAGATCATAACATGATTGTTACTTTGCGAAATGTATTTCAAGAACGGGTCCAATTACATGGTTTGCATGAGTTTGAGCGCAATGTGAAAAATTTAAAAAATAAAGGTAACGCCCTTGATTTTCTAAGTTTTTGAGCATATAATTACCTACATAAATGAAATATATTGAAATGTCATGATGAGGACATGAGTAGTTATCTACGATTTTCAGAGAGGGAAGCCTTAGGGTGCGAGCTTCCTAGTACGGGATTATTACTTACCACCTCTAAACTTTAGCAGTGAACGTTTTTCTAGTAATTGCTAACGGACAACACCGTTATGTTGAACTTGAGCAATTAACAATAAGGTTAATTGGAACAAGGGTGGAACCACGAATTCAACACTCGTCCCTTTTTATGGGATGAGTGTTTTTTATTTTGAAAAAAAGAGGAGTGACCAGTGATGGCAGATGTAGTTAAAATTACTTTCCCTGATGGAGCTGTGAAGGAGTTTCCAAAAGGAGTAACAACTGAAGAAATCGCAGCTTCTATTAGCCCAGGCTTAAAGAAAAAAGCTGTGGCTGGAAAATTAAACGATGAGATGATTGATCTTGTTACACCAATCGAAGAAGATGGTGCAGTTTCTATTATTACATTAGATTCTGAAGATGGCTTATATATTTTACGCCACTCAACAGCTCACCTTTTAGCACAAGCGTTAAAACGTTTATATAAAGATGTTAAGCTTGAGCTTGGCATTGGTCCAGTAATCGAAAATGGCTTCTACTACGATATTGATATGGAAGAAGCAATTACAGTTGAGGACTTCAAGAAAATCGAAAAAGAAATGCAAAAAATCGTGAACGAAAACTTAGAAATCGTTCGTCATGAAGTACCACGTGCAGAAGCACTTCGTCGCTTTGAAGAAATCGGCGATGAGTTAAAATTAGATTTAATTAACGATCTTCCAGAAGATGCAGTTATTTCAATCTATGAGCAAGGCGAATTCTTCGACCTTTGCCGTGGTGTTCACCTTCCATCTACAGGGAAGATTAAAGTGTTTAAATTATTAAGTGTTGCTGGTGCTTACTGGCGCGGCGATAGCAATAATAAAATGTTACAACGTATTTACGGTACTGGATTCGTTAAGAAAGCAGAATTAGATGAGCACTTACGTATGCTTGAAGAAGCGAAAGAGCGCGATCACCGTAAATTAGGTAAAGAGTTAAAACTATTTACTAATAGCCAAAAAGTAGGACAAGGTTTACCACTTTGGTTACCAAAAGGTGCAACAATTCGCCGTATTATCGAGCGTTACATCGTTGATAAAGAAGCAAGCTTAGGCTATGATCACGTATACACTCCAGTATTAGGAAGTAGAGAACTTTATGAAACTTCTGGTCACTGGAACCATTACCGTGATGGCATGTTCCCATCAATGGAAATGGATAATGAAGAGTTAGTTCTTCGTCCAATGAACTGCCCTCACCATATGATGGTTTATAAAAACGATATTCACAGCTACCGTGAATTACCAATCCGTATTGCGGAACTTGGAACAATGCACCGCTATGAAATGTCTGGAGCATTATCTGGATTACAACGTGTACGCGGAATGACTTTAAATGATGCGCACATTTTCGTTCGTCCAGATCAAATTAAAGAAGAATTAAAACGTGTTGTAAACTTAACGTTAGAAGTGTACAAAGATTTCGGTTTAGAAAACTATTCATTCCGTCTATCTTATCGTGACCCAGCAGATACTAAAAAGTATTATGCTGATGATGAGATGTGGGAAAAAGCACAAGGTATGTTAAAAGAAGCTATGGATGAAATGGGTCTTGATTACTATGAAGCTGAAGGTGAAGCGGCATTCTATGGTCCGAAACTTGACGTTCAAGTTCGTACTGCTCTTGGAAAAGACGAAACACTTTCAACTGTACAATTAGACTTCTTACTTCCAGAACGCTTTGAATTAACTTACGTTGGTGAAGACGGTAAACAACATCGTCCAGTTGTAATTCACCGTGGTGTTGTATCAACTATGGAACGTTTCGTAGCCTTCTTAATTGAAGAATACAAAGGCGCATTCCCAACTTGGTTAGCTCCAGTTCAGGCGCAAGTAATTCCAGTTTCTCCGCAAGTACATTTAGACTATGCGAAGAAAGTACAAGATGAATTACGACGTGCTGGTATCCGTGTTGAATTAGACACTCGTGAAGAGAAAATTGGTTACAAAATCCGTGAAGCACAAATGCAAAAGATTCCGTACATGCTTGTAGTAGGTGACAATGAAGTTACTGAAAATGGCGTTAACGTACGTAAATATGGTGAACAAAAATCAGAAACAATCGCATTAGATGCGTTTGTTGACATGATTAAGGTAGAAGGAAAACGATAAGAAAGAGCCGCGGTATACCGCGGCTTTTTTATGTATAATAAAAAAGAAAATCTAGAAAAAATAACCAAACAATACTTATCATAAAAAAGTATTGCAAGTATGCTGGTTGTTTGTTACAATATTTCTTGTTGTTAGTAAAACACATCGCGTCTTCTTGACAGACGTCATGTCCTATGATAAACTCATCAAGGATAATAGAATATGGTTTTGACAAGTAGAAGCACCCGCTTCTCACCTGATGGACGCATTCGCAGTTAGCAGGTAAATGTATTTCTTACTAGAGATATTACAAGTGTGGGTGCCGTGTGCCCGCACTTTTTTTGTTCGGGTTCTACAATTGCAAAACGTATTCTAAGAAAACCTTGGAGGTGGCTTACTATTAGCAAGGATATGATGATTAACGAGCAAATTCGTGCACGTGAAGTACGCTTAGTTGGCGCAAACGGCGATCAACTTGGAATCAAGTCTCGTAATGACGCTTTAGACTTAGCTGCAGGTCTTAATCTTGATTTAGTATTGGTTGCTCCAAATGCGAAACCACCAGTATGCCGCATTATGGACTACGGTAAATTCCGCTTTGAGCAACAGAAGAAAGAAAAAGAACAGCGCAAAAATCAAAAAGTAATTAGCATGAAAGAAGTTCGTTTAAGTCCAACAATTGATGAACATGACTTTAACACAAAACTTCGTAATGCTGTCAAGTTTTTAGAGAAAGGCGACAAGGTTAAAGCGTCAATTCGCTTTAAAGGACGTGCCATTACTCATAAAGAAATCGGTCAACGTGTTTTAGATCGCTTCTCAGAAGCTTGTGCTGAAGTTAGTACAATTGAATCTAAGCCTAAAATGGAAGGACGTAGTATGTTCTTAGTTTTAGCACCGAAAAACGATAAGTAATAGATAGAGGAGGAAATACCTATGCCTAAACAAAAAACTCATCGCGGCGCTGCAAAGCGTTTCAAAAAGACTGGATCTGGTAAACTGAAGCGTTCTCACGCTTACACAAGCCATTTATTCGCTAACAAATCTACAAAAGCTAAACGTAAACTACGTAAAGCTGGTGTAGTTAGCGCTGGTGACTTCAAACGCATTCGTCAAATGCTTGACAACTTAAAATAAGTTCGGCTGATATATAGAACAAACTAGGAGGTAATATTATGCCAAGAGTAAAAGGTGGTACAGTTACTCGTCAACGTCGTAAAAAAGTTATAAAATTAGCAAAAGGTTACTACGGTTCTAAGAGTACATTATTTAAGGTTGCTAACCAACAGGTTATGAAATCTCTAATGTATGCATTCCGTGACCGTCGTCAAAAGAAACGTGACTTCCGTAAATTATGGATTACACGTATCAACGCAGCAGCTCGTATGAATGGTCTTTCTTACAGCCGCTTAATGCACGGTTTAAAAAATGCTGGCATCGAAGTTAACCGCAAGATGCTTGCTGACTTAGCTGTTCATGACGAAAAAGCTTTCGCTGAATTAGCAACAGTTGCAAAAAACAACATTAACTAATTGTTTAAAACCTTAGAAGATTTTCTTCTAAGGTTTTTTTATTTGCATTTATTGTAAAATCCTCTACTTATTATCGTTATTTCTTGCTCAAGTATATTAAGATGTGCTTGTAAGAACTTTTGTAACGATAACGAGGAGGCTTTTACATGAAAGTAGGAAAGATTAACGGATGTGTCGTTATCGATATGACAAAATCAATATAAAAGCTATAGCGATATAAAAGAATATATATATAAAGTCAGGAGAATCCTCCTGACTTTTTTTATCCCGCTATTTGCGGGCAGTAAAACTCCCACCTCAAAATTCAGCTGGAGCAAAGAAGTTAGGTGGGAGATCAACTGCCCGTAAAAGCCCGATTGGTGAAGGCTAATAATAAGTGGGGATGAACAAAACCCCCCACTTATTAAAGTTTCACTTTATTTGAACTCATTCGTGAGAAGTGCATCTTTCCTAGCAGAAACGACACTGCTATAATGGAAAGATGATATGGAACTTTCATCAAGTGAACAATATATGAGTGATGATTGAAACGTATTTGCAAATTAAGGACAAGCTATCTTTATAAGATGTAGGTAGCTGACTTGTTAATAAGAAACGAAAAATAATAATGAACTTTGAGATGAAACAACATTGTTGCGGAAAATGCGATGTTGGAGGAGGACAATAGAATGGACTTACTACAACTATTTAAATTACAAAAAGAATTAGATGACCGTATTGTGAAAGAACATGACTTACAACCGAAAAAATTGTTAAAAGAAAAAATGTTAGCTCTTCTTGTAGAAATTGGAGAACTTGCAAATGAAACACGTTGTTTTAAATATTGGAGCAATAAACCAGCTTCAGAACGTGAAGTAATATTAGAAGAATACGTAGATGGTTTACACTTTATTTTATCAATCGGAATCGATTTAGGAATTGATAAAAACTTCTTATTCTATAAATGTGCGCAAACGAATAAAACACAAGTGGAAATTTTCTTAGACACATATGCGAAAGTAATTCGTTTTACAGATCAACCTTCTATTACGAACTATATTGAACTATTTACAAGCTATCTTCGCCTTGGACAAGCGCTTGAATTTGAACAAGATGAAATTGAAAAAGCATATTTAGATAAAAATGAAGTAAATCATCAGCGTCAAACACAAGGATACTAATTTAATTTTTGAATATTTCAATTTCCTTTTGTATAATAAAGTGACTGAAGAAAAAGGAGGGTGTTGGCAATGATAAAATTAGACGATACATTGACAATGCTAAAAGAATTAACAGACGCACGCGGTATTGCGGGTAACGAGCGCGAACCACGTGAAGTAATGAAGAAATATATTGAGCCGTTTGCAGATGAACTTTCTACTGACAATTTAGGAAGTTTAGTTGCGAAAAAAGTTGGGGAAGAAAACGGCCCGAAAATTATGGTTGCAGGTCATTTAGATGAAGTCGGCTTTATGATTACGCAAATTGATGACAAAGGCTTCCTTCGTTTCCAAACGGTGGGTGGCTGGTGGTCGCAAGTTATGCTTGCACAGCGCGTAACGATTGTAACGCGTAAAGGAGATGTAACAGGTGTAATTGGTTCAAAACCACCGCACATTTTACCTCCAGAAGCTCGTAAAAAGCCAGTTGAAATTAAAGACATGTTCATCGATATTGGTGCTTCTAGCCAAGAAGAAGCGATGGAGTGGGGCATACGACCAGGAGATCAAGTTGTACCGTACTTCGAATTCCAAGTGATGAAGAATGAAAAGATGTTACTTGCAAAAGCATGGGATAACCGAATTGGTTGTGCAATTGCAATTGACGTATTAAAACAATTAAAAGATGAAAAGCATCCAAACGTTGTATACGGCGTTGGTACTGTACAAGAAGAAGTTGGTCTTCGTGGTGCGAAAACATCTGCAAACTATATTAAGCCCGATATCGCATTCGCAGTAGATGTAGGTATTGCTGGGGATACACCAGGTGTAACGGCAAAAGAAGCGCAAAGTAAAATGGGCGATGGACCGCAGATCATTTTATATGATGCTTCTGTTATTGGTCATACAGGTTTACGTGATTTCGTAGTTGATGTTGCTGATGAATTACAAATTCCATACCAATATGATTCTGTAGCGGGCGGGGGAACGGATGCAGGAGCAATTCACATTTCTGTAAACGGTATTCCGTCTATGGCAATTACGATTGCGACACGCTACATTCATTCTCATGCAGCGATGTTACATCGTGATGATTATGAAAACGCAGTGAAGTTAATTGTAGAAGTTATTAAACGTCTTGATAAAGAGGCTGTACATAACATTACATTTAATTAATAGAAAAAAGCGAAGGATAACCTCCTTCGCTTTTTTCATTTTTAAAACGGTCTTTCTAATCCTGCTGCAGTATGGGCTCCTAAAATAATTAAGCGAGTTAATTGCATTGCCATGAAATGCGGGGTATAAATCATGCCTCTTTTTAACCATGACATAATCATTCCGATATGAGCCCCTGTAACATAACTAATAAGAATGTCACGAGGAACCATGAGTTCTTCATCATCAGGTTGTGAAATAGATAAGCTTAATGTTAAATGTGTTTGGACTGTTTTCATCATTTTATAAGAGTAGTTTCCAGCGGCTTTATCACCAAGCATAACGTTATAGAAGTTCACATTTTCTGCTATATGTTCAAACAAAGCTAAAAATGTTGGATGCGGTGAATCAAAAGTGAGCTGAAAATCTTCTTTATTTCGATTTTGTGGTTTAATTATTTCAGCTAATTTTTCTAACATTTCTTCTATGCTTTTGTCTAATAAATCATATTTATCATGGTAATGGCTATAAAATGTAGCGCGATTTACAGGAGCACGTTCCGCGATATGTTGCACAGTTACATTTTCGAAGCCCTTTTCGCCTACTAAAGCGACAAAAGCATCCTGTATGAGTTGTCTCGTTCGTTTTACACGTGGATCATTTGTATTTTTAATAGACATTTTTACTTCACCTCGTTTAATTTTTTGAATTTAAACAACACATGTATAGTGTAATGTTGTTTAAACAACATATAGGTTTAAATTGTTGGTTGTAGATTCGGGATAATTATTTATAATTATAAACGATAGTCCTTTAGAAATCAGCACCGCTAGGATGCAGACAAAACATAGTTTGCATCGTAAAAGGTGTGCTTTTTTTGTTTAAAGGTTAATATAATTAACAATTAAACAACATAAACACTAAGGGTGTAAATAGTTTAGAAAAAAATTATATGCGATATAAGGAGAGGAATGCAATGAATCAGTTTCGAAGAATGGTAATTATCAACATTATCACATTAATTGTATTAGTTGGCGGCGGTATTGGCGGTTATTACTATTACAATCAATCGGAAAACTATTTAAAAACAGAAAATGCAAAGATTGATGGGAAAGTAATCCCAATTGCATCACCAGTAGCAGGTAAATTAACAGACTGGAAAGCTGAAGTAGGAAAAAACTACAATGAGAACGATAAATTAGGTGCGGTTACTGTAGCAGGAGCAAATGGTGAGCAAACAGTAGATGTAACAATTCCACAAAATGCAACAGTTGTACAATCAAACGCAACAACTAATGCGTTCGTTGGAGCAGGAAGCCCAATTGCTTACGCATTTGATATGAACAATTTATGGGTAACAGCAAATATTGAAGAAACAAATATTGATGATGTTCAAAAAGGCCAAACAGTAGATGTGTATGTAGATGCATACCCAGATACAACGTTAACAGGAAAAGTAGAACAAGTTGGATTAACAACGGCGAATACATTCTCGATGTTACCATCAAGTAACTCAACAGCGAATTATACGAAAGTAAAGCAAGTTGTACCAGTTAAAATTTCTTTAGATCATAGTAAATCAGTAAATATTGTTCCTGGAATGAATGTGTCAGTTCGTATTCATAAGTAAGGGGGAGATGAGATGTCCTCAATTGCAATTGTAGGATATGCACTATTTTGTATAATCGTCTTCTTCCTTATAAATCGTCTTTTACGAAAGAAAAAAACGAATGTGGGAGAAGAACAAGTCCCAGCCGTAAGTAAGATAGAAGTAAGTCAAGCAGAAACAGTAGAGAAAGAACTTGAACAAAAACAAGAAACAGAAGCTTCTAATGTAGTGGAATTAGAAACAGGGAAGCAAGAGCAAGTAAAACAGGAAAAAGAAATGCTGAAGAGACAATTGCCGGTAGAGAATGTGAATGTAAAAGCAGTTGTAGCTGTATTAATTCTCGGTATGTTCGTTTCTATTTTAAACCAAACGATCATTAATGTTGCACTGCCTCCATTAATGAACGAATTTAACGTATCAACTTCAACAGCACAATGGCTAATTACAGGCTTCATGCTTGTAAACGGAATTTTAGTACCAATCAGTGCATTTTTAGTTTCACGGTTTACGTATCGTAAATTATTCATAGCAGCAATGTTATTCTTCACTGTAGGATCTATCATTTGTGCTACATCAGGAAACTTCACAATGATGATGACGGGCCGCGTTATTCAAGCGGTTGGTGCAGGTATTTTAATGCCAGTTGGTATGAATATCTTCATGACATTATTCCCGCCTAATAAACGCGGAGCAGCTATGGGACTACTTGGGGTAGCGATGATTTTAGCACCAGCTATCGGACCAACTGTAACAGGTTGGGTAATTGAAAACTATAGCTGGAACTTAATGTTCTATGGGATGTTTGTTATCGGTTTAATTATTACGTTCTTATCTTTAAAATTCTTTACACTAGCTCAGCCAGTGTCTAAAACAAAGTTAGATGTATTCGGTGTTATTAGTTCAAGTATTGGACTAGGTAGCTTACTGTACGGATTTAGTGAAGCTGGAAATAATGGCTGGACTAGTGCAGAAGTTGTTATAACACTTATCATCGGTGTCATTGGTTTAGCTGTATTTATTTGGAGAGAGTTAACAACAGACAATAAAATGCTTGATTTACAAGTGTTTAAATATCCGACGTTCACTTTCACATTAGTAATTAACGCGATTGTAACGATGGCCTTATTCGGAGGTATGTTATTACTTCCAGTATACTTGCAAAACATTCGCGGTTTTACACCGATGGAATCTGGTTTATTATTACTTCCAGGATCATTAATTATGGGGATCATGGGACCAGTTGCAGGTAAACTATTTGATAAGTATGGTATTCGTCCGTTAGCAATTGTCGGATTAGCCATTACAACATTTGCGACATATAAATTTACAACGTTATCGATGGATACACCGTATAGCGTTATTATGACGGATTATATTATACGCTCAATTGGTATGTCATTCATTATGATGCCAATTATGACAGCTGGTATGAATGCACTGCCGATGAAATTAATTTCTCACGGTACAGCAACGCAAAATACGTCAAGACAAGTAGCTGGTTCAATTGGAACAGCGATATTAATCACGCTTATGACGCAACAAACTACTGCTCACGTAGCGGATTATGGCAATATGTTAACAACGTCAAACCCGATTTTAGTTGATAAAGTACACGGTATGGGCCAAAGCTTAGCGGCATTAGCCGGATCAGCTCAAGCAGGAGATGCGATGAGTACACAACTATTATTCGGACAAATTTCAAAGCTATCTGCAATTAACGGTATTAACGATGCCTTCTTAATTGCGACAATACTCGCAGGTATTGCTTGGGTGTTATCGTTCTTCTTACCATCAGGCAATAAACCAAATAGAAAAGCAGGGAATTAATTTCCCTGCTTTTTTGTCTTTTTAAAGAGTGAGATATAAAAAATGATAACCAGCTACGGAGCACAGCCCTGTTATAAACAAAATTGTTCCCATAGCACGAATGCTGGATATTTGTCTTCCGCTTATAATAGCTAATAGTCCAGCTAAAGAGAAGAAACACCAATATAAAGTTCCTGAAATTGGAACCATCCCCTCTAAATCTATTCCAAAACCTATACAAATGATAGGAACAAAGATAAGCGATATGCTAATCAAACCAGCTATAATAGTAAGTGATTTACGATATTTAATGCCAGCAATAATTAAAAAAATGCCAACGATGAATTGGCATAACATCAAAGTAAGAGCCAAAACCATCCAAGTTAATATTCCAAACACTTCTGTATTACCTCCGATAAAATATTATATATAGAATGAATCCCCTACAGACATAAGTACCCAGAAAATAACCCCTAATATGCCAGCGATAAAAATAATGAATCCCATATTACGTATACTTTTAATCTTTGCCTGTAATCCATTTAATCCTGCCAATAATCCAGTTAAAGAAAACAGTATCCAATATAAAGTAGTTGAAATAGGGAGGATCGTATCGCTATTCACCCCCATGCCCCAAAAAACAAAAGGTAGTGTGACAAAAGATAGGATAAGTAGCCCCATTAAACCCACAAATAATTTAAGATGTTTAATGCTAGTAATAATTAAAAAAATACCACCGGAAAATCCGCATAAAACAAGAAGTGGCATATAAAAAATCCAAAGTAAGCTCGACATAAATAATCTCCTTCTATGGTGATGAGCTATATTTTACTACATGAGGTTTATTTTGGATGTTATTAATAAATATGTATAAATTGATAGAAATGAGAAGTGATGATACGAATTAATAAAAGAGGTATCGCGATGACACCTCTTTCTAATTCAAGAATGCTAACATATTATTCATAATATGAAATAACATAGCTGGAATAATGGATTTTGTTTTTTCACATAAAATAGCCATTAATAATCCCATGAAGAAAGTAATTACCATTACTCCAAGTGAGTATGTATGAGCGATACCGAAGAAGAAGCTTGTTATGATGGCTACAATCCAAAATGGAAAGCGCTCTGAGAAGAAGCGAAGTATAAAGCCACGGAAAATAAGTTCTTCAAAAATTGGTGTGAGTATAGCGAAGCCGAGAAGTAATAATATTTGATACTGCTTAAAAACGTCTAAGTTTAGTGCGGAAGATTGCTGCTTCGTTGCGTCTTGGAACACATAATTTAACAAGATGTAATTGAGTATAATGTTTATAGCGAAGAAAAGAAGTAAGTATACGTATGTACGCCATTCTTTAAGTACTTTAAAGTTAAAAGATTTTAGTAGTAATTTTTTTGCGGGTTCGAATTTGAAAATGAAGAATAACAACACGGCTAGTTGTAATACGATACTTGCAGTATTTGCAATAGATTCATACAGAGCAATTTGTTTTTTATCTGTAAGACCGGCTGTATAAATTGTTAAGGGCATTGCGAGGAACACAGTAATAAGTCCGGTTCCGAAAAAAGCGAATAAAACGGAGCTAATAAATTGTCCCCATGACATAGAGTATTTCTGCTCATTAGAAAGTTGTGTAACGGGTTGCATTTGTAAAATCACCTCTTTATATTTGTATATTTAATTATAAAGTATTTTGCTTTTGAGTGTAACATTTAAATATTACATACAAAGGTGTATTTTTCGCAAAATAATAAAAGAGGTATCACCCTATAGTGATGCCTCTTTCTCATTGATAACTATGTTCTGCCTTGTCATTCAATTTCTTTTGCTCTATTTGTAATTCACGCTCTACCAATCGGTCTAATTGCTGAATAGCTTTAAGTGCTTTTTCGTAAGAAATCGTTCTATAATGGTGCGCTCCGCCCGGTTCTTCATCTGCTTCGTCTGCCCATTTAATAATGTTTTGAAGAGATGTTCTTTCAATTTCTTGCTGTACTAAGAAAGAATCTGTATGAAGAAGAATCGCAATAGAAATTTCTTTTGCTAGTTTAGGATGTTCTCCTAATCTAATAAGCAATTTATGAGATCTTTCTGCTCCTTTAATCGCATGTATATCATTCTTTTTATACAAGTCATAGTCCCATTCGCCGCCTGTGTACCACGTATGATGTCCGATATCATGAAGGAAGCCAGCCTTTGTCGCAGCATCGACTGAGGCGTGATGCTTTTTGGCTAAGTGAAACGCATGGTAAGCGACAGCAATCGCGTGGACCATTCCAGAACGGTTTACATATTTTTGCGTAATGTGATGTTTAAAAATTTGTTCAAGCGTAATACGGTGCATAAAACATTCACTCCTTTTATCCAATGATGTATATGAAGAAAATCGATCGGTTTAAATGTATTTTGAACATTGTACTCCATCAATCAGCGTTAGTAAAGTAGAAATGTTTAGGAGAAGAAAAATTTTATAGACATAAAAGGTCACCTTAGTTTTTTTTCTAAGGTGACCTTTTATTGCTTATTTTTTTAATCCTTGCTCCAGTGTTCCTAACATCTCGTGTTTTTCATTTTCATCAGCATTTTTCCAAATGACTTCGAATAAAACGCCAAGACCTGGAAGCATTTTTTCTTCACCGCTTTGAATTGCATCGACAATCGTTTCTTGTAATTGATCTTGTGAATTTCCAGATACATTCGCTAATACCGCGCCGCGTAAATTAAAACTCATTATCTTCACCTCTTCTTCAGAATTGAAACTGACGTTAGTTTTTGTTCTTTTTTATGTAAATATGTATGAAAAATAGGCTATAATGATAAGACAAGAAGAGAGGGAAATACATATTATGAAAAACATTGATTCAGTACAAAACCCGCGTGTGAAGCAGTGGAAAAAGCTGCAGACGAAAAAAGAGCGCGATAACAAAGCTTTATTTTTTGTAGAAGGATTCCATTTAGTAGAGGAAGCGTTAAAAGCAGGAGTTGTAACAGAACTTATCGTTTCAGATCAGACAGATCTTCCGAAAGATTGGACAGTTAATGATGTTGAAATGTATATTGTGCCTGAAGCAATTGTAAAAGTACTTCGCGAAACAGAAACAACGCAAGGTGTATTTGCTGTTTGTGAGAAACATGAGAAAGAAGTAGCTCTTACTGATGGGAAATTTCTTTTATTAGACGGCCTTCAAGACCCAGGTAATTTGGGAACGATTATTCGTACAGCGGATGCAGCGGGTATTCATGCCGTTGTGCTTGGAGAAGGGTGCGTTGATGTTTATAATAGTAAAGTACTACGATCTACACAAGGTTCTATTTTCCACCTACCGGTTGTGAAAGGGAACTTAGAAGAATGGGTAGACAAGTTAAAAGAAAATAACGTCCCTGTATATGGAACAGCTCTTGAAAATGGAGTTCCATTTGGTGAAGTAACCCCGGCTGGAAGTTTTGCATTAATTGTAGGGAATGAAGGAAGCGGCGTACGCCAAGAAATTCTTGCGAAAAGTGATCAAAACTTGTATATTCCGATTTACGGCGGGGCAGAATCATTAAATGTTGCGGTTGCAGCAGGGATTTTAACGTATTATTTACAAAGCCCAGTTGCGAATCGATAAAAAACTTCTTATAATAAGTTGAAGTGCATGTTCATAAAAAAGTGGTGAAATGAGTATCGAACTTTTTTGAACATATAATAAAAGTATATTAATGAAAAACGTTGATAGAGAAGAGTAGCTTACAAAATCGCCATATAGGGAGAGAGTGCCGTAGACTGAAAGCATTCTTATGGTAGATGGAAGTGAATTCACCTCTGGAGTTGGCGCCAGGACCATTTATATGTAAAGGCGTTCCGGTCAGAATTGATCGTTATAACTAATGAGTGGGCAGACTTGTTCTGTCAATTTAGGGTGGTACCGCGAATTTACCTCGTCCCTTTTTGGGAGCGGGGTTTTTTTATTTTTAAAATTAGGAGGGTTCCAAATGGAAGCACGTTTAAAAGAGCTAAAGCAAAAAGCGTTAGAGCTTATTGAAGAAGCGAAAGAGCTAAAGGGCTTAAACGACGTACGCGTAGCGTATTTAGGAAAAAAAGGTCCAATTACAGAAGTATTACGCGGCATGGGAAAATTATCAGCAGAAGAGCGTCCACGTATGGGAGCATTAGTAAATGAAGTACGTGAAGCGATTCAAACGCGTCTAGAAGACAAAATTGGCAACTTAGAAAAAGCAGTAATTGAGGCGAAATTAGCTACTGAAACAATTGATGTTACACTGCCAGGTCGTCCTGTTGAAACAGGTTGTCACCATCCGTTAACAGCAGTTGTTGAACAAATTGAAGATGTATTCATCGGTATGGGTTATGAAGTAGCTGAAGGAACAGAAGTAGAAAAAGACTACTACAACTTCGAAGCATTAAACTTACCGAAAGATCACCCAGCGCGTGATATGCAAGATACATTCTACATTACAGAAGAAACGTTACTACGTACACATACATCTTCTGTGCAAGCACGTACGATGGAAAAGAATAAAGAAAAAGGACCGATTAAAATTATTTGTCCTGGTAAAGTGTATCGCCGCGATGACGATGATGCGACGCATTCACACCAATTCATGCAAATTGAAGGTCTTGTAATTGATAAAAACATTCGCATGAGTGACTTAAAAGGTACACTGCAAGTATTCGTGAAAAAGATGTTCGGTGAAGATCGTGAAATCCGTCTTCGTCCAAGTTTCTTCCCATTCACAGAGCCGTCTGTAGAGATGGATATTTCTTGTATGATGTGTCACGGTAAAGGATGTGGCACTTGTAAAGGGACTGGCTGGATCGAAATTTTAGGAGCAGGTATGGTTCACCCGAACGTACTTGAAATGGCTGGTTATGATTCAAAAGAATATCAAGGTTTCGCATTCGGTATGGGCGCAGAGCGTATTGCAATGTTGAAATACGGCGTAGATGACATTCGTCATTTCTATACAAATGATGTACGTTTCTTACAACAATTCAAACGAGCGTAAGGGAAGGAGAGGATAAATATGTTCGTATCATATCGTTGGTTACAAGAGTATGTAGATATTAAAGATGTAACAGCACAAGAACTAGCAGACAAAATCACGAAAAGTGGTATTGAAGTAGAAGGCGTTGAAGTATTAAATAAAGGTGTAAAAGGTGTTGTAGTTGGTCACGTATTAGAATGTGAAAAACACCCAGAAGCTGATAAATTAAGCAAATGCTTAATCGATATCGGTGAAGAAGAACCGGTTCAAATTATTTGTGGAGCTGCTAACATTGCAAAAGGTTTAAAAGTACCAGTTGCAAAAGTAGGCGCTGTACTTCCTGGTAACTTCAAAATTAAAAAAGCAAAACTACGCGGTGAAGCTTCTCACGGTATGGTTTGCGCTCTTCAAGAGCTTGGCATTGATGGGAAGTTAGTTTCAAAAGAATACGCAGATGGTATTTTCATTTTCCCAAGTGACGCTGAAGTTGGTGCAGATGCACTTGAAATTTTAAACTTACACGATGAAGTACTTGAGCTTGGTTTAACACCAAACCGTGCAGATTGCTTAAATATGTTAGGTGTTGCATATGAAGTAGCTGCTATTTACGGCCGTGAAGTGAAACTTCCAGCTATCGACTTACAAGAAACAGCAGAAAAAACTTCTGACTACATTTCTGTAAGTGTAGAAGCGAAAGAAGAAAACCCATTATACATTGCAAAAATGGTGAAGAACGTAAAGATTGGTCCATCACCAATGTGGATGCAAACTCGTCTTATGGCAGCTGGCATTCGTCCAATTAGTAATGTAGTTGATATTACAAACTACATTTTAATGGAATACGGTCAACCGTTACATGCATTCGATTACGATAAATTAGGTTCAAAAGAAATCGTTGTTCGTCTTGCAAAAGAAGGCGAAAAGATTCAAACATTAGACGCTCAAGAACGTACGTTACAAAGCCACCACCTTGTTATTACAAACGGTGAAAAAGCGTTAGCTGTTGCTGGTGTAATGGGCGGAGCGGATTCTGAAGTTGATAGCGAGACAGTAAACGTTCTAATTGAGTCTGCATACTTTGCAGGTCAAACCGTGCGCCGTACATCAAAAGACTTAGGTCTTCGTAGCGAATCAAGTGCACGTTTTGAAAAAGGAATCGACCCAACACGTACATTTGAAGCAATTCAACATGCAGCTGCTTTAATGGCAAAATACGCTGGTGGAGAAGCACTTGAAGGTGTAGTAGAAGCTGATAACTTACAAGTACAAGAACGTACAGTATCTGTTACAGCTGAAAAAGTAAACCGTGTATTAGGTACAGATATTTCTGCGAGTGAAATGGGTACAATGTTCACAAACTTAAAATTCCCATTCACAGAAGTAGAAGGAACATTCCATGTAAATGTACCAGCACGTCGTCCTGACATTACAATTTCAGAAGACTTAGTAGAAGAAGTAGGTCGTCTGTATGGTTATGATCACATTCCAGTTACATTACCATCTGGAACAATGACACGTGGTAAATTAACATCAGCACAAACGAAACGTCGTAAAGTACGCCGCTTCCTAGAAGGTGCTGGTTTATATGAAGCAATCACATATTCATTAACAAGCGCTGACAAAGCGAAACAATATATGGTTGAGCCGAACGAAAAAGCTCCTGTAAATCTTGCGCTTTCAATGAGCGAAGAGCGTAGCCAACTTCGTTTAAGCTTAGTGCCACAATTGTTAGAAGCAGTTTCATACAATGTTGCACGTAAAAACGACAGCGTTGCATTATATGAAGTAGGTTCTATCTTCTTACCAACAGAAGCAGGAGAACTTCCGAAAGAAGAACAACATCTTGCAGGTGTTATGACAGGTCTTGCTCTTCACCATGCATGGCAAGGTGAGAAGAAAGTTGTAGACTTCTTCGTTGTTAAAGGTGTATTAGAAGGATTATTCGACGTACTTGGCGTGGCAAATCAAATCACTTATGCACCAGCAAAACGTGAAGGTATGCACCCAGGCCGTACAGCTGACATCGTATTAGATGGTGAAGCAATCGGATTCATCGGTCAATTGCACCCGGAAACAGAAAAACAATTAGATGTGAAAAATACATTCGTATTCGAATTATCTCTTGCAAAAGTATTCGGTGCAGACGCTGAGGAAACTTACTACTTAGCAATTCCACGTTTCCCATCTATGACACGTGATATGGCTGTTGTAGTAACAACAGAAACAAAAGCTGGTGAAATGAAGCAAGTCATTGCTGAAGCTGGCGGAGAACTTCTGAAAGACGTAGCACTATTCGACTTATACGAAGGCGAAAAAATGGAAGAAGGCAAGAAATCACTTGCATTCTCTATGAACTACTTCGATGCAGAACGTACATTAACAGACGAAGAAGTAACAGAAGCACATAACCGTGTATTAACAGCGGTAGAAGAGAAATTTGGTGCGGAGTTACGTAAGTAATAAAAAATTGCCGGATTAAGTCCGGTAATTTTTTTTATGGCATGATTGTCGGAAAATGTCGGTAAGTCGATATATTATAAAAATCGCTGATATATTTGGAGTTACGGTCGATATATTGCGAAAATCGCTGATATATTTTCTGGCATCTTGCATCTTTCTCTCGAATGTAGTACATTAATTTTAGTTTAACAAAACGAAAGACGATGATAAGGAAAAGTAGTATATACTATAATCCAAAGCGAGTCAGGGACGGTGAGAGCCTGATGAGGCGGTATATGTGAAGAACACCTTGGAGTTGCTAACCGAAATTGAAACTTGTATTCAAGAGTAGACTTAGACGGGAATCCGGCCTGTTACAAACCGGGAAGTATGTATTACATACGAGTTAAAGTTGGTCTTTATGACAAATTGGGTGGTACCGCGAAGTTTAACCTTTCGTCCCTTTATGGATGAAAGGTTTTTTTGTATTTAAATATATCAGCAAAGGAGAATTTCACTATGGAAAACACATTAGTAAAAAGTCTGTATAGAGATACAGAAAAGTATGCAGATCAAACAGTACAAGTATCAGGGTGGATTCGTAACTTACGTGATTCAAAAGCATTTGGTTTCATCGAATTAAACGATGGTAGCTTCTTCAAAGGCGTTCAAATCGTTTTCGATACAGAATTAGAGAACTTCAAAGAAATTGCAAAACTTCCACTTAGCTCTTCAGTTAAAGTAGAAGGTAAAGTGATTGCAACACCTGGAGCGAAGCAACCATTTGAAATTAAAGCAGAAAAAATTGATATTGAGGGCTTATCAGACTCTGATTACCCACTTCAAAAGAAGCGTCATACGTTTGAATACTTACGTACAATCGCTCACTTACGTCCAAGAACAAATGCATTCTCAGCAACATTCCGCGTGCGTTCTATCGCAGCATTTGCAATTCACCAATTCTTCCAAGAGCGTGGATTTGTACATGTTCACACACCGATTATCACTGGTAGTGATACAGAAGGTGCAGGCGAAATGTTCCGCGTAACAACGCAAGATTTAAACAACGTACCAAAAGGTGAAGACGGACAAGTTGATGAATCAAAAGACTTCTTCGGTAAAGAAACAAACTTAACAGTAAGTGGACAGCTGAACGCTGAAGCTTATGCATTAGCATTCCGTGATGTTTATACATTCGGACCTACATTCCGTGCAGAAAACTCAAACACAACTCGCCACGCAGCTGAGTTCTGGATGGTTGAGCCTGAGATTGCATTTGCGGAGTTAGGCGATGTAATGGATCTTACAGAAGATATGCTGAAATATGCAATGAAATACGTACTAGAACATGCACCAGAAGAAATGGACTTCTTCAACAGCTTCGTTGATAAAACAGTTCTAGAGCGCATGAACAACGTAATTAACTCTGACTTCGGTCGCATCACTTATACAGAAGCAATTAAAGTACTTCAAGAATCAGGTGCTGAATTCAAATACCCAGTAGAATGGGGTATTGACTTACAAACAGAGCACGAAAGATACTTATCAGAAGAAATCTTCAAACGCCCTGTATTCGTAACTGACTATCCGAAAGACATTAAAGCATTCTACATGCGTATGAACGAAGATGGTAAAACAGTAGCAGCTACTGACCTTCTAGTTCCTGGCATCGGTGAATTAATCGGCGGAAGTCAACGTGAGGAAAGAATGGACGTTTTAGTAGACAGAATTAAAGAATTAGGTATGAACGAAGAGGACTACTGGTGGTACTTAGAACTTAGAAAATACGGCGGTACAAAACACGCTGGATTCGGCCTAGGTTTCGAGCGCTTCCTAATGTACATCACTGGCATGGCTAACATCCGTGACGTAATTCCATTCCCAAGAACTCCAGGTTCTTCTGAGTTCTAAAATATGAAAAAAGCGAGAGGGTTTCCTCTCGCTTTTTATTTTGAATAGTTTATTACCTCGTAGCAAAAAGTAACGCGAAGGGGTGAATATAAATGAGTAAAAAAGTGAAAAAAAATCATTCAAGATCAAGCCTAGGTTCTCCTGAAGTAGAAGGACAAGGAACGACGACACATGAAACAGGTTCTCATAAAGTATCTTCATCAATTAAGAAGCAGAAACGAAGCTAACATAAAAAAGGAGAGTCTTGGCGGCTCTCCTTTTTTTATGTATTATATCTTATTATCATTAATCTCTTTTGTAATTTTATCTATATCTTTGTCTAATCGATCTAAATAGAAAAACCATATTAAGCTTATGAGCACGTAATAGATGGCCATCACACAAAGACTATCAGATATATTTTCAAATGTGGATTTAGTAGTGAAAAAAGCTCCCCAAATGGTAGAAATAGTGAGGAAAGAAAGCGGGCCTACGAGGTGTACAAAAATATATAATATCTTTTTAACTTTAACAGAGTTCATATGAATTACCTCCTTATTTAAACAATCCTCTTTTTCTAATCATAAATTCAAGTTCCTCACAGAAGTGTTGCAGCTTTACTGGATTATGTATTAACAAGCGGGCATCGTGTTTCCCGATAAATCTTCGAATCCGAAAGTTTAATAAGAAAGATCGGCCATAGCGCTCTATTAAATCGTTGAACACTGGTTGTTCACTTAGTAGCTGAATGTTTTCTCTAATTTCGAACTGTCTTTCGTGTGGATCACCTAGTAAAATATTTAGAATCATTTGTGGAAGTAGCAATAGGAACTCATATGTTTGAAAAATATGTATATTTTAATTATAACAAAAATAAACAGGCGATAGTAGAGTGGACTAAAGCGAAACAAAAAACAGGAGTTTGTAGGCTCCTGTTTTTGTCGATACTATTTTAATAAGCGAAACGCCTTCTCTGTATTAGCGAAATGCACTTTCACAAATTCAGGTAGTCTTTCTTTACCGACTTTTTGAATTAATTTAGCAGCGGCAATATCAACTTGTTTACCAGCACCTTTCGGAAGTTGCATACCAGCTTTTTTACTTAGTTCGTCAAATTGTTTTACGAATGAGTAACGAGCTAAAATGGAAGCGGCGGCTACTGCTAAGTGGACACTTTCACCTTTTGTAGCGAAGTAAACATTTTCACGCTGTACCTGTTTTTGTTTCGCTAAATATTTATAGTATGTATCAGGCTGTGTAAATTGGTCGATTAAGATGCCTTCTGGTTTTGTAGGCGCGATTTTTGCCAATAAGTTTGTGATGGCTTTGTTATGCAGTAAAGCTTTTAGTTTACCTTGGTTGTTTCCTTTATCAAATAGCTCGTTATATTTTTCATTATGAAGAACGAGGGAGCTGTAAGGAACAACGTGAAGGAGTTGTTTGGCAATCTCAGCAATTTGAGCATCATTTAAGTTTTTGGAGTCTTTTACACCGAGTTCTTTTAAAAGTGGAATTTGCTTCGCATCCACATATACAGCAACAACTGTCATCGGTCCGAAGTAATCACCAGTACCTACTTCATCGGACCCTAAAATCGACATTGTACCAATAGAAGAAGGTGGTGCATATTGATGCGAATTGACCGGTTTTTTTACGGCGGATTTTGGTGTTTGAGAGACATTTTGCCAACGAGAAGCCTCTGCTTCAGCACGTCCACCTTGAAACATCACTTTCCCTGATTTATAAGCTGTAATTGTGCAAGATGGAACCTTTGCCATAAAGATACCGCCTTGCGGAGTTTTGGGGCTAAGTGCTTGTTTGTATTGTTGTTTCATGTCTTCAATTACTGTAGAACTTGTTTGTATTACGATAGAATTTGACAAAATGGTCGCTCCTTTTTTATGTTGTTATTTTTATCATATTGGATTGTTCTTTCTGTTTCCATATTATGATGGTTCATGGTATGATAAACTTTAGGATTCTGTACGTGATTGGAGGCCGGTGAGTTGTCACAACAAAAGGGAAATAAAAGTCGAATTAATGTAGAAATATATGGCCAACAGTATTCAGTTGTTGGCGATGAAAGTACAAGTCATATCCGCATGGTAGCAGCGATTGTGGATGATAAAATGCGCGAACTCAATGCCAAGAATCCTTCGCTTGATACGAGTAGACTAGCGGTATTGACGGCGGTAAACGTCATACACGATTACATAAAATTAAAAGAAGAACATGAGAAGTTGAAAGAAAGTATGACACAAAAAGGAATGGAATAAACATGATTGATATTATTATCATTTTATTGCTTGTTATGGGATTTTTCCTCGGTTTACGCAGAGGATTTATTTTGCAACTTGTAAAGTTAACAAGCTTTATTATCGCATACCTCGTTGCATACTGGTACTGTAAAGATTTAGCGCCAACGCTTGCGAAATTTATTCCGTATCCATTCGATAAGAATGTATCTGTTCCAGAATGGATAGATGCGAATAATATTGAGGGTGTCTTCTATCAAGCAATTGCGTTTATTGTATTATTTATTATTACAAAAATCGCACTTTCACTACTTGGTAATTTACTGAATATGTTTGCAGAAATCCCAGTTTTAAAGCAAGTCAATGCGGTTGCTGGGGCACTTCTTGGCTTTTTAGAAGTGTATATCATTCTGTTTGTCTTAATTATTGTTGGAACAATTCTTCCAATTGAACAAATACAAACACCATTACAAAAATCATCAATTAGCAAAATAATTGTAGACGATACACCGATTCTTTCTGAAAAGGTGAAGGAACTATGGCAGACAGGTAGCAGAGTGTAACTTCTCTTTTTTCGGAAAGAGAAGTTTTTTTCTATGAAAGAAAGGCGGGGCAATGATGAAAGTGAATAAAAAACAAGTTATCAAATTACTAGAGACAATCGGCCTATTTATGGAACTAAAGGGCGCGAATCCATTTAAAATATCTGCATTCCGTAAAGCGGCGGCAGCACTAGAAAGTGATGACCGTAGTCTTTCTGAAATTGAAGATTTCACAAAGATTCCAGGTATCGGAAAAGGAACAGCAGCAGTTATTCAAGAATATATAGAATCGGGAACATCTGAAGTACTACAAGAACTTGAAAAAGAAGTACCAAGCAGTTTATTACCACTATTAAAACTACCAGGCCTTGGTGGTAAGAAGGTGGCCAAGTTATACAAAGAACTTGGTGTTGTTGATATGGAAACGTTAAAAGCTGTTTGTGAAGAAAATAAAGTACAAGCTTTAGCTGGATTCGGTAAGAAAACAGAAGAGAAAATATTAGAAGCAATTGATCAAGTAGGCTCTCGTCCAGAGCGTTTACCAATTGCGATGGTATTGCCTATTGCCGGGGAAATAGAGGAGAAATTGTCGAATGTTGCTGAAATAATTCGTTTCTCACGCGCTGGTAGTTTACGCCGTGTTCGTGAGACAGTGAAGGACTTAGATTTCATCATTGCAACGACAGAGCCAGCAGTAGTGCGTGAACATTTACTACAATTTGATAATATGATTGAAGTGATTGCAAGTGGAGATACGAAAGTATCTGTTCGTCTTCAATATGAATATGATATTTCAATTGACTTCCGCTTAGTAAAACCAGAAGAATTTATTACAACTCTTCACCATTTCACAGGATCAAAAGACCATAACGTAAAAATGCGCCAAATTGCGAAAGATAGAGGCGAGAAAATTAGTGAATACGGTGTGGAAATCTTAGAGACAGGTGAAGTGAAAACATTCGAAACAGAAGAAGCATTCTTCGCCCACTTTGGCCTTCCATTCATCCCACCAGAAGTGCGTGAAGATGGAAAAGAAATTGAATTAATTAAAGAGTATCCCAACTTAATTCAGTTCTCTGATATACAGGGTGATTTACATATGCATACAACGTGGAGTGACGGTGCTTTTTCAATTGAAGAAATGGTGCAAGCGTGCCGCGCTCGTGGATATAAATTTATGGCAATTACTGATCACTCGCAATACTTGAAAGTAGCAAACGGTTTAACGAAAGAGCGTCTTCGTGAACAAGCGAAAGAAATTGAACGTATGAATGAAAAGTATCCAGACATTACAATTTTGCGCGGGATTGAAATGGACATTTTACCAGATGCGACACTTGATTTTGACGATGAAGTATTAGCAGAACTAGATTATGTCATTGGAGCTATTCACTCAAGCTTCTCACAAGACCGTGAAACGATTATGAAGCGTCTTCGCACTGCACTTGAGAATAAGCATGTCACAATGATTGCCCATCCGACAGGACGTCTTCTTGGGCGCCGTGAGGGTTACGATGTAGATACAGATTTATTAATCCAGCTCGCAAAAGAAACAAATACAGTTTTAGAATTAAATGCAAATCCAAACCGTCTAGATTTAAGCGCGAAATTATTAAAACAAGCACAAGATGCTGGTGTAAAAGTAGCGATTAATACGGATGCCCATACACTTGAAATGTTAGAAGATATGGAAACAGGTGTAGCAGCAGCGCGTAAAGGTTGGATTCAAAAAGATAACGTGATTAACACATGGGATATTGAACGTTTATTAGACTATATTAAACGTAATAAGTAATACAGGGGGGACCTGCAACATGTTAGAACGAACGTTGCGTGTATTAGAATACAATAAAGTAAAAGAACAATTACTTGAACATACAGCATCTTCACTTGGTCGTGATAAAGTGAAGAATTTAGTGCCAAGCACAGATTTTGAAGAAATTGTGGAATTGCAAGAAACAACGGATGAGGCAGCGAAAGTCATCCGCTTAAAAGGACATGTACCACTTGGAGGGATTTCTGATATTCGTTCAAATATTAAGCGTGCGAAAATTGGAAGTATGTTAAGTCCTCATGAATTAATTGAAATCGCAAGTACGATGTACGGTAGTCGCCAAATGAAACGTTTCATTGACGATATGATTGACAACGGTGTTGAGCTTCCAATTTTAGAAACACATGTCGCGCAAATTGTGTCTTTATATGATTTAGAAAAGAAGATTACAAATTGTATTGGTGACGGCGGTGAAGTAGTCGATAGCGCAAGTGACAAATTGCGTGGTATTCGTAATCAAATTCGTACTGCGGAAAGCCGTATTCGTGAGAAATTAGAAAACATGACGCGTTCTTCAAACGCGCAAAAAATGTTATCAGATGCAATTGTAACGATTCGTAACGAACGCTACGTAATCCCGGTAAAACAAGAATACCGCGGCGTATATGGTGGTATTGTTCACGATCAATCTGCTTCTGGACAAACATTATTTATCGAACCGCAAGTAATCGTGGAATTAAATAACGCACTTCAAGAAGCACGTGTGAAAGAAAAACAAGAAGTAGAACGCATTTTAATGATGTTAACGGAAGAAGTAGCAGTGGAAGCTGATATTGTTTTATCAAACGTAGAAGTAGTTGCAAATCTTGATTTTATTTTTGCGAAAGCTCTTTATGCGAAGCGAATTAAAGCGACGAAGCCAATCGTAAATAATGAACGCTACATGGATTTAAAACAAGCACGCCATCCGCTTATTGATCCGGAAATTATCGTGCCAAATAACATTATGCTTGGTAAAGACTTTACAACAATCGTTATTACAGGACCGAATACAGGTGGTAAAACAGTTACACTTAAAACAGTCGGTATTTGTGTCTTAATGGCGCAATCTGGTCTTCATATCCCAGTAATGGATGAATCAGAGATATGTGTATTTAAAAACATCTTTGCTGATATCGGTGATGAGCAATCGATTGAACAAAATTTAAGTACATTCTCTTCTCATATGGTAAACATTGTAGATATTTTAGAAAAAGCTGATTTTGAAAGTTTAGTCCTATTTGATGAATTAGGTGCTGGGACAGATCCGCAAGAAGGGGCTGCACTAGCGATTTCTATTTTAGATGAAGTATGTAACCGTGGTGCTCGCGTTGTTGCAACGACGCATTACCCAGAATTAAAAGCATATGGATACAATCGTGAGCAAGTTATTAATGCGAGCGTTGAGTTCGATGTGAATACATTAAGCCCAACGTACAAATTATTAATCGGTGTACCAGGACGTAGTAACGCCTTTGAAATTTCGAAGCGTCTTGGTTTGTCTGATCGAGTTATTGATCGCGCTCGTAACCATATTAGTACAGATACGAACAAAATCGAAAATATGATTGCAAAGCTAGAAGAAAGCCAAAAAAATGCAGAGCGCGAACGAAAAGAAGCGGAAGAGCATCGTAAGCAATCTGAAAAACTTCATCGTGAATTACAACGTCAAATTATTGAATTTAACGATGAGCGCGATGAAAAATTATTAAAAGCGCAAAAAGAAGGGGAAGAAAAAGTCGAAGCTGCAAAGCAAGAAGCAGAAGGCATTATTCAAGAACTTCGTCAATTGCGTAAAGCACAGCTTATAAACGTGAAAGACCATGAGCTTATTGAAGCGAAGAGCCGCCTAGAAGGGGCAGCGCCAGAGCTTGTGAAGAAACAAAAAGTAAACGTGAAAAACACAGCGCCGAAACAACAATTACGATCAGGTGATGAAGTAAAAGTGTTAACGTTCGGTCAAAAAGGTCAATTGCTTGAAAAAGTAAGTGATACAGAGTGGAGCGTACAAATTGGTATTCTGAAGATGAAAGTGAAAGAATCCAATATGGAATACATTAATACACCGAAGCAAACTGAGAAAAAAGCAGTCGCCAGTGTGAAGGGTAGAGATTATCACGTGTCGTTAGAGCTAGACCTTCGCGGCGAACGTTATGAAGATGCAATGATGCGCGTTGAAAAATATTTAGACGATGCACAGCTTGCAAGCTATCCTCGTGTATCAATTATTCACGGTAAAGGAACAGGAGCGCTTCGCCAAGGTGTACAAGATTACTTGAAGAAACATCGCGGCGTGAAAACCTACCGCTACGGTGACATGGGCGAGGGAGGCCTAGGCGTAACAGTTGTCGAATTAAAATAGCAAACAACCAAACAAAAGGGGAAACCATTATATGTTTATGGACAAACTTGCAAAAGTATTGTTAGCTTGTTGCGGAATATTTTTGGTAATTGGGGTTATTTATTTAGTTGTTTTTGCGAAGTGAAGGAGCGTCAATCTTGGCATAATGATATTGCCATGGATTGACGCTTTTAATCTATAAGAAAAGGAATAAAACATGAAAATCAACCAATACATAAGCGAAGCAAAATCCTGCTCAAGACGTGAAACAGACCGTCTCATTAAAGCAGGACGTGCCTGTATTAACGGTGAAGTATGTACGCACGGTGCACTCGTTAATGAAGGTGATATTGTAACGATTGATGGGCAAGTTATTGCAAAAGAAGAGAAAGAAAAGGTATATATTTCCTTCCATAAACCAGTCGGAATTACTTGTACAGCAGCCGAAAATATTGAAGGAAACATTATTGATTATATCGATTATCCAGAACGAATCTTTCCTGTTGGACGATTAGATAGAGCGTCGGAAGGACTCATCTTATTAACGAATGACGGTGCGATTGCGAATCAAATTTTGCACGGTGATCATGAGCATGAGAAAGAATATGTTGTCACTGTTGATAAGCCGTTTACAGATTGGTTTATTGATGAGATGTCTGGTGGAGTGAAAATTAAAGATGGAATGACGAAGCCGTGTAAAGTAACGAGAGTCGATCAATCTACATTTCGCATCGTTTTAACGCAAGGAATGAACAGGCAAATTCGTAGAATGAGTCGTGCTTTCGGATTTACTGTAACAAAGCTAAAGCGAGTGCGCATTATGAATATAGAGCTAAATGAGCTTGAAGCTGGAAAATGGCGAGACATTACACCTAAGGAATTAGAAATATTAATAAGGCAGTTATAGGGAGGAAAGTTTTCTCCCTATATTTTTTTGTCAGAAAAAATAAAACTATTGATTTTTTAAAAAATAGCCCATATAATAAAAAACAACAAGTTTCGACAACATATTTTATAAAAGTAATGATGAGGACATGAGTTGTTTTTGACGATTTTCAGAGAGGGAAGCCTTAGGCTGTGAGCTTCCTAATACGGAAAGACAAACTTACCACCTCTAAACTTCAAGAGTGAACTGCAGATGCATTGTAATTCTTGGCGGATAAAACCGTTATCAATTTACACGAGCTATAAAATGAGCTTATTTCGTTATAAATTCATTTTATTAGAATAAGGGTGGAACCACGATTTCAACACTCGTCCCTTTGTTAGGGACGGGTGTTTTTTGCGTTCTTTTACGGGGAAGTATGCTTGAAAGAGGATATGTGACGGATTTTAATTCAGAATATTTTGTCAATAAATTAATTAGGAGGTAGTAGAAATGAAATCATCTTTAAAGTTTTCTGAGATGTTTGCAATAAGCTTAATGTTATTTGCACTGTTTTTCGGTGCCGGTAATATGATTTTCCCACCAGCGTTAGGGCAAGGTGCTGGAACAGATGTATGGATCGCGTTATTTGGCTTTATCGTAACAGGTGTAGGGCTGCCTTTATTAGGAGTTATTGTTATAGCTCTAAAGGGAGATATTAATGAATTAGCAGGACGTGTACATCCTGTATTCGCGCTAATTTTCATTACTGCAATTTATTTATGTTTAGGCGTATTTGTTAGTGTGCCACGTACAGGGACTGTTGCTTATGAAATGAGTGTTGCACCGTTTTTACCAAGTGAGATAGCTGGTCAATCCTATCCACTTGTTATCTTTACATTTATTTTCTTTGCAGTAACTTTCTATTTAGCATTAAACCCATCGAAATTAGTGGGGCGCATTGGTAAAGTGTTAACTCCAATTTTATTAGCTGTTATTGCAATTATTGTAGCGAAAGCAATTATGACTCCAATGGGAGAGTTTGGTGCCCCTACAGAAGCGTATAGTGCCCCGCTCTTTAAAGGTTTTATTGATGGATATTTAACTTTAGATGGATTAGCAGCACTTGTTTTCGGAAATGTTGTGATCAATGCTTTAAAAGCAAAAGGCATTACAAATAAGAACAGTATTGCGAAAGTAACAATCTTTGCAGGATTTATTGCAGCACTTGGCTTACTTCTTGTTTATTTAGCACTTGCTTACCTTGGAGCTTCTAGTGTTTCACTTGGAATGGGAGCAAACGGCGGAATTATTTTAACAAACGTCGTGAATCATTTATTTGGTAGCTACGGAACATTATTACTAGGTATCGCAATTACAGCAGCATGCTTAACAACTTCTGTCGGTATTGTAGCAGCGTGTGGAGAATATTTTTCTTCGTTATTACCAAAGCTTTCTTATCAAAAAGTCATTTTTATTTTCTCTGTATTAGCATTTATGGTAGCAAATCTTGGTTTAACTCAGTTAAACGCATTAGCATTACCAATCTTAATTGCAATTTACCCAATTGGTATCGTACTGATCGTATTATCACTTGTTGAAAACTATATTCGTCTTCCATTAGCTATGTATGTAGGCGGTATTGTAGGCGCATTTGCAATTAGCTTCTTTGATGGATTGCATAATGCCAATCTTCAAGTAGCGGCCCTTGCTCCTACTTTAGATAAAATTCCATTATATAGTGTAGGGATTGGTTGGCTAGTTCCGGGTATCATTGGAATTGCAATTGGATATGTAGTTTCTTTATTTCAAAAACAAGAAATTGCTGTAGAAAAATAAAGGAAAGAGGCTTTCTTTAAAAGAAAGCCTCTTTTTTTGTAGAAAAATTATATATAGAAGAATTCAGATATTAAAAATTTTATACGTAATATAGTTGACAAAAAAATTACCAGTAGGCTAAGATTGACTTAGTTGTGGAAATGTTGGAAGGGAAGTGACGGGGGCAAGGGAAGAGGTTTTCTATGACTATATCATTTTTGAAGAAGGGGTGATGGAACAGTAGAATAGGTAGTTTATTTTTTTTGTAGTCTGTTGAGAATGATAATCAGTAAAATGGTTAAATTATTTTAGATTGCTTTTTATAGGGAATATTGAGGGATATTATATTTTTTGACCTCTAGTGAGAATGATAATCAATGATACTTATATTACATAAAGTAATGACAATTAAATAAAGGTAGAAGAGATTATTTTTTTCTTATAAATTGAGAATAATTATCATTTTCAAATTATAAAACGAAAGATAAACAAGGAGGAAGTAAGCAAAATGAGAAAGTTTTCAGTATTATCCGCATTTATTATAACGTTAGTATGTATGCTAGCTTTTCTCGTAATGCCATCTGGACAAGCTTCAGCAAAATTAGCTGACGGTACTTACGATATTAACTACGTTATCAAAAAGGCGGAAGATGATTCAGCTTCAATGGCAAATGATTATTTTGAAAAACCAGCTAAGTTAATTGTGAAAAATGGTGAGATGAGAGTACAAGTTCCAATGAATCATAGTGCTTGGATTACAGAATTTAAAGCACCAGATAATGGGAACTTCGTTGATTCAAAAGTAATTAGCAAAGACGAAGCAGCAGATAAAAGAACGGTTGAATTTAAAGTTGATGATTTATCTAAACCGTTAGGAGTAAAAATTCATGTTGTTGTACCAAGTGCAAACTATGACCATCATTACACAGTTCGCTTTGCATTTGATGCGAATGTAAAAGCTGTAGGTGGCGATAAAGGTGTAGCTGGTGTAACAAAAACTGATGATCAAACTAAAAAAGATGGCCAAGTAAAAGAAGAGCAAAAGAAAGAAGAGAGCAAAGCAACAAATAAAGATGCAAATAAAGGAACAAATGAAAGTGGAAAGGCTGAAAAAACAGATAACCCAAAAACAGGTGATGATGCTCGCATTGGATTATTTGCAGCGTTAGTTTTAATCTCAGGTATTTTCTTAGTTCGTAAAGTGAAGTTAAGTAAATAAATCTTTGGAAGGGCGATGAATATATGTTTAAACAATTTAAAATGATTATTGCCGTATTTGCTGTCTTATTTACGTTTATAGCAACACTAGGTTTACAAGATGCAAAAGCTGCTACACAATTAGCTGATGGAAAATATAATATTGCTTTTACTGTGTGGAAAGGCGATAAAGATGAATCATCTAGAATGAATAGTTATTTTGAAAGCCCAGCAACATTAACCGTTAAAAATGGAAAACAATATGTTTCATTTAAAGTGAAAGATAGTGCTTCTATTAAAAGTTTTCAAGTAGAAAAAGATGGTCAATTCTTAGAAACAACAGTCTTAAGTGAAAACAAAAAAGAGAATACTAGAGTAGTAGAATTTGAAGTTGCTGACTTGTCAGAAAAACTAAAAGGCAAGGTGAAAATTAATATCCCAATTATTAATTATAACGCTTCATATGATATTCGTTTTGTATTTGATGGGAACAGTATTAAATAATTGGAAATTTTTCAAAAAGGAGAGTCATTCTATTGAACAGATATTTTAAAATTGTCGTTGCAATGTTTTTAACGATATTTACATTCGTGTCGACACTACAACCACTTGCAGTTCAAGCAGCTACCCAATTAGCTGACGGTGAGTATTCAATTGGTTTTAAAGTTTTGAAAGATACATCAGATGAAGAATCAATGATGAATCAATATTCTGTAAGCCCTGGGACTTTGAAGGTGAAGGATGGGAAAAAGAAAGTATCCTTTACGTTAACGCATAGCTCATGGATTACGAAGTTTGAAACAGAAAAAGGTAGTCAATTCGTTGATGTAAATGTAGTTAGTGAAGATAAAGAGAGCGATACAAGAGTAGTAGAATTTGATGTGGAAGATTTAGAGAAAATATTAAATGCGAAAGTGAAAGTTGATATTGATGCTTTTAATTATCATCATTACTATGATATTCGTATTTCATTCGACCAAAATAGCATTACACCAATTCATGTAGAAAAACCAGATGAAAAAGAGGACCCAGCTAATAAGCCAGATCCAAATGAAAATCCGGATCCAAGTCAGAAGCCCGACCAAAAGCCTGACTCAGATCAACAACCAAATTCTAACACAATTAAAGATGGTGCGTACAGCATTCCATTTAAAGTATTAAAAGATCAAACAGATGAAGAATCTAAGATGAATACTTACATGGAAAATCCAGGGGTATTGAAAGTAGAAAATGGTAAGAAAAAAGCGATTGTAACGCTAAAAAGTAGCTCATTAATTAAAAATTTCCAAACGGAAAAAGATGGTGCATTTGTTGATGCAAAAGTAGTGAGTGAAGATAAAGAAAAAGATACAAGAGTAGTAGAATTTGAAGTAGCTGATTTATCAAAAAAACTAAATACAAAAGTATTTATTGAAGTGGCATCGCAAGGTTACAAGCAAACTCATGACGTACAGCTTGTATTTGAGCAAGATAAACTTGAACAAGTTAAAAATGAAGAGAAACAACCGGATGAAGATAAAAAGCCGGAAGTAGAAAAACCGGATGGAAATAAGAACCCAGATGCTGAAACAATTAAAGATGGTGAATACAGCATCAATTTTAAAACATTAAAAGATCAAACAGACGAAATTTCAATGATGAACACATATACAAAAAATCTAGGTGTATTAAAAGTAAAAGATGGTAAGAAATATGTATCATTTACATTAACGAATAGCGCATGGATTACAAAGTTTGAATTTGATAAAAATGGTTCGTTTGTTGATGCGAATGTATTAAGTGAAGATACGAAAGCTGACACACGCGTAGTGGAAGTAGAAGTAGCAGATTTATCAAAAAAATTAAATGCAAAAGTAAAAGTAGACATCGATTCAATGAATTATCATCATTTCTACGATATTCAATTTGCATTTGATAAAGATAGCATTAAGCCGTTAGATAACCAAGGTGGAAACGACAACCAAGACGGAAACAATAACCAAGGTGGAAACGACAACCAAGGCGGAAACAATAACCAAGGCGGAAACAATAACCAAGGTGGAAACGACAACCAAGGCGGAAACAATAACCAAGGCGGAAACGACAACCAAGACAATAACACAACAATTGATCCCAATGCTCTTAAAGACGGTGAATACAGTATCGGTTTTAAAGTGCTAAAAGATCAAACAGACGAAATTTCAATGATGAACACATATACGAAGAGTCCAGGCGTATTAAAAGTGAAAGATGGTAAGAAATATGTATCTTTCACAGTAACGAATAGCTCATGGATTACAAAGTTTGAGTTTGAAAAGAATAATTCGTTTGTCGATGCGAAAGTATTAGGTACAAATAAAGAGCTAGATACAAGAGTAGTGGAAGTAGAAGTAGACGACTTATCGAAAAAGTTAAATGCAAAAGTGAAAGTTGATATTGATGCGATGAATTACCATCATTTCTACGACATTCAATTCGCATTTGATAAAGGTAGTATTAAAGCTTTAGGCAACCAAGGTGGAAACGATAACCAAGGTGGAAATAACAACCAAGGTGGAAACGATAACCAAGGTGGAAATAACAACCAAGGTGGAAACGATAACCAAGGTGGAAATAACAACCAAGGCGGAAACGATAACCAAGGTGGAAATAACAACCAAGACGATAACAATAATCAAGGTGGAAATAATAATCAAAATGGACACACAATAGTTGATCCGAAAAATTTAAAAGACGGTCAATATGATGTTACTTTTAAAGTGTTAAAAGATAAAACGGATGAGATTTCAATGATGAATCAATACGTTGTAAAGCCAGCAAGATTAACAGTGAAAGATGGCAAGAAATATGTTGCGATGACACTGAAAAATAGTTCATGGATTACGAAGTTCCAAACAGAAAGTGCTGGTGCATTTGTTGATGCAAAAGTAGTGAGTGAAGATAAAAATGCAGATACGAGAGTAGTAGAGTTTGAAATTGATGAGTTATTTGCGAAATTAAATGCGAAAACAAAAGTAGATATCGATTCAATGAACTACCATCATTTCTACGACGTGCAAATTCAATTTGATACAAATAATATTGGTGCAGTAGGGACTATTAAAGAGGATCCGAAAAACGATCCGAAGAATGAACCGAAAAATCCAGTGAGTACACCGAAAGTAGACAATGTAAAAACAATCAGTAATCCTGATTTTAATCGAAATGCAGACGGTAAGAAGCAAAATGAAAATGTGAAGAATGATGTAAAAAAAGAGAAAAACTCAAAAACAGCAGATACAGCACAGATTGGAATGTATATGTTGCTATTACTAGGATCACTTGCTTTCTTAGTTCGTAAATATAGAGCAGGTAGACTGTAAAATTTGGAGTCTTGATGCATGGTTTCATGCATCAAGACTCGTTTCATATTGTACCGAAAGGAGTGGTGATTGAGAGTGAAGAAAATCACGAGTGTATTCATGGCTATCATTCTTTTATTTAGTATAGCTGGGTGCTCATCACCCAAAAAAGAAACGGCAAAAAAGGTAAAGAGCAGTAGTGAGGAACGTGTTATTGCAACGACAGTCGCCGTGACTGAAATTATGGATGCATTAGAAGTAGATTTAGTTGGTGTTCCAACTAGTTATAAAACATTACCGAAGCGTTATAAAGGTTTACCGGATGTTGGAAATCCGATGAGTCCTGATATGGAAAAAGTAAAATCAATGAAACCATCAGAAGTATTATCTGTTACGACGCTTGAATATGAGTTGAAGCCAGTTTTTAATGAAGCGGGCATTAAGGCAAATTTTTTAAATTTAACGAGTTTAAAAAACATGAAAAACTCAATTACAGAGTTGGGTGAAAAGTATGGGCGTGAGAAGCAGGCTGAAGCAGTTGTAACAAAGTTTGATAACAAGGTTACAGACATTCAAAAACAAGTAAAAGGGAAGAAAGAACCGACAGTCCTTATTTTACTTGGAGTACCTGGAAGTTATTTGGTAGCGACAGAACACTCATATATTGGGGATTTAGTAAAACAACTAGGTGGTAAAAATATCGTACAAGGTGAAAAAGTAGAGTATTTAGCTTCTAATACAGAGTACTTAAAAAAAGCTGACCCAGATATTATTTTACGTGCAGCACACGGTATGCCAGATGAAGTTGTGAAAATGTTCGATAAGGAATTTAAAACGAACGACATTTGGAAGCATTTTGCCGCAGTTAAAAATAATAGAGTGTACGATTTAGAAGAGCGTTTGTTTGGAACAACAGGGAATTTAGCAGCTATTGAAGCTCTAGATGAATTAAAGAAAATGATGTATCCATGATACATGTATATATAAAGGAAGATTGAGATGAATAAAAAATTTTGGAGTTTCTTCATCGTCACGGTATTACTAGTTATTATGACTACTGTATCCGCTGTGAAAGGTAGTTTAGAAATAGGTGTCATTGATCTTTTACAAGGTATATTTACAGGGACAAATGAAGATGTTGAAGTCATTAAAGATTTACGTTTCCCGCGTATTATTATTGCACTTTTCACTGGAGCAGCGCTTGCTGTTTCTGGTGTGCTTTTCCAAGCGGTTATGAAAAATCCACTTGCGGATGCTGGGGTTATCGGGATATCTTCAGGGGCCAGTTTTATGACACTTGTTATCATTACACTATTTCCTCAGTTCTTTTTCTGGACACCACTATTCGCGTTTTTAGGCGGTGCGTTTGCTTGTTATCTCGTTTATGCGTTTTCTTGGAAATCAGGTTTAAGTCCGCTGCGTATCATTTTGATCGGTATAGCGATAAATGCGATGTTTACTGGTTTAAATGAATCTTTCGTTACGATTTGCGGATATTTCATTAAAAGTATTAAGCAGACGACAACATCTAATATAACGATGAAGACATGGAGCGATGTGGAAGTACTTGTTACATATGGATCAATCGGCCTTATACTTGCACTGTTTGTAGGGGCATGGTGTAATTTATTATCTTTACAAGATAAAACGGCTAAAAACCTTGGACTTCATGTAACAAGGGTACGCCTTATTATTTCTGCTATCGCTGTCTTGTTAGCGGCTGTATCAACTGCGATTGCGGGCGTTATCGCTTTCGTTGGATTACTTATCCCGCATATTTCAAGGCAATTGGTTGGATCGGATCATAAAGTACTTATTCCGTTTTCAGCCCTTGCAGGTGCGTTATTAATTTTAACGGCAGACACAATCGGTAGGCTTATCGTACCGCCAAATGAAATTCCAGCAGCAACGATTATGGCAGTTATCGGTGGTCCGTTCTTAATATTCTTGCTTAGAAAGAGTGATCAAGTTCATGGAAATTAAAAATGTAACCTTTTCTTATGATAATGTAACGGATCGTTTAAAGTCTGTTAGTAGTGAAATAGAGGTTGGAAAAATTACAACAATTATTGGCCCAAATGGTTGTGGGAAATCAACATTACTAGGTGTTATGTCGCGAAATCATGATCCCCGTAGTGGAGAAGTAATGCTAGATGGTAAAGCTATTAGCCAGTATAAGCCGAAAGAGTTTGCTAGAAAGCTAGCGGTCGTTCATCAGCAAAATGAGGCGCCAGCAGATATTACAGTTGAAAAATTGACGAGTTTTGGGCGTATGCCATATAAAAATATTTTTTCTACACAAACGGATGAGGATAGCGAAGCAATCGAAAGAGCATTGACGTGTACGAGACTACAAGATAAGCGTGATAAGCCAATACACGCATTATCTGGTGGAGAAAGGCAACGTGTTTGGATTGCGATGACTTTAGCGCAAAATACGCCCATGCTGTTTTTAGACGAACCAACGACGTATTTAGATATTTACTATCAGCTTGAAATATTAGAGTTAGTGAAAGAGTTAAATGAAGTACATGGTTTAACGATTGTTATGGTATTACATGACATTAATCAAGCAATCCGTTATAGCGATCATATTATCGTGATGAAGGATGGAGAAATAGTTATGAAAGGTACGCCACATGATGTTGTAACAGAAGATATGATTAAGAGCATATATGGCGTAGAGGTCGTTGTGAAACACGATGAAGATACAGGATTGTATATGGTACCAATGGGGATTTGACAGGCGGCTAAATCCCTTTGGCAATTCGTTTTGAGGTGATATTTTGAGCAGCAAGAAAGAAAAGAAAAAGAATTCCTTTTTTCAAAGAATACTTACAGTTGTTTTTTTAGGCATCTTTTTCTACTCTGTGTATGAATTAGGCGGGATGTTCATAGATTACTATGAAAATCGCAAAGTAATGGCTGAAGCACAAGATATTTATCAAAGGAGTCCGATGGAAGAAAAATCATCAGATGGAGCAGTACGTGCACAGTTCCAAGCCTTACAAAAAATTAATCCAGAAATAGTTGGTTGGATTACGATGGATGATACGCAAATTAATTATCCGATTGTTCAAGCGAAAGATAATGATTACTATTTGTATCGTAATTATAAAGGCGAGGATATGAGAGCAGGAAGTATCTTCATGGATCATCGTAACGATGTGAAATCTCAAAATCGAAATACGATTCTATACGGACATCGTATGAAAGACGGTTCTATGTTTGGGAGTCTAAAAAGAATGTTAGAAGAAGATTTCTTTATGTCTCATCGCAAATTGTATTACGATACTTTGTTTGAAGGATACGATGTAGAAGTATTTTCAGTATATACAACGACAACTGATTTCTATTATATTGAAACGGATTTTGGAAGCGATGAGGACTATGTATCTTTTCTAGAAAAAATTAAGGGAAGGTCACTCTATAAAACAGATACAAAAGTGACAGCGGATGATCAAATTGTAACACTTTCAACGTGTGATTATGCACTGGATCCAGAGGCTGGTAGACTAGTCGTGCATGCGAAATTGGTGAAAAGAAATTGAAAAAAGAAAAGGTATAGAAGTAGAGAAGATGTATCACTTCTCATACTTCTATACCAATTATTAAAACCGAAGTTATTGAGCCGCAGCTATTGGCATACGAACAATTTTAACGTCATAGAATGAGATTTTATTATCGATAATAAAGTCTGGTAATCCACCGCGATGTGAATGCGCATCTTTAAAGGCAGTGCTCTTCGTCCAACCTTGGAAATCTTCTTTTGCATTCCAACGAGTGCTGATCGTCACTTCGTCATAATCAACTGTATTTTCAGTTAGAAGAACTTCTAATCCTAAGAAACCGGGCATCGTTTCAACTTTACCTACTTTATTAAAGCGCTCAATTAATTTATGTGCGTCACCCTTCGTAATTTTAGATGTATTTGTAACAATAATCATTTCTTTATTCCTCCTATAAATCTATCATTATGTTCATCGTTTCATATGTATTAAATGATAATGAAAATCATTATCGTTGTCAATGATAATGATAAAATATATAAGTTTTTTTTCGATTAAGCGAGAGGATGAGCTAGTTGTACTAGCAAAGCAATAATATGGTATAGTGAAACGAGGCTTTTTTCAGTCTCGTTTTTTAAATGCTTCCTACTAATAGAAAGCATTCAAATGGAAAGGAAGACATTACATGCGATCTGAAGTAACTATAAAAATAAAACCGAAGTTTATAAAAGAAATTAAAGGTGGATATCCACTTATTTTAAAAGATGCAATTCAAAATTTAAATGATGTACGTGAAGAAGGGACAATCATCAACGTAGTGGATGAGAAGAACCAATTCATCGGAAAAGGCTATTATGGAAAACAAAATAAAGGATATGGATGGATTTTAACGAGAAAAGAGAAGGAGGAAGTGAATCAATCTTTCTTTGAAAGTAAAATCAAATCTGCTTTACATAAACGAAAAGATTTTTATAAATCAAATGATACAACAGCATTTCGTGCCCTGAATGGTGAAGGTGATGGCCTTGGCGGTTTAATCATCGATTATTATGACGGCTATTACGTAGTAAGCTGGTATAGTGAAGGGATTTATACTTTCCGAGATGAAATTATAGCAGCTCTTCAAAAAGTAGCAAACTTCAAAGGGATTTATGAGAAAAAGCGTTTTGATACGAAAGGAAAGTACATTGAAGGTGATGATTTCGTAACAGGAGAGCGCGGTGAGTTCCCACTTATCGTAAAAGAAAACGGTGTAAACTTTGCTGTATATTTAAATGACGGGGCGATGGTTGGTGTGTTTTTAGATCAGCGTAACGTTCGAAAACAAATTCGTGATAAGTATGCACAAGGAAGAACGGTTTTAAATATGTTCTCTTATACTGGGGCTTTCTCTGTATTTGCAGCGCTTGGCGGGGCAAGTAAAACAACAAGTGTTGACCTTGCCAATCGTAGTTTAAGTAAAACGATTGAGCAGTTCAGTGTAAATGAAATTGATTACGAAGCACAAGATATTATCGTAGAAGATGTATTTCTTTACTTTAAATATGCAGCTAAGAAAAAGATGAAGTTTGATATGGTTGTGCTAGATCCTCCAAGCTTTGCACGTTCGAAAAAATATACATTTAGTGCAGCGAAAGATTATAAAAATTTATTAAAAGAAACAATTGCCATTACAGAAAATAATGGTATTATCGTCGCTTCAACAAATTGCAGTGCATTCGATATGAAAAAGTTTAAAGGCTTTATCGATACTGCATTTAAAGAAATGAACGGTAAGTATAAAATATTAGAAGAACATTCTTTACCGGAAGATTTCCGTACAATTGATCAATTTAAAGAAGGAGACTATTTAAAAGTAGTTTTCATCGAGAAAATTAAAGGTTAATAAAGAAAAAAGGAGCTCAAGTTTAAATGAGCTCCTTTTCTTATTGAATGATATTTTGGACTCTGCCAACTTGCCCGTCCTGTAATCGTACTTTAATGCCGTGCGGATGAGAGGGTGAGTTAGTTAAAATATCTTTTACAATTCCTCTTGTTAGCTTGCCTGTACGTTGATCTTGTTTTAATACAATATCAACTTCAAGGCCTGATGAAATGTTAGATCGTTTTTGCCCGTTCATTTATACACCTGTACGTCTACGTTGGTTGTTTGTTTTCTTCGTTTGTTGGTTTTGTAATTTTTTCGTTTCTTGACTTTGACTTCCATTATTTGAGCCGTTTCCATTTCCTTGCTTTTTCTTTGCAAGTTGTTCGCGCATTAAATCAGCTAAGCTTACTTTTTTGTTTTCTGACATGATAAGTCTCCTTTATATAAAGTTAATTATGAACAATCGTAGTGAATTTCATCATATCATTGTTAGGGAAGGAAGGGAAGTTGGTTTGAAAATTCATATAATTCTTTCCAGTATTCATTCGTTACGATACAATTAAAATGTTAATGTTTGTAAAAAAAAGGGGATAGAAATATGTCACATCATATTTTATTAGTTGAAGATGATATCTCAATTCAGGAGATGGTTGAAACATATTTAATAAAAGAAGGCTTTCAAGTTACAATCGCATCTGACGGAGAAGAAGGAGTTACCGCATTTTTTAAAGGTTCATTTGATTTGATCATTCTCGATATTATGATGCCAAAGTTAGATGGCTTAGAGGTTGTGCGAATCATTCGAGAAAAAAGTGCCGTCCCAATTTTAATGATGTCGGCAAAAGATACAGATGTTGATAAAGCTGTTGGATTAGGACTTGGAGCAGATGATTACATTTGTAAGCCATTTTCTATGATTGAATTGGCTGCACGTGTAAAAGCGGGGATTCGGAGGTCTACGAAATATTCGGCTACAGAAACAACAGAAAAGAGGATTCAGATTGGTGATTTAACAATCGATCCAATTAATTTTACGGTTGAAAAAAATGGGAAGCATCTCAAACTTACGTTAAAAGAATTTGAGATTTTAAAACTGTTCTTAAAGAATCAAAATCGTGTATTTACAAAAGCACAAATATATACGTTAGTTTGGAATGAAGAGTATTACGGTGACGATAACGTTATTAATGTTCATATGAGAAGATTACGTGAGAAAATTGAAAGTGATCCATCTAATCCAGAATATATTAAAACATTATGGGGCATCGGCTATAAGTTGGAAGTGATGTAGTATGGTTGTATTTTTAACAGTGGTGATTATTATATTGCTTATCGTTATTTACGTGCAATATAAAATTAGAAAAAATAGTAGTAGGAATTTACGCTACACGTATGAGAAGTTAAATCGAATTGTAAAAGAACAAACTGGTGAGAAGCTATTAATTATGACAGATGATCTAGAATTGCAAAAGTTATTAGTGGCGATTAATCATTTATTAGATGCAAAACAGAAAACGAATGCAGATCATGCGAAAGTGGAAATTTCGATGAGAAAAATGCTTTCAAATATTTCACATGATTTGAAAACACCACTAACAGTTATTCTTGGATATACCGAAATGTTAAATAAGGATAAAACGATAAATGAGGGAGAGCAGCAAATATTACTCGAAAAGGTGCATGTAAAAACACTAGAAGTGATGGAACTGATTCATAAGTTTTTTGATTTAGCAAAATTAGAATCCGGTGACAAAGCAATCGAGATGACAAAAGTAAATATGAATGAAGTTTGCCGCGAGAAGATTTTATCTTTTTATGATTTAGTGACGACGAAAGGATTTCAAGTTCATATTGATATACCAGAAAGAAATATATTTGCACTTGGAAATGTAGAAGTATTAGGTAGAGTATTGAATAATTTAATATCCAATGCAATTACATATGGAGACGATGGAAAGACACTTGGTGTGACGTTAAGAGATGATGAAACGAGTGTGTATATAGATGTATGGGATACAGGAAAAGGAATTGATGAATCTCATATTGATAAAGTGTTTGAGCGTATGTACACACTTGAAGATTCCAGAAATAGATTGTACCAAGGGAGCGGTTTAGGGTTAACGATTACGAAAAGACTTGTGGAAGCGATGGATGGAAAAATACATCTTTCTAGTAAGCCGTATGAAAAAACAATTTTTACTGTTGTATTAAAAAAGATGCTGTTTTAGCTTGTAGAGAAGTAGATTCTACAAGCTTTTTTTCAGCGTAAGGAATTTGTAAGGAACGGGTAAGAAAAAAGAGAATTCCGTTGTCTATTATAGAAGTATAAGGTAGTGCGAAAGGAGATAGTGACATGACATATATATTAAAAACGAATCAGTTAACGAAAGTGTTTAAAGGGAAAGAAGTAATTTCTAGCGTTAACATGCATGTGAAAAAAGGTGAGATATATGGTTTCTTAGGACCGAATGGTGCAGGTAAAACAACGATTATGAAAATGATCACAAATTTAATAAAACCGACGAGCGGTGATATTGAAATTTTTGGTGAGAAGTTAACGGATACATCTTATGAATTGTTAAAGCGCATGGGGACAATTATCGAATATCCAATTTTTTATGATAAATTAACGGCGAAGGAAAACCTAGAATTACATTGTGAATATATGGGGTATTACGATAAAAACGCAATTGATCATGCTTTACATTTAGTGAAACTGCACGGTATAGATGATAAAAAAGTAAAAGATTTTTCATTAGGTATGAAGCAACGACTGGGTATTGCAAGGGCAATCATGACAAAGCCAGAATTACTCATTTTAGATGAACCGATTAACGGTTTAGATCCAATTGGTATTAAAGAATTACGAGACTTATTTAAAATGCTCTGCAAAGAATATGGTATTACGTTATTAGTTTCTAGTCATATTTTAGGCGAGATGGAACTAATGGCGGATACAATTGGTGTAATTCAAAATGGAAAACTAATAAAAGAAGTTTCAATGAAGAGTATTAACGGAAAACAAACAGAGTACATTGAAATTACTGTTCCTGATGTGAAGCGTGCAGCTTATATTTTAGAAGATAAACTCGGTATAAAAAATTACAAAATAATGAGTGGAAATATGATTCGTGTGTATGAATTGGCAGCGACACAGCAAGCCATTTCAAAAGCACTTATTATGAACGATGTAGAAATTGAAAGTATTAATAAGAAACATAGTTCCTTAGAAGAATATTTCTTAAATGTAATGGATGGAGAGGGCATTCATGCTTAATGGATTGTTAGTGAATCTAGTAAGTGGATTGATCGTAATGTTCATAAGTGGGATTTTCTATTATAGGAAACCAGAGCGGAAATGGTTGTTAATTCTACTAGTGATAGGAATGTTAAGCGTAATTACTGCTGGAATTAGAATGTTAGTAGCGTAAGGACAGCTATATAAGGAATGGAGGCGTGGTTTATATGCTTAAATTAATGAAGCTTGAATGGAAGAAGCATCAATTATCTAGTTACTTTAAAAGTGTAGCAATTTGTATTATAGCAATTTTCGCCGTAGTAAACCTCATGATGTTGGGAGGGAAAGGCGAGGTAGATTTGCTACTCTCTGACTTCACACAACAAATGGCTTTAATAAACATTTTTATTAGGATAACATTCATTACTTTTAGTTCAGTCCTTTTATCACGTTTAGTAATTGATGAGTATAAGAACAAAACGATGCAACTATCGTTTATGTACCCGCTACAAAGGAAAATGCTAATGAGGGCGAAATTAACAATTGTTTTTTGTTTTTGTTTTGTGAGCACGATTATTGCTACTTTCATTATTAGTTTGCTCGTATATTTTGTGAGTCCAATGATCGGACTGATTGAAACGCCTGCTACGATAGGCGAATTAATAGCTAGCGTTCCAACTACTATTATAAGTGCATTTATGATATCTGGTATAAGTTTAATTCCTTTATTTTTTGGGATGAGAAAAAAATCGACACCGACAACAATTACTTCTGCAGTAATAATTGGGATGCTAATTAATGGTAACGTTGGTTCTGGAAACGGTCAAGTAAGTATGTTTAATTTTATCGCTATTCCAATAGTGCTCTGTTTATTAGGGATTTTTATTAGTTATCTTTCATATCGTAAAATCGACAAAATTGATGTGGCGTGAAGTAAGCTTAAAACAACAACGAACTGGGGTATGAATAGTGAAAAAAATAATAGTAATTGCAATTTTAAGTTAATTTCAGTAACTTACATGAAAGGAGGACTATCATGCTACGTCTTATGAAGCTAGAATTGAGGAAGTTTAAGCTTGGATCGTATGTGAAGAGAGCGGTTATTGCGAATATCGTTATACTGGCACTACTAATCTTCGTTAGTATCGTTGCTCAAATAGAAGGGGATCCAAAAATAAGGGATCCGCAGATAATTTTGTCGATGGCTAGTGCGTTAGTAAGAGCAACATTTATTATTTTTGGTGGCGTACTAATAGCCAAGTTAATAATTGATGAATATAAAAGTAAAACAATACTACTCATGTTTTCTTATCCAATTAACCGAAAGAAAATGATGGCTAGTAAGTTGGCTATTACAGCGACATTAACATTTATAACAGTTATTTTATCGAACATTTTAGTAGTAGGAATTTTCTTTGGGATAGATAGTTATTTTTCAATTCTTCCTAATTCATTCACAGTAGATCAATTGATTCAAGAAGGGATAAAGCTTATTCCTTTAGCCATTGCCACGGCAGGAATAAGCTTAATTCCTCTATATTTCGGGATGCGTAAACGTTCTGTGCCAGCTACAATCGTTTCTTCTATTATCGTTGCATTAATCGCAATTAATAACCCGTCCATATTTCCTATAGCGACGTTTCTTCCTCTTCAATTCACATTTGCAGCGATTGGAGTTGCGATTGCATATTACGGAATTAAAAATATAGAGAAGGAAGATATAACAGTATGACAAGAATACGTAAAAAAGAGTTGGCGTTATACCAACTCTTTTTTGTATATGTATGCTTCGTTACTACTCTGTAAATTTATAGTGTTTGCTTAAATACTCTTGCACTCCTGGAGAAATGTTAAAGTTATTAGGACCTTTATATTCGATAGTAAACTCTCCATCTTCAATTGTTTCAAAGGCGATTGCATAGCTATTCATTTTAGCATCGTAAGAAGTATTTTTGACTTCTGCATCTAGATCAAAGTATTTTGTAATATATTCTTTTGATTCCGTAACTGCTGTTTGTTTTCCCCAAGGGGTACCATAACTTGTGAAATAAAGAGATACACCGATAACTCCAATGATAGAAGTTAGTAAGAGAGTTCTTATTGTTATTTTTTTGTTTTTTGTATTCAATTTAGTTCCCTCCAATTAATATGAATTTATCTTAACGTATTTTCTCATAAAATACCATTTAGTAGAAAATAGTTTCACATGAAACAAGTTACAGAAAAAGACAAGGTGCATAAACACCTTGTCTTTTTCTGTCGTTACATTTGGGGAGCTTCCATTCCAGTAGCAGCCCATTCTTCTTTTGCAGGACCATAAACGCCAGGGACTGTTAAGCCAGCTTGACGCATTAAAACAGTCATCTGTCCGCGGTGGTGATTTTGATGATTGATGAGTGTCATTAAAAATATAGAATTCGGCATAGGACGACCAAAGAAGTTATTAATAGTAGCTAAGTCTTTATCAGTCCACTCACTTTGAAGTGCTTCAATAAAAGCCGTATTCACTTTGCGATACCCATCTGCAATTGTTTTTGCTGAAGTTGGTACAGGATAATCTTTCGTTTCTCCTTCAAACTGAAGCCCTGTTCCAGATAGCATAACAGGAATTGCAGTCACGATATGCCAAGCAACTCTGCCTAACGTCCAGTGCCCAGGTGCAATTTCTTGTGATAAAGATTCATCGGTTAATGCATCGAGCATCTTCTGAGTAGACTCAGCTTCGTATGTCCATGATTGTAGAAAACCTTCAATGGTTTGGTACATTATTGTTATCCCCCCTACTTATGTTCATAGATTAAATTCGAGATACTTAATTCATTCCCTTTTTATAGAAAAAATTCAATATATATTGATACGATATAAAAATAATTAGAAAATATTTGTAAAAGTGTCAGAAAATCGATCTTTTCATTCGTATATGTAATGAATAAAGAATAGAGTAAAGAGTGGTTCATAGTGTTTTAGATACGGCACATAGTAAGGTGCTAGTGGATGAATGTGTTGACGATATTTTATTAATCGTTTGGTACAACATTAATAGTTATGATAAAAATCGTGGGAAGTTTAGAAATTGGCTTATATCTGTTGCGAAATTTAAAGCCATTGATTATAAACGAAAAAGTAATAAGGTCTATCAATTACAAGAGTTTCAGCAAAAAATATATGTAGAAGGAAAAAATGTTAATTTAACAAAATATGAGGGTATTTTAAGTGCTAATATTTTTTGGGAATTTTGACGAAATAATAACGATTTATACGGATTTTAATATATTGTATTAAAATATATACGTGTATCAAGGTTGAAGGAGCTGAAATTCCTTTAATGAGGAAGGCGAAAGTACAAGCGAAAAGAGAGCGTATTGCATGTAATATTTATTAGAATGTAAGGAAAAAAACTTTGTTTATAAAAGGTTTGTTCCAGAGCGGATAGTTGATAAGGAAAATAAAAACTGATTTTTATTAGAAAGATATTTTTAATTAGTGGGCTTACTTAAAAGATCGAACACGAAGGAGGGTCAACATGTCTTTATGGAGTAATAATGCAAATGGATATTGTGGATGTAATAATCAAAATGGTTTACATGTTGATTCGTGCTGTTTTAGTTGCGATGGGACAGTTCCTAAGCTCGGTCCAACAGGCCCAACAGGTCCAACAGGTCCAACAGGTCCAACAGGTCCAACGGGAGCAACGGGAGCGACAGGTTCAACGGGAGCAACAGGAGCAACAGGAGCAACAGGAGCAACAGGAGCAACGGGAGCAACGGGAGCAACGGGAGCAACAGGAGCAACGGGAGCGACAGGTTCAACGGGAGCAACGGGAGCAACAGGAGCAACGGGAGCAACGGGAGCAACGGGAGCAACGGGAGCAACGGGAGCAACGGGAGCAACAGGAGCAACGGGAGCAACGGGAGCAACGGGAGCAACGGGAGCAACAGGAGCAACGGGAATAACGGGAGCAACGGGAGCAACGGGAGCGACAGGTTCAACGGGAGCAACAGGAGCGACAGGTCCAACAGGTCCAACAGGCCCAACAGGAGCAACAGGAGCAACAGGAGCAACGGGAGCAACGGGAGCAACGGGAGCAACAGGAGCAACAGGAGCAACGGGAGCAACAGGAGCAACGGGAGCAACGGGAATAACGGGAGCAACGGGTCCAACGGGAGCGACAGGTTCAACGGGAGCAACGGGTCCAACGGGAGCGACAGGTTCAACGGGAGCAACAGGAGCAACAGGAGCAACGGGAGCAACAGGAGCAACAGGAGCAACGGGAATAACGGGAGCAACGGGAGCAACGGGAGCAACGGGAGCAACGGGTCCAACGGGAGCAACGGGAGCAACAGGAGCAACGGGAGCAACGGGAGCAACAGGAGCAACGGGAGCAACGGGAGCAACAGGAGCAACGGGAGCAACGGGAGCAACAGGAGCAACGGGAATAACGGGAGCAACGGGTCCAACGGGAGCGACAGGTCCAACAGGTCCAACAGGCCCAACAGGAGCAACAGGAGCAACAGGAGCAACAGGAGCAACGGGTGAAACAGGAGCGACGGGAGTAACAGGTACAAGTATAACTGCGACGTATGCATTTGCGAATAATACATCAGGAGCGGCAATATCAGTGCTTCTTGGTGGAACAAATGTCCCACTTCCAAATAATCAAAATATCGGTCCAGGAATTACAGTATCGGGGGGGAACACAGTATTTACGGCCGCAAATGCGGGGAATTATTATATTTCATATACAATTAATATAACGGCTTCATTATTAGTTAGTTCGCGAATTACAATTAATGGTGCACCGCTTGCTGGAACTATCAATTCCCCTGCATTAGCAACGACATCATTTAGTGCAACAATTATTACGACTCTTGCAGCGGGGAGTGCAATTAGTTTGCAGTTGTTTGGATTGTTAGCTGTTGCCACGTTATCAACGACTACACCTGGTGCAGTTTTAACGATTATAAGATTAAGCTAAGTAACGTGAACTCTCTTATTCTTTTAAAATTAGGAGAGTTTCTACATATAATAAGAAGTTAAGGAAGTAAAGCATAGTTATAAAAAAGTCAGAATATTATGATTGTAACGCTGTTATGACTATAATATAATGAAAACAACTATCATGAATGAACATTCATTTATTTTCACAAGTATTGGAAGGGGGAATGAGAGTGGAAAAACCTTGGCTGCAGAGTTATCCAGATGAAATTCCAGGGACAATTTCTTATGATATTCAGCCACTTCATGGATATTTAGAGAAAATGGCTGCTCGTTATCCAGAAAAGAAAGCGCTTCACTTTTTAGGTAAAGATGTTACATTTTCAGATTTCCATGACAAGGTAAAGAAATTTGCGAATTACCTTCAAAGGCTTGGTATTGAAAAAGGCGATAGAGTTGCGATTATGTTACCGAATTGTCCGCAATCTGTAATTGGTTATTATGGTACTTTGCTTGCGGGAGGGATTGTCGTACAAACGAATCCTCTTTATACAGAAAGAGAGCTGGAGTACCAACTTCATGACTCAGGGGCAAAAGTTATTCTTTGCCTGGATTTAGTGTTTCCGAGAGTTACTAACGTTCAAACTGCAACAAAGCTTGAGCACATTATCGTGACCCGTATTGCAGATTTTTTACCATTTCCTAAAAATTTACTTTATCCATTTGTACAAAAAAAGCAGGCAAATCTTGTTGTGAATGTGTCGGAAAGCGAAACGATTCATCTTTGGAAATCGGTAGAAAGGGAAAGTAGTACTAATGTTGAAGTTCCATGTGATCCTGAAAATGATTTAGCCCTTTTACAGTATACAGGGGGAACGACAGGGTTTCCAAAAGGGGTTATGTTAACGCATAAAAACCTCGTTTCGAACACTTTAATGGGAGCTCATTGGTTATATAATTGTAAAGAAGGAGAAGAGGTAATTCTTGGTGTTCTTCCGTTTTTTCATGTGTATGGGATGACAGCTGTAATGAATTTAAGTATTATGCAAGGATATAAAATGGTGCTTATTCCGAAGTTTGATATGAAAATGGTTTTTGAAGCAATTAAGAAACATAAAGTTACACTATTTCCAGGAGCACCAACCATTTACATTGCTCTATTAAATAGTCCTCTTTTAAAAGAATATGATATTTCTTCAATTCAGGCTTGTATTAGTGGTTCTGCACCGCTTCCTGTAGAAGTGCAGGAGGAGTTTGAGAGAGTTACAGGTGGTAAATTAGTAGAGGGTTATGGATTAACGGAGTCATCACCAGTTACACATGGGAATTTTTTGTGGGAAAAGCGTGTGCCGGGAAGTATTGGGGTACCGTGGCCGGATACAGAGGCAATAATCATGTCACTTGAAACAGGAGAGTCATTACCTCCAGGTGAAATTGGTGAAATCGTTGTAAAGGGCCCACAAATTATGAAAGGGTATTGGAATAAGCCAGAAGAAACGGCAGCTGTACTGCAAGATGGCTGGCTCCATACAGGTGATGTAGGATACATGGATGAGGATGGCTTTTTCTATGTGAAAGATCGTAAGAAAGATATGATCGTTGCTAGTGGCTTTAACGTATATCCTCGTGAAGTAGAAGAAGTGTTATATGAACACGAAAAGGTGCAAGAAGTGGTAACAATCGGTGTTCCTGATCCGTATCGAGGGGAAACTGTAAAAGCGTTTGTTGTTTTGAAAGAAGGCGCTGAGTGTTCTGAAGAAGAATTAGATCTGTTTGCACGTAAATATTTAGCAGCTTACAAAGTTCCGAAGGTATATGAGTTTAGAAGTGAGTTGCCGAAGACGACAGTCGGAAAAATTTTACGTCGTGTCCTAATAGATGAAGAGAAGAGAAAGAATGAGGATGAGCAAACGGGCTAAGGCCCTTTCTTTTTGAAAAAATAGGATTGACACTTTTCTAAATAGTCAGTATTATAAGAATATGAATGACTATTCATTCAGTCATCTTCTTGAAGGGGACAGTAAAGTGAAGAAAAATAGACCGAAATACAATCAGATTATTGATGCTGCAGTCATTGTGATTGCGGAGAATGGATACCATCAAGCGCAAGTTTCTAAAATTGCAAAGCAAGCTGGGGTAGCTGATGGCACGATTTATTTATATTTTAAAAATAAAGAAGATATATTAATATCCTTATTCCAAGAGAAGATGGGAGAATTTGTTGAAACAATTCGTCAAAAAATAGCAGGAATTGAAAGCGCTGTAGCGAAGTTATTCATGTTGGTAGAAACGCACTTCTTGCTGTTGTCACAAAATGATCCTCTTGCTATCGTTACGCAATTAGAGCTAAGGCAGTCCAATCAAGACTTGCGCCTTAAAATAAATGAAGTATTAAAAGGCTACTTACAAGTTATGGATGAGATTTTAGAGACAGGTATAAAGCAAGGTGAATTTCAGGCGGATTTAAACGTTCGCGTGGCAAGACAAATGATCTTTGGAACAGTAGATGAAGTTGTGACCAATTGGGTAATGAGCGATCATAAGTATGATCTGGTCGCACTTTCAAAAACGGTACATGGGCTACTTATTGCAGCTTGTGGTTATCGTAAATAATGGGAGGGATCATGTTGAAATTCCTATCTGTAAAAGTTGAAGATCATATCGCGGTGGCGACGTTAAACCATGCTCCAGCTAATGCGATGTCTTCACAAGTTATGCATGACGTTACTGAATTAATCGATCAAGTGGAAAAGGATGATAACATTCGTGTTGTTGTTCTACATGGTGAAGGACGCTTCTTCTCAGCAGGGGCAGATATTAAAGAATTTACATCTGTTACTGAAGCGAAGCAAGCAACAGAGTTAGCACAGCTTGGACAAGTTACGTTTGAGCGTGTTGAAAAATGTTCAAAACCAGTTATTGCGGCAATTCATGGAGCGGCACTTGGCGGCGGCCTGGAGTTTGCTATGTCTTGCCACATGCGCTTTGTAACTGAAAGTACAAAGCTTGGTTTACCTGAATTAACACTTGGATTAATTCCTGGTTTTGCAGGTACACAGCGCTTACCACGTTATGTTGGTAAAGCGAAAGCTTGTGAAATGATGTTAACAAGTACACCAATTACTGGTGCAGAAGCATTACAATGGGGACTTGTTAACGGAGTGTTTTCTGAAGAATCCATTTTAGAAGATACGCTTAAAATTGCAAAACAGATTGCTGGAAAAAGCCCAGCAACAACTCGTGCTGTGCTAGAGTTATTACAAACGACAAAATCGTCTCATTATTATGAAGGTGTACAGCGTGAATCACAGATTTTTGGTGAAGTATTTACGAGTGAAGATGGAAGAGAAGGCGTAGCAGCGTTTTTAGAAAAACGTAAGCCTTCATTTAGTGGTAGGTAGTCCAATTATTTTTTTAATAAAAATTAACAGAATTTTAAAATTGATAGAATCTTTCTGAAAAATAAGGGGGTAAATGAAATGAACATCTACGTACTCATGAAACGAACATTTGATACAGAAGAAAAAATCGTAATTAAAAACGGTGCAATTTACGATGGCGAAGCGGAATTCATCATCAACCCTTACGATGAATATGCGATTGAAGAAGCGATTCAAGTAAGAGATGCACAAGGTGGAGAAGTTACTGTTATAACAGTTGGTGGCGAGGATAGTGAAAAAGAACTTCGCACAGCATTAGCGATGGGCTGTGATAAAGCGGTACTAATTAACATTGAAGATGATGTTGAGAATGGTGACCAATTTACAACAGCAAAAGTGCTTGCTGAATATTTAAAAGATAAAGAAATCGATTTAATTTTAGGCGGGAACGTTGCGATTGACGGTGCATCTGGACAAGTTGGTCCACGAGTAGCTGAAGCGTTAAATATCCCATACGTAACGACGATTACGAAGCTTGAAATTGATGGTACAAATGTGAAGATTGAGCGTGATGTTGAAGGGGATACAGAAGTAATTGAATCATCATTACCTCTTCTAGTAACAGCGCAACAAGGTTTAAATGAACCGCGTTATCCATCACTTCCAGGTATTATGAAAGCGAAGAAGAAGCCACTAGAAGAAGTAGAATTAGATGATTTAGATTTAGAAGAAGATGATGTGGAAGCAAAAACAAAAACAATTGAAATCTATTTGCCTCCTAAGAAAGATGCAGGAAAAGTGTTACAAGGCGAGCTGCAAGATCAAGTAAAAGAACTTGTATCGTTGCTCCATACAGAAGCGAAAGTAATCTAATAAAATACGAAATTATATATGCAGGAGGGAAAATCTATGGCTCGTAAAGTATTAGTAATGGGTGAAGTTCGTGATGGATCGCTACGTAACGTTTCGTTTGAAGCGGTAGCAGCAGCAAAAACAATTGCAGAAGGCGGTGAAGTGGTAGGTCTTCTAGTTGGAGACAGCGTTGCCTCTTTTGCAAATGAATTGATTCATTACGGTGCAGATCGCGTTGTGACAGTTGAAAATGATAAATTAAAATCATATACATCTGATGGATATGCACAAGCGTTTTTAGCTGTATATGCTGAAGAAAAGCCAGAAGGCATTGTATTTGGACATACGGCACTTGGTAAAGATTTATCACCAAAATTAGCAGCGAAATTAGAAGCTGGTTTAATTTCTGACGTAACGGCTTTAGAAGTTGAAGGTGGAAATGTTATCTTCACTCGTCCGATTTACTCTGGTAAAGCATTTGAGAAGAAGATTGTAACAGGTGGTATATTATTTGCGACAGTGCGTCCAAATAACATTGCAACTCTTGAAAAAGACGAGTCTCGCACAGCTGACGTGTCTTCTATTACAGTTGATGTGAAAGATTTACGTACAATCATTCAAGATGTTGTCCGTAAAACTGCAGAAGGTGTTGATCTTTCTGAAGCGAAAGTTATTATAGCTGGCGGACGTGGTGTGAAGAGTGAAGAAGGATTTAAACCGTTAAAAGAATTAGCTGACGTACTAGGCGGCGCTGTTGGAGCATCTCGTGGTGCTTGTGATGCAGAGTACTGTGATTATTCATTACAAATTGGTCAAACAGGTAAAGTTGTTACACCAGACCTATACATTGCATGCGGGATTTCTGGTGCGATTCAGCATTTAGCTGGTATGTCTAATTCAAAAATAATTGTTGCGATTAATAAAGATCCAGAAGCTAGTATCTTCAAAGTAGCTGACTATGGTATTGTCGGTGATCTGTTTGAAGTATTACCTCTTTTAACAGAAGAGTTTAAAAAGTTAAAAGTACATTCATGATTTGAGTACCCTTGAGTTCCAAGTGAAGTACCCCTATATATAGAAAAAGGTGAGAGATCCCCTGTCTCTCATCTTTTTAGTATTTCATCCATATTTTTATATAGTATAAAGGAACATTTTTTTGTTACAATACATAACGATACATAATATTCGCCACGTATAAAAGTTAATGATATACTCTTGGTAGAATATACTTGAAGGAGGAAATAAAATGGCAATTATAAATGCAAATGACCAAAGCTTCGCAGCTGAAACTAGCGAAGGTGTTGTACTATTAGATTTCTGGGCGCCTTGGTGCGGACCTTGTAAAATGATCGCTCCTGTATTAGAGGAAATCGATTCAGAGTTAGGCGAGAAAGTAAAAGTAGTAAAAGTGGACGTTGATGAAAACCAAGAAACTGCTCGTCAATTCGAAGTAATGAGCATTCCAGCTCTTTTCGTATTAAAAGACGGTAAAGTGGTTGATCAAGCGTTAGGATATAAACCGAAAGAAGCGTTAGTAGAATTAGTTTCTAAACACTTCTAAAATAAAGAAGCTACCATTTGGTAGCTTTTTTTATTTTCTTTTTTACAACCTTTCCGTTACAATAAAAGAACGTATGTTGGGTGTTTTGGCATAGTATGTTTTTATGTGAAAATAAAAATGATAAGCATGTAGAAATGGAGGGAGACGAGTGCACGAGCATTTAAAAGAGAAGTTAGCAATTTTGCCCGATCAACCTGGTTGTTATTTAATGAAGGATAAGCAGGGAACGGTTATATATGTCGGAAAAGCAAAGGTACTCAAAAATCGTGTGCGCTCGTACTTTACTGGTTCGCATGATGGGAAAACACTTCGGCTTGTTGGAGAAATTGTTGATTTTGAATATATTGTGACTTCCTCAAATTTGGAGGCTCTTATTTTAGAGTTAAATTTAATAAAAAAATATGATCCAAAATATAATATTCAATTAAAAGATGATAAAACATATCCTTTCATTAAAATTACAGCTGAAAAACAGCCGCGCTTACTCATTACGCGAAATGTAAAAAAGGATAAAGGAAAGTACTTTGGGCCTTATCCAAATGCGCAATCGGCACATGAAACAAAGAAATTATTAGATCGTATGTATCCACTTCGTAAATGTTCAAATATGCCAGATAAAGTTTGCTTGTATTATCATATGGGTCAATGTTTAGCACCTTGTGTGAAAGAAGTAACGGATGAGCAAAACAAAGAAATTGTTGATGAAATTATTAAATTCTTAAACGGTGGGCATAAAGAAATTCGTTCAGAATTAGAAACGAAGATGTATGAGGCTTCAGAAAAGCTAGAATTTGAACGGGCGAAAGAGTTGCGAGATCAAATTGCTCATATTGATGCAATTATGGAAAAGCAAAAGATGATTATGAGTGATTTAGTGGATCGTGATGTGTTTGGATATGCAGTTGATAAAGGGTGGATGTGTGTTCAAGTTTTCTTCGTTCGAAAAGGAAAGCTAATTGAACGTGATGTTTCTATGTTCCCGATTTATGATGAACCAGAAGAGGGATTTTTAACTTTTATCGGTCAATTTTATGAAAACAGTAGTCATTTCAAGCCGAAGGAAATTGTTGTTCCAGGAAGTATAGATTCAGAATTAGTAGAGCGCTTTTTAGAAGTTGAAGCGACACAGCCGAAGCGTGGGAAGAAAAAAGACCTTGTAGAATTAGCAAATAAAAACGCAAAAATTGCACTAGAAGAGAAATTTCACTTAATTGAACGTGATGAAGAGCGGACGGTTAAAGCCATTGATAATTTAGGGAAGCAGCTGGGCATTGAAACCCCATATCGTATTGAAGCGTTTGATAACTCGAATATTCAAGGGACAAATCCCGTTTCCGCAATGATTGCTTTTATCGATGGGAAACCAGCGAAGAAAGAATATCGGAAATATAAAATTAAAACGGTTCAAGGTCCTGATGATTACGAGTCTATGAGGGAAGTTGTAAGACGCCGTTATACGAGGGCGCTTAAAGAAAATTTACCTTTACCAGATTTAATCATTATTGATGGTGGAAAAGGCCATCTGGCCGCTACAAGTGATGTTCTGGAGAATGAACTCGGATTATATATTCCAATGGCAGGGCTTGTAAAAGATGACAAACATAAAACATCACATTTAATCATTGGAGATCCGCCTGAACCTGTGATGCTTGAGAGGAATAGCCAAGAATTTTATTTATTGCAACGCATTCAAGATGAAGTGCATAGATTTGCAATTACATTCCATCGCCAGTTGCACGGGAAATCGGTCATTCAATCAGCATTGGATGATATTCCAGGAATCGGCGATAAACGAAAAAAGGTATTGTTAAAACATTTTGGCTCGTTAAAAAAGATGAAAGAAGCTTCCATAGCTGAATTTGTCGAAGCAGGTATGCCGAAAAATGTTGCAGAGATGATATATACTTATTTAACAGATAAGAAGACGTTGTAGTTTACAACGTCTTCTGTTTTTTGGTATAATTTCTGAAGATTTAAAATAAACTCACCTGAATGAATATACAAAAAAGTCAACTAAACTTATATGTCTAGTTGACTGTAAGTAGATGCTACACTTCAATGAGATCTTTTATATCCCATTTAACAAGAAATGTAATAGAGTCTGAACGTTTTTTCTGTTCCTCATAGGACTCTGCAACGACGTTTCTTTGTCTTTGAATTTGCTCGGCGATAAATCCAGCTTCTAATTGATAAGATGAATGTCTTTTTTGTTTTTGACGCTCAGTAATAAGTGTACCTTTAAGTTGAAACTGCATTTCACGACGTTTATGTTCAATGATGCTTAAAGTGCCCCAACCAGCTTTTTCAAAAAACTGAATGACTTCTTCAATTGTTTCTAGCGGATATTTTCTCCCAAGGTTTCTACCGGCCCAGTATAAAATACCATCTAAATCGTTACCAATTAAATCAGGTAGTAATTCTTCACGTAGCAATTCATAAGCGAAGGCGTTCAATGAAACATCTTCTAAAGATGTTATATCGATTGTATTTTTGCTCACAATATTCCCCTCTTTCTATAGGGATTATTATATAACATTTTTCATTTATAAAAACAGATTTTTCTTTGGGTAAATCTGAATATATAAGAAAAAAAAAGAATTGGCAAATTATATGCAAATTATGTATACGTTTTCTTGACGCTTCGACAAAAATAGGGGTAAAATGAACTTGGAATCAAATTATGCTGAAATATTTTGAATAATTTTTTCAGTTTTTCTTATGCCAATAGTGAAAAAACATTATTGTTGTAAATTAATCTGAAAACAGCAGTCAAACATTCAAGGGGGTAATGGGGACATGAAAGGCCGCGAGTATACGTTTCGTAAGTGGCACTCATTAATGGGGGTCATCCCGGTTGGTGTCTTTTTGACGCAACATTTAATTGTAAACAACTTTGCAACAAGAGGAGCAGAGGCTTTTAACAAAGCCGCAGGCTTTATGGAGCTCCTTCCATTCCGGTATGCGCTAGAAATTTTCATCATCTTTTTACCTATACTGTACCATGCTATATATGGCTTATATATTGCATTTACAGCTAAGAACAATGCGGTATCTTACGGCTATTTCCGTAACTGGATGTTCGTCTTCCAACGAATTTCAGGTATCGTTACGCTGATCTTCATTTCTTGGCACGTCTGGGAAACTCGTATTCAAGCATTGTTAGGTAAAGAGGTAAACTATGATATGATGGCAGATATTTTAAACAACCCATTTATGTTTGGTTTCTATTTAGTTGGTGTTGTTTCAACAATTTTCCACTTTGCAAATGGACTATGGACATTCTGCATAAGCTGGGGAATTACAGTATCTCCACGTTCACAAAGAATCTCTACTTATGTAACATTAGCTATTTTCTTAGGTCTATCTTATGTAGGTGTGAGTGCATTATTAGCGTTCATCGATCCACAGCTAGCAAACCAGTAAGGAGTGGGAGAGCATGAAAGGGAAACTTATAGTAGTCGGCGGTGGCTTGGCCGGCTTAATGGCAACGATTAAAGCGGCAGAAGCAGGAGTAAATGTTGAACTATTTTCTTTAGTACCAGTAAAACGTTCACATTCTGTATGTGCCCAAGGTGGAATTAACGGTGCCGTAAATACAAAAGGTGAAGGGGATTCTCCATGGATCCACTTTGACGATACAATTTATGGTGGGGACTTCTTAGCGAACCAACCACCAGTTAAAGCGATGTGTGATGCAGCACCTGGTATTATTCATTTAATGGACCGCATGGGTGTTATGTTCAACCGTACGGAAGAAGGACTTCTGGATTTCCGTCGTTTCGGTGGAACACAACATCATCGTACAGCATTTGCTGGCGCAACAACTGGTCAACAATTACTATATGCATTAGATGAGCAAGTACGTCGTCATGAAGTAGCAGGACTTGTAACGAAATATGAAGGTTGGGATTTCTTACGAGCTGTTGTAGATGATGAAGGTGTGTGCCGAGGAATCGTCGCGCAAGACTTACAAACTATGGAGATAAAAAGTTTCCAAGCTGATGCCGTGATTATGGCAACAGGGGGCCCTGGTATCATCTTTGGAAAATCAACAAACTCTATTATTAATACAGGTACAGCAGCGTCTGCTGTATATCAACAAGGTGCATATTATGCGAACGGTGAGTTCATTCAAATTCATCCAACGGCAATTCCTGGAGACGATAAGTTACGTCTTATGAGTGAATCTGCACGTGGTGAAGGTGGACGTGTTTGGACATATAAAGATGGTAAGCCATGGTACTTCTTAGAAGAAAAATATCCAGCTTACGGAAACCTTGTACCTCGTGATATTGCAACGCGTGAAATCTTTGATGTTTGCGTAGAGCAAAAACTAGGTATTAACGGTGAAAACATGGTGTACTTAGATCTTTCTCATAAAGATCCGAAAGAACTAGATATTAAACTTGGTGGAATTATTGAAATCTATGAGAAATTTACAGGTGATGATCCTCGTAAACTACCAATGAAAATCTTCCCAGCAGTTCACTATTCAATGGGCGGATTATGGGTTGATTATAAGCAAATGACAAGTATTCCAGGTTTATTTGCAGCAGGTGAGTGTGATTATTCTATGCACGGTGGTAACCGCCTTGGTGCGAACTCATTATTATCAGCAATTTACGGTGGTATGGTAGCAGGACCGAACGCAATTGAGTATATGAAAGGTCTTTCTAAATCATCTGATGCTGTTTCATCTACTGTATATGAGCAAAATGAATTAATCGAAACAGAGAAATTTAACAATATTTTAATGCTTGATGGTAACGAAAATGCATATGTTCTTCATAAAGAGCTTGGAGAATGGATGACAGATAACGTTACAGTAGTTCGTGAAAATAAAAAGTTACTAGAAACTGATGCGAAAATTGAAGAGTTAATGGCGCGTTACAAACGCATTAACATTAACGATACAGCAAGATGGAGTAACCAGGGTGCTTCATTTACACGCCAACTTGCAAATATGTTCGAGTTAGCACGTGTTATTACAATTGGCGCATATAACCGTAATGAAAGCCGCGGAGCGCATTACAAACCAGAATTCCCAAATCGTGATGATGCAAACTTCTTAAAAACTACGATGGCGAAATTTGAGGGAGAAGGAAAGGCACCAGCATTCCATTACGAAGAAGTGGATGTTTCATTAATTAAACCACGTAAACGTGACTATTCCTCAAAACATGATGTAGCTGCTAAGGGTGAAGAGAAGGGGGATAAACAACATGTCTGAGAAAACAATCCGCCTCATCATTACGAGACAAGATGGCCCAGATGCACAAGAGTTTGACCAAGAGTTTGAAATTCCATATCGTCCTAATATGAATATTATTTCGGCGCTTATGGAAATTCGCCGTAATCCTGTCGACTCAAAAGGGAACCAAACAACTCCGATCGCATGGGATATGAACTGCTTAGAGGAAGTATGTGGAGCATGTTCGATGGTGATTAACGGAAAACCACGTCAATCATGTACAGCCCTTATTGACCAGTTAGAGCAACCAATTCGCTTAAAGCCGATGAAGACATTCCCGATTGTACGTGATTTACAAGTTGACCGTAGCCGTATGTTTAACGCGTTAAAACGTGTTAAAGCTTGGATTCCAATCGACGGTACGTACGACCTAGGGCCAGGTCCAAGAATGCCAGAGAAAAAGCGTCAATGGGCATATGAACTTTCGAAATGTATGACATGTGGTGTTTGCTTAGAGTCATGTCCGAACGTAAACAGTAAGTCTGACTTTATTGGACCAGCACCGCTTTCACAAGCGCGTTTATTTAACTCGCATCCAACTGGTGAAATGCATAAAGCAGATCGCTTACGTGCAATTATGGGTGATGGAGGACTTGCAAACTGTGGTAACTCTCAAAACTGTGTGCAATCATGTCCGAAAGGTATTCCATTAACAACTTCAATTGCAGCATTAAACCGTGATACAACAATTCAATCGTTCAAAGATTTCTTTGGTAGCGACAATAACTATTAATAAATATTGCCTCTTCATGTTGAAGAGGCAATATTTATAACTTTATATTTCTGTTTATTCTGTTTATCCCGCATTAACGGGCAGTAAAACTCCCACCTCAAAATTCAGGTGGAGCAAAGAAGCTAGGTGGGAGATCAACTGCCCGTAAACGCCCGATTGATTCAACTAATAATCAGTGGGGGATGAACAAAACCCCCACTGATTAAAGTTTCACTTTATTTTAAGGGCGAAAAGGAGAGGGAACGATGAAGAGAATTTCTTATATTGAAGACTTTGAGCAATGGGAAAGTGGTTTTTCATTTTATAATCCTGTCAAAGTTCGTTTTGGTGAAGTAGATATGTTTGGACATGTAAATAATGTCGTTGCTTTTACATATTTTGAAGAAGCGCGTATCGCATTGTTTAAAGAACTCGGATTTATGCAAGAATGGACACATGAATCATCAGAAACGATGATAGTCGTCGCAGATCTACAATGCAATTTTATTAAACAAATTTATTTTGATGAGCAGTTGAAAGTATATGTAAAGGCGGGAGCGGTTGGGAATTCCTCTTTAGATTTACACTATATGGTCAAAAATGCAGAAGGAGAAGTTTGTTTAGTTGGACGCGGTATGATGGTCCAAGCATCGAAAAAAACTGGAAGAGGCGAACCGTGGCCTGAGGAATGGAAGGAATTATTACAATAATAGAATAAAAGAAAAATAAGAGAGCGATTCGCTCTCTTATTTTTTGTCCTTCGTTGCCTCTTCTAATGTTAGGTGGTGCTTATATATGTATGCGGCATATGGATTGCCAACGTAGCGTAAGTGCCACGGTTCATATGAATATTCTGTTGTCTCTGTTTTATCCTCTAAATAATGAATGACAAATCCGAACTCATGGGCATGTTCTGCAACCCATTTTCCTTCTGCTGTCTCTCCGAAAATTGGTTCTAATTGGAATTTGGCGGATTTTGAGCTAATATCCATTGCTAGACCAGTTTGATGCTCACTTGTTCCAGGAATTGCACTTACCGAATCAGCCTCAGCTTTTCCTTGGCGTTTAATATATGTATTATGTAATGACTGTTGGCGTTTGTAAGAACGGTAACCTGAAACTGCTGTAAGTTCTAAACCTTCTTTTTTCGCTGCTTGGAACATTTTTTCAAGAGCGTCTGCAGCATCTTTGCGAAGTAATGTTTTCTCTTTATCTTTTGGACTAGTAAATGGTACGTTCGGTTTCGTTAAATCTTCTGGAATGTACCCATCTGGTAATTTACGATGTTTATTGACTAACACAAGAGCAGAATCTGGGTTTGTTACAACGGAAAAATTATCATCTAGTTTCTTTGCATTATGATCAGCTTTTGGGAAAGCAGGAATCTCTTCTTTTGGATGGTTACTATGTTTTTGACTTTCGACAGCTTTCGCCTCATTTTGCAGTGGTGATTTAGAACCAAAGTAAGCGAAAGATGTGATACCGATTACAATAGTAGTGACAGAAATAATTATTATCTTTTTCATGATACCTTGTAATCACTGTCCTTTCTTAATAAAATATGTATCGTTTTTATTATAAGTCTAGTTTATTGAAAAAGAAATATAAGAGTCATAACGTAATAGAAACGCAAAGAAAATGTCAGAAAATGTAGTGTTTTTTCATATAATTCATTTATTATCTTTCATGAAGTTCATTTTTTATGTAATATATGTATATAAGAAGATGTAGCGATTATTAAGAATAAAGGACTTCTTGTATAGACTAGGAGTGAATGGGAATGGATTTTGCAACAATTATTGGAATCATTTTAGGAGTGTTGGCAGTAGTAGTAGGAATGGTCGTCAAGGGTGCTGACATAACAGCCTTACTAAACCCTGCGGCAGCACTAATTATTTTCGTCGGTACATTTGCTGCAGTGTGTATTGCATTTCCGATGAATCAACTAAAAAGAGTTCCAAAATTATTTAAAGTTCTTTTTGGTTCAAATAAAAAAGATTTAAGTTATGAACAATTGCTAGAATTATTTGTTCATTGGACATCTGAGAGTAGAAAATACGGTATTTTGTCTTTAGAGCAACAATTAGATGAAATTGAAGATGAATTTCTTTTGCGTGGTATGAAATTTGTTATTGATGGTGTATCTGCAGAGGATTTAGAACAAATTTTAGAAGCCGAATTAGAAGCGATTGAAGAGAGACATGCAAAAGGGGCTGCTATTTTTTCGCAAGCTGGTACATATGCACCTACACTAGGGGTTTTAGGTGCTGTTATTGGTCTTGTAGCTGCACTTGGAAATTTAACTGATATTGAAAAGCTAGGGCATGCTATTTCAGGTGCGTTTATTGCAACGATTTTCGGTATTTTTTCAGGTTACGTATTATGGCATCCATTTGCAAACAAATTGAAGCAAAAGTCTGCTGCTGAATTAGAGAAGAAACGTTTAATTATTGATTGTTTATTAATGTTACAAGAAGGTACATATCCGTTTATTATGAAGAACCGTATTTTAGGTGCACTTTCTGCAACTGAGCGTAAAAAGCTAGAAAAAGGAGCAGAAAAAAATGCGGAGTAAGAAAAATAGAAGAGGTAAAAAGAAAAAACATGATGAGCATATCGATGAAACTTGGTTAATTCCATATTCTGATATGTTAACGTTGTTATTTGCATTGTTCATCGTATTATTCGCAATGAGTAGTATAGATGCTGCGAAGTTTAAACAGATGGCAGTTGCTTTTCGAAGTGAGTTAGCCGGTGGAACAGGAAATAAAGAATTTTTAAGCGATCAAAAACCAAATGAGGAAAAAGAATTATCAGCAAATAGCCTTGAGGCAGAACAAGCAAAAAAACAAGCGGAAGATAGAGCTAAAGAAAAAAAAGAAATGGATGAGTTGAAAGCATTACAAAAAAAGATTGATCAATATATTAATGAGAAACAATTATCCTCTTCTTTTCAAACTAAGTTAACTGAAAAAGGATTAATGTTAACGATATTAGAAAATGTACTATTTGATTCAGGGAAAGCAGATGTGAAGTTGGAATCGTTAGGGATTGCAAAAGAGATGTCTAACCTACTTGTTTCAGCATCACCTCGTGAAATTACAGTGTCGGGTCATACAGATACGGTTCCTATCGCAAATGCTCAGTTTGCATCAAACTGGGAGTTAAGTACACAGCGTGCAGTTAATTTCATGCAGGTGTTACTCCAAAATAAAGAATTGCAACCAGAAAAATTTAGTGCAGTTGGTTATGGAGAATACCGCTCAATTGCACCAAATGATACGCCAGAAGGAAAAGCGAAAAATAGACGTGTTGAAGTGTTTATCTTGCCTTTAACAAGAAATATGCAATAAAAGAGGATGGCGCAAGCCATCCTCTTTGTTATTTTGCATCAAATGATTTTAAGTTTTCATGACGAATTTTGTCTTTTTCTGCATCTGATTTTTTGAAATTATAATCGTATAAAGCGCCTTCCCAGTCACCGTACATTGGGTTAGGGAAAATGATGAATTTTTCACCAAATTGTGCTTTTGATTCTGCCACTGTTTCATTGCGATCTTTTACAGATTTTCCATCAAAACCAGTGAAATCAGATAAGTTGTCACCGAAGAATAGGACGATGTCATGTGTTTGAGAAACAAGTTCACGACGTTTTTCTTTCCCTTTTTCTTTCGGATCTTGTAATAAGATATGCTCTTTCGTTGCTTGAGGAGCCCCTACGCGCTCAAGGTTTTTAATAGTTGCATCTAGTTGATTCGTTTTGCGATTTGAGATGTAGTAAATATCTACACCTTTAGACTCTGTATATTTTAAGAAATCAATCGCGCCTGGAAGAGCTTCAGCTTCAGCTTTACTAATCCAATCGTCCCATTTATAAGGATAGCCTTTTCCTGTTTTTACGCTCATTGCTTGATGAGGACTGTTATCTAAAACAGTTTCATCTAAATCAAGTACGATAGCAGGTTTTTTGTTTGTGCCTTTTGCAAGAGCTGCATCAAGCTTCAATTGACCAATATTATATCCTTGGTAGTATAGTGCTTTCGTTTCACCAGCTGTTTGATACCATAAATCAGCCATCAATTGCTGGTCTGTTAATTTTACTTTTTCTTCTTTCGCCACTGTTTTCTCAGCTGTTCCTGAACATGCTACAAGCGATGTGGAAAGAACGGCTACAGATAATAAAGTGGTAATACCCCTCTTCATCTTCATATGTATCCTCCTTGATGTTAGTAAATCATTTAATATTATATATTAAAATATAATGCTTTTTATATTTTTTTTTATGAACATTTGCATATTGTCTTTTGTATATGTAGTAGTTTGTCCTATATTAGAAAGATGGGTTAAATAATAATAATTATTTTGACAAGTTTTATTGTCGTAATGACAATTATAATTGACAAAAACAGGATTTTTATTTACAATTTTAACTAAATGAAACAAATGATGGGTTAGATGTAGTGATACATATAAGAGAATGAAATATAGTACTATATTTCATTCTGAACAATCATAGGCTTTAACAGAGGGTACGAATGATACTAAAGGGGAGGCTTTATACATTGAGTTTACAAATTCAAAACTTAACAAAAATATTCGGAGAATCTAAAGCAGTTAATGGTTTGCAAATCTCGTTACCGAAAGGTGAAGTGTTAGGGTTACTTGGCCGAAATGGTGCAGGGAAAACAACGACAATTAAAATGTTACTAGGTTTATTAACGCCAAATGAAGGTTCTATTACGTGGGATGGAAAATCATTTGGTGATAGCGGGGTAACAATTGGATATTTACCAGAAGAAAGAGGATTATATACAAAAAGTAGAGTAATAGATCAGTTGCGATATTTTGGCAGATTAGAAGGAATGACGAAAAAAGAAGTGGATCTTGCAATTGATCACTGGTTAGAACGCTTAGCAATTCCAGAATATAAATTTAAAACGGCGGGAGAACTTTCGAAAGGGAATCAGCAAAAAATTCAATTGATTGCTGCTCTTCTTCATGATCCAGAACTTCTTATTTTAGATGAACCATTTAGCGGACTTGATCCAGTTAATGCGGGAATGCTAGCTAGTATTATTGGAGAACAAGTACAGGACGGAAAGACAATTATTTTATCAAGTCACCGTATGGAGCAAGTAGAGGCTTTTTGCCAACATGTATGTATTTTGAAAAAAGGCGAAGCGGTTGTAGAAGGACAGTTAAGTGATATTAAGAAAGAATACGGTTTTCGTAATTTAACGATTGAAGATACAGTAGAGAATGAAAAGGGATTAAAAGCTATACACGTTCCGTATGAAAAACAACAAGGCCTTCTTTATGTAAAAGTACAAGGCGATGCAGAAGCTCTAAAGATTTTGCAACAGTTGCAAGAACAAGGTGTTGGTTTACGACAATTTAAAATGTTAGAGCCGACGTTAAACGAAATCTTTGTAGAGAGGGCGAAATAAAGATGCGTAAATTTTCTCATGTATTTTCATTTTATTTTAAAGAAGCATTTTTATCTAAAAAATCATTAATTACGAGTGCGATTTTATTTTTGGTTGTGTTTGGGATTTTTGCATTTAATCATTTTACTTCAGGCGATGATAAAAATAAGGATAAAGATAAAATTGCAGTTGTAGTAGAGAGTTCCACATACAAAGTACAAAAAGAAGAGCTAAATAAGCTATTGCCATCAGCAAAAATAACGGTCGGTTCAAAAGATGATTTTGATAAACTACATAAGCAAGTAGAAGAGGGAGATTTAGATGGTCTATTCCATGTGACGGAAAAGGATGGGACTCCAGCAGTTACATATATGTATAATGGATTTCCAAGCCAAGCGACTTCTGCGATTATGGCGGGTTATTTAAAACAACAATATACGAAGGTGACGGTTGCAAAAAATAATGTTTCACCAGAAATTGCGCAGCAATTACAAGCAGAAATTCAAGTGAAGCAAGAAGCGATAAAAGATCGTACATCTTCTTTCGGAATTGCATATTTCTTTACATTTGCTTTGTATATGTTTATTGTAGCTTTCGGAAATACAATCGCAATGAATATTGCATCTGAAAAGGCGTCACGTGTAATGGAAGTAATGCTTCCGAAAGTAAAGCCTCTTACGATGATGTATGCGAAAATTTTGGCGGTTGTTTCAACGGCGTTATTACAACTTGTAATATTGGCGTGTGGTTATCTTATTCCTTATTTGTTAGGTTGGGTCGATTTAGAAAGTGCTTCATTACTTGGTGTTCCAATTGACTTTACAAAATTAGATGCAAAGGTTATAAGTATGTTTCTTGTTTATTTCATTACGGGGTATTTACTTTATGCGATGATGTACGCTGCGGCTGGAGCTGTTGTGTCTAAGACAGAGGATTTACAAGCTGTATCTTTCCCGATAATGATTTTGATCATGGCTGCATTCTTCATTAGTATTAAATCATTAAGTGATCCAAATAGTACTATTGTTGTTGTAAGTTCGTATGTTCCGTTTTTCACACCGATGGTCACCTTCTCGCGGATTGTAGCCGGTGAAGCAGGTATGCTAGAGATTACGATAACATTAGTAGTTTTATTGGCGACAATTGGTATATTAAATGCTGTTACAAGTCGTATCTATGTAAATGGTGTAATGAATTACTCTGATAAAGTGAAGTTTAAAGATTTAGCGAAATTTATAAAGCGTCAATAATAGAGGGAAAGCATGATTTTCTAATGGAATCATGCTTTTTCTTTACCCCGCATTAACGGGCAGTAAAACTCCCATCTCAAAATTCAGCTGGAGCAAAGAAGTTAGATGGGAGATCAACTGCCCGTAAACGCCCGATTGGTTCAACTAATAATCAGTGGGGGATGAACAAAACCCCCACTGATTAAAGTTTCACTTTATGTATAAATTAAAAATAGTATATAATAATAAGAGTTGTCTTTTAATAGAATGAATAAAAAGGAGGGTGTGCAGATGGGAATTAGTAGTCGTTTTACAGTAGGTGTTCATATGTTAACGTTACTTGCAATAGATCGAAACTCTCGCTGTACCTCTGAATGGATTGCTGGTAGTGTGAATACAAATCCAGTTGTGATTCGTCGCATTACAGGAATGTTGAAGAGAGCAGGACTTGTTGATGTACAAGCTGGTAAAGGTGGTACGACACTTGCTCGTGATTTAGATGAAATTACATTACTTGATGTATATAAAGCTGTGGAAGTTGTAGAAGAAGGACATCTATTTTCTTTCCATGAAAATCCCAACATTGAATGTCCAGTAGGAGCTAATATTCAATCGGTATTAGAGATTATTTTAATACAATCGCAAGAAGCGATGGAAAACGTACTTGCAAATGTAACGGTGCAGCAATTAGTTACAAATTTAAAGTCGAAAATTAAAGAATAAAAAAAAGCGAGCTTCCTCATGATGAGGGCTCGCTTTTTTTTTATTCGGAAATATTGAAAGTTCTATTTTTCCGTATTTAAAATAAACTTTCCTACAACAGCTGCTACGATACCACCAAAAATTGGGGCAACGATGAACACCCATAGTTGAGAAATTGCTTCTCCGCCAGCGAATAGAGCTGGTGCGATACTACGAGCTGGGTTAACAGATGTTCCAGTTAACGGAATACCTAATAAGTGAATTAATACTAATGTGAAACCAATTACTAGTCCAGCTAAAGAAGAACTTCCCTTTTTACCTGTTACAGCAACGATAACTAAAACAAATACGAAAGTTAAAATGAGTTCAACTAAAAATGCTCCAGATAAACCAAGAGTTCCAAAACTATTTTGTCCTAAATTATCTAAAGGTAATTTAGCAGATCGTAAAATTGTTACTAACGTTGCAGTTCCTAATAAACCACCTAAAATTTGAGCTAATAAATAATAGCTAAGTTCCATAGCGTTCATTCTTTTGTTGATGAACATAGCGATTGATACTGCTGGGTTAATATGACATCCAGAAATTGTTCCAATGCTATATGCCATAGCCACGATAGATAATCCGAAAGCCATAGCGATACCTAATGTTCCAATTCCTTCAATTCCGCCACCAATGACAGCTACTCCAGTTCCGAATAATACAAGTACAAATGTACCAATAAATTCAGCAATTGCTTTTTTTAACATGATTTACCTCCTATTAATGCACATGAAAGGTATTATAACATAGGTTTTAGTATAAACAGCTAATGAAATACTATTCTGATAAGGCGAAATAGGGAGATAATAAAAATAGATATGGTTCTATGAAGAAGAACCATATCTATTTTTATGCTGATTTTTTTTGTTTAATGACTGGAACAGAACGGTTTAAAACACTATTTACGATCATTCCTAGCATGATAATAATCATCCCAATCAGTGACAGCCCGCTAGGGAATGAACCATTTAAGAAAATAATCTCACCAAGCACAGTGAAGACCATCGTTCCAGCTTGTGTTGCTTCAACAGCTCCAAGTAAAGCAAGATTGTCTTTTGCTAAGTCAGTAGCAAAGAAAAATGTCATCGTCGCAATAACTCCGGAACATAATGCTAACAAAAATCCTTGCATCATTTGACTTGATGATGGAATACCGGTAGTGGAAAATCCGTATATACCAAGTAGGATTGTAATAGGGAGACTTCCGATTGCCATTCCTAATACACGTTGGAATGTATCAAGACGCCCGCCAACAAGTTCCATCATTTTTCGGTTACCGAACGGATATAAGAAAGCCGCTAATACGACAGGTAAAAATCCCGAGATGAACTGAGTCATTGTAATATGACCCGCTGCAGTCGCTTGCATACAAATTACACCAAGTAAAATAAATAATGCTACATATAAACTGCGAAGTGGAATTTTTCCACGTACAAGTTTTGTACCTGATTTCGTTTCTATTTTAACGAAAAATAATGGTGATAGTAGTAAACCTGCTAATATCGTAACTTGCCAAGTTCCAGCAACGAGCCAAGCTGGAGAAAAAACAGCTGCGAAACTTAATAAAGAATAGAAGCCGATGCCAGCGACCGAGCCCCACCCGATCCATACAAATGGATGTTTTTTTAATTCTGCCCATAAAGCTCCTAAGTTTTTGCGAAATAAAACGATAAGGAATAAAATAGGGAGAGCAAATAGAAAACGGAAGGAAGCAGTCCAAGCCCAGCTTGTTCCAGATACATTCATTGCTCTGTTAATAATAAAGGTTGCAGAAAAAAAGGCCGATGATAAAAGACCTAGTAATATTGCGCGCATGAAATATAACACTCCTTTTGGAAAAAATAATTATGTATAGTATAATATACTTTAATATAATAAAAGTAAACTTTTTTATACTTTAAGGTGGTTTTATAGATGAAAGAAAATGAAGATATGCAAACGAAAGAAGTAATTCAGCAAGTAGGTCAGCTATTAAGACAAATTCGAAATGAACAAAAATTAAGTTTAGAAGAATTAGCCCAAAAAACAGGGGTTAGTAAATTAACATTAGGGAAAATTGAGAGAGGCGAAACGAATCCAACGTTAGCTGTCATTTGGAAAATAACGAAAGGGTTATCGATTCCTTTATCGAGATTAATGGTTGTTGGAGAACCTGTAGCTGTTGCGCGCTGCGGAGAAGGATTTGCAGTAGATGTAGGACAAGCATGGCATTTAGAAACGATGTTCCGTTACACGAAAGAAACAGGGATGGAAATGCACCGTGCTTGTTTAAGAGCGAATAGTATATATGAACCGGAAGCTCATCATGAAGGAGCAATTGAGCTTGTAACAGTAATGAAAGGGAAAGTTTCTATTCAAGTTGAGAATGACGTATATGTGCTAAATGAGTTTGACTCCATTCATTTTGAAGCTAATAAGAAACATAGTTATAAAAATGAAGAGGATGAAGTAGCGGTATTACATTTAACGATGAAATATTCTTCATGAAAAAATCCCCTATAGAAAAATCTATAGGGGATTTTTTATACGCTATGCTCAAATATATGAAAGAATGTTATTAGTAAGAGTGTGGCATAAGTAATAAACAAATAAAATAAACTAAAAACCCCGTCCCAAAACATAAAATAGCAATGACCCAAAGTATGCGAATGAGAGTAGAGCTAATATCAAAATATTCTCCTAAACCACCGCATATACCAAATAACATTTTATCAGTTTCGGATTTATATAACCTCTTCGACATATTATGATCCTCTCCTTTTTATATCACCGCTGTTATGTATGAGTGATACAGTGTACTTTTATTCTATATGGAAATTTATGAGAAGACCATTAGGTTATATTACATTTTTTTGTGAAAGGACAATACAGTGGATTAATTGTCTTAATTTTCAGTTGGTATTAAAATGAAAATGAGGATGTGACGTATTTTCTAATATAAGGTGGGGGAATGGTAATGACATTATATTGGTTGACTAATGTAAAGCTTGAAACAGGTTATACATATGAAGAAGCGAAAATTTCACAAACGGAAACTGAGATATGCAGTCTTCTTATTGAAGATGGGCGATTTAAAAGAATTATATCGGGAATCGCTCAAGAGGAAGGAACGTTAACTTTTGATGCTAATCGTTTATTAGTTTTACCAGCTTTTGAAGAGATGCATATTCATATTGATAAAACATATTATAGTGGGCCTTGGAAAGCTTGTATGCCAGCAGAAAATATTTTTACACGTTTTAATGAAGAAAAAACGATTTTACCAAAGCAATTAGCAACTGCTCAAGACAGGGCGGAAAATATGCTAGAGTTATTGCTTCGAAATGGCGCAACAAATATTAGAACGCATTGTAATGTGGATCCGGTTATTGGACTTCGTAATTTAGAGGCAACGTTAGCGGCTTTAGGAACATATAAAGATCGGTTGTCTGGTAGAATAGTTGCATTTCCGCAACATGGATTGTTGCGCAGTAATTCTGTGCAACTTGTAAAAGATGCGATGCGTATGGGGGCGCATCTAGTCGGCGGAGTGGATCCAGCTACAGTAGATAATGATATTGAAAAATCATTACATACGATTATGGACATTGCGGTAGAGTTTAATGCGGATGTTGATATTCATTTGCATGATGCAAATAATCTTGGAACGTTTACAATGAAGAGATTGGCAAGTCTAACAGAGGAAGCAGGATGGCAAGGTCGTGTAACAATTAGTCATGCGCTTGGACTTGGTGGTGTTACTAATAAAGAAGCTGAAGAAGTGGCAGAAAGACTAGCAGCATTAAAGATTGATATCACTTCAACCGTTCCAATCGGTAAACAAGTAATCCCAATTCCATTGCTAGATAAAAAAGGAGTTAAAGTTTCATTAGGAAATGATAGTATTACAGATCATTGGTCTCCGTTCGGCACAGGTGATATGCTTCAAAAGGCAAATCGATTGGCAGAACGATTTGGTTGGAGTGATGAAAGGTCTTTAGGGAAAGCTCTTCGTTTTATTACTGGAGGGAAAGAAACGTTAAATAATGAAGGGAAACGAGTGTGGCCGAATGTAGGGGATGAGGCAAGTTTTGTTTTAACGAATGCAACATGCGCCGCGGAAGCAGTGGCTCGTCAAACAGAGAAGCGTGTAGTTATGTATAAAGGGAATGTTGTTATAGGGGATTTAGATCAAGTGAAATCTGATAATCTTGTATAGAGGAATCGTTTAGATGTTTTTAGAAGGGTTCTAATTGTGAAAATAGAACCCTTCTTTTTTATTTAGTAGAAACAGGGAAGTACTATACTTCCTTATAAGGAAGCAAGAAGGGATGAAAAGTTTGGACAATCAACATAATCAAAATCATATTATGGGAACTTTGCAATGGTTTATTTTTTTATTAGCAAACTCAATCGCGCTACCAATTGTCGTTGGCGGATTATTTCATCTTACGACGGAAGAAGTATTTTATTTAATGCAGCGTACGTTTTTCGTAGTTGGTATATCTTCTTTTTTACAAGGATGGCTTGGACATAAGCTTCCGATTGCGGATGGACCAGCTGGATCTTGGGTTGGTGTATTTACCGTGCTTGCTTATGCAACTGTAGGGCAGGATCAATTACATAGTACATTGCAAATTTTAGAATTAGGAATGATGGTTGCGGGAGTTGTTTTAATAGGGCTAGGAGTAACGGGATTTATCGGGCGTATTTTATTTTTATTTACGCCGCTCGTGACAGGGACGTTCTTACTTTTATTATGTTTACAATTAAGTGGTGTATTTTTAAAAGGAATGCTAGGAATTACAGCTACTGTTTCTCAAATTGATGGATTTACAGCATTAATTGCTTTTGGCATATTTTTATTCGTAGTCATACTCTCCAACTTTGGAAAAGGGTTTGTTAAAAGTTATGCGGTTTTAATAGGGCTAATTAGTGGCTGGATTATTTTTCTCATTGCAGGAAAAGTGACGATCCCATCTCAAGTAACTCATTTTGTGCAACTTCCACATATATTCGCGTGGGGAATTCCAAAATGGAATACAGGTATGGCTGTATCAAGTTTCGTTATGGTATGTATTTTAGTTTCAAATACAGTGGCAGCTATTATAGCAATCAATCAAGCTACGATTCATAAAGCGACTATTGAACAAAAACAGTTGAGAAATGGTACGTGGGTCGGAGGGATTTCGCATATGATTTCCTCTTTGTTTTCAACTGTAGGTGTCGTTCCATTACCAGCAACGGCAGGTTTCATACGTTTAACAAATCAAAAGTACATGCGTTCATTCTTATTTGCATGCGTACTATTAGTCGGTATGTCGCTGTTTCCAAGTATTATCCGCTACTTAGCCTCTCTGCCATCCGCGGTCGCATCTGCGGTTTTAATGGCTTCGTTCGTACAGCTAATTGGAATTGGGTTTCATAATATAAAACAAGTGCCAATGAGCGAAAGGAATATAACGATTTTAGGAGTTGCTATATTATTTGGAAGTGGTGTTATGTTTTTACCGTCTGGAGCACTCCAATCCTTGCCGTCTGTGATGCAATATATATTCGGAAATGGTTTGTTCGTAGGTACAGTTGTCAGCATATTACTAGAACAAATATGGCGTACTGAAAAGTAAGTGGATAAAAAGAGTGTACGCACTGTATAAAAGTCTAAAATAACATAAGAAATAAAGCCCATTTTCATTCACCACCTGCACATTTCGTTCATACAATATCTTGACTAAATAAACACCCAACTTACACATATACAGCTCTGGCTTAAGCAAGGAGGGTTATACCAGTTGAAGGAAAAAGCGTATCAATCTAAACCGTTACTCACAAAGAGAGAAAGAGAAGTATTTGAATTACTGGTTCAAGATAAAACGACGAAGGAAATTGCAGGTGAACTGTTTATAAGTGAAAAAACAGTACGTAATCACATCTCAAACGCAATGCAAAAGCTAGGGGTTAAAGGACGTTCACAAGCAGTTGTTGAGCTTCTTCGTATGGGAGAGCTCGAACTATAAGAAAGCAGCCGACTTTTATACAAAGAGTCGGCTATTTTTCTGTTTGTTTCATGCTCCATATGAATGATAAGAATGTTTCCTATATAAATAGGTAAGGCTATAAAGAACGCGATAAATAAATTATAGAAATAAAACTCCCGCTATTAATAAAGGTAGCGGGAGTTTTATTTTGAATGAGCATTTTATATAGAAGAAACTGACTTTCATATAGAAGGTCGGTTATTTTTCTGTCTTGCAAATTATGAAAAAAAGGAGCAAAATAAAAAAAGGTCCTGGTCTATACAGGTACAAATGAAAAATTTTATACAGGGGCATTTTAAGTTAGCGAACTTAAAGTGTGTAAAATATAATGATAAAATAAGATGATGAATGAGAAAACGGGTGATTAAGTTGAATAGAGCGATCGGTGTTATTGATTCAGGAGTGGGCGGTTTAACAGTAGCGAAGGAATTAATTCGTCAGTTGCCGAAAGAGCGTATTATATATTTAGGAGATACAGCACGTTGCCCTTATGGTCCGCGTTCTCGTGAAGAAGTGCGTCAATTTACGTGGGAAATGACGGAGCATTTATTAGATTTAAATATCAAAATGTTAGTTATTGCGTGTAATACAGCAACTGCGGTTGTCTTAGAAGAAATGCAGAAACAATTACCAATTCCAGTAGTTGGAGTTATTCATCCAGGATCACGTACAGCTTTAAAAGTGACAAATACGTATCATGTTGGGATTATTGGAACGATTGGAACAGTAAAAAGTGGCGCCTATGAAGAGGCACTAAAGTCTATTAATAACCGTGTTATGGTAGAAAGTTTAGCGTGCCCACCTTTCGTTGAGCTTGTAGAGAGTGGGAATTTCGAAAGTGAAATGGCGTATGAAGTTGTAAGAGAAACATTGCAACCGTTGAAAAGTACTGACATTGATACGCTTATTCTAGGATGTACACATTATCCGATTTTAGGTCCTGTTATTAAAAAGGTAATGGGGGATCAAGTACAATTAATTAGTTCGGGTGATGAAACAGCGCGTGAGGTAAGCACGATTTTATACCATAGTAAGATGTTAAATGAGGGAGAAGAACAAAGTGATCATCTCTTTTTAACGACTGGTAAAATAGGTCTGTTTAAAGAAATTGCATCAAAGTGGTTCGGTCAGCCGATTGAAAATGTGAAGCATATCAATTTAGAAACAGAATAATAGTAGATTCATATAAGAGAACTCCTGAGAAATCAGGGGTTTTTTCTGTGTAAGTAGCTATAGCTTGTTCTAAAATATGAAACAGCTCGTATACATAATAGTACAAACTTAGATTTTAGGGGGGAATGGCATGCCTAAATCCACTTTTAAATGGGTTGTTGGTGCTACTGTGAGTGCGATTTTATTATCAGGGTGTGGCTTGTTAAATCAAGAGAAAGCGACAGAACAAATTGATCCGCCAAAAAAAGTTACGTATACAGAAGGTGAAAAGAAAGAAACTGCTAAAAAAGATAAACAAGAGCAAACAGTAAATAGAGAGTTATACCTCGTTGATAAAAATGGATATGTCGTACCGCAAACTATTGCAATGCCTACTCCGAAAGCGAATGAAGTTGTACAGCAAACGTTAGAGTATCTTGTGAAAGATGGACCAGTTACAAATTTATTGCCAAATGGATTTCGAGCAGTCCTTCCAGCGAATACGACGATGACCTTGAATTTGAAAAAAGGCGGGACAGCAGTAATTGATTTCTCTAAAGAAATGAAAAATTATTCAAAAGAAGAAGAACGTCAAATTGTTGAATCAGTTGCGTGGACTTTGACTCAATTTACAGAAATAAAACAAGTGCAGTTCCAAATAAATGGTGAAAAGTTAGCGAAGATGCCTGTTGCGGGTACACCGCTTGGTGAAGGTGTAAGTCGTGCGAATGGAATTAACTTTGATGATGAACAAGTAGCAGATGTGACGCATACAAAACCGGTTACACTTTACTTTATGGCGCAAAATAATAAGCAGCAATATTACGTACCGGTAACAAGGCGCGTTGCAGAAGGAAAAGAAAATGATTACTCGGCAATTGTGGATGAGCTTGTAAAAGGTCCGATTCAAGGATCACTACTAAATGATTTTAATCCAGGAGCTAAGCTTATTACGAATCCGAAAGTGAAGGACGGAAATATTACATTAAACTTTAATGAAAATATATTTGTGAACCCAGACAAAAATATGATTTCAAATTATGTGTTGAAATCGTTAGTCTTATCTTTAACGGAAAAACAAGGTGTGAAAAATGTTTCTATTGAAGTGAATGGGAAAGCAAATCTTATGGATGAGAAAGGTGAAAAGTTAATAAAACCTGTTAATCGTCCACAAAACGTGAATACAGGTAGTTTTTAATCGCGAATAATTTGATATACTTATGTAAGAAAGGGGAATTGCTTTTTGAGTTCCCCTTCTTTTATTGTTATACATATCGTACATTTAAATTTGGCTATACTAATGAGAGTATTTATGAGGGGGTTATTTTTATGCGAGTAGATGGTAGAGGAAAAGCAGAGCTACGCCATATACATATTCATACAAATTATTTAAAACATCCAGAGGGATCAGTACTAATTGAAGTTGGGGATACAAAGGTAATTTGTTCAGCGACAATTGAAGAGCGTGTACCGCCGTTTATGCGCGGAGAAGGAAAAGGCTGGGTAACAGCAGAATATTCAATGATTCCACGTGCGACAGAGCAACGTACAATCAGGGAGTCAAGTAAAGGGAAAGTAACAGGGCGCACAATGGAGATCCAGCGTTTAATTGGACGAGCATTGCGTGCGGTTGTTGATTTAGAAGCGCTTGGCGAAAGAACGGTTTGGATTGACTGCGATGTAATTCAAGCGGATGGCGGAACGAGAACAGCTTCTATTACAGGTGCTTATGTAGCGATGGTATTAGCTTTTGAAAAATTATTGCAAGCAGACAAAGTATCTAAAATTCCGGTGAAAGATTATTTAGCGGCAACGTCAGTAGGTGTTGTTGAAGAACAAGGTGTTGTTTTAGATTTAAATTATGCTGAAGATTCTAAAGCAGACGTTGATATGAACGTTATTATGACTGGAAAAGGTCAGTTTGTTGAAGTGCAAGGAACTGGAGAAGAAGCGACGTTTAGCAGAGCTGAATTAAATGAATTACTTGATGCTGCTGAACAAGGGATTTTCCAACTTGTTGAAAAGCAAAAAGAAGCATTAGGTGACATCGTATCTCATATAGAGTAGAGGTGGAAAATATGAAGCAAGTTGTTGTAGCGACGAAAAATCTTGGGAAAGTACGTGAGTTTGCTGAGTTATTTGAGAGATTTGACTTAGAAGTGAAATCTTTACACGATTTTCCTCATATTGAAGAAGTCGAAGAAACTGGTGAAACATTTGAAGAAAATGCAATTTTAAAGGCGGACAGTCTTAGTAGACAGTTGAATTCCATCGTAATTGCGGATGACTCTGGTCTTATTGTAGATGCCTTAAACGGGAAACCAGGTGTGTATTCAGCTCGTTTTGCTGGGGAGCCGAAAGATGATCAGGCGAATATAGATAAGGTGTTACAAGGGTTAACTGACTTCGATTTAGAAAAACGTACAGCTCGTTTTTACTGTGCGCTAGCAGTTGCTTTCCCTGAAGTGGATAAAGAGCCGGTTATTGTAAACGGAACGTGCGAAGGGAAAATTCTAGAACAGCGCCGCGGGGAAAATGGTTTCGGATACGATCCGATTTTTTATGTAGAAGAATATAAAAAATCGATGGCTGAGCTAAATTCGGATGAGAAAAATGCGATTAGTCACCGCGGACGCGCTCTTCGTAAATTAGAAGAAAAAATCCCAGAATGGTTTTTAGAAGAATAAGGGAGAGAGATTGATGAAAGCTTTAATCGTAAGCGATAGTCATAGCTCTGTGAAGGAATTACAGCAGTTAAAAGAGAATTACGAAGGGAAAGTAGATGTCATGATTCATTGTGGTGATTCAGAGCTAACACCTGCTCACGAAGAGCTACAAGGTTTCCAAGTCGTAAAAGGGAATTGTGATTATGCTAACTTTCAAGATGAAATTGTAACTGATGTAGATGGAATTCGTTTCTTAGTTGTACACGGTCATCGTCATAATGTGAAAATGACGTTACAAACGTTAGCGTATCATGCAGGAGAAGTAGGAGCGCAAGTAGCATGCTTTGGACATTCTCATATATTAGGGGCAGAATTAAGTGATGGGATTTTATTTATTAATCCAGGAAGTATTTTGCTCCCACGTTCTCGTGTGGAAAAAACATTCGCTTTATTAGAAATGGATGAAAATCATATAGAAGTTCGTTTTGAAACATTAGATGGACAGCTGGTGGAACAAGCAATTTTTAAAAGAGGATAAGAAAAATTATCCTCTTTTAAAAAAGTGTTGACTTTATAAGTAGTTATGAATATAATAAATATTGTCGATAGGGCAACGGCGCTAACGAAGAAAAATAAAATAACATATGCGGGTGTAGTTTAGTGGTAAAACAAGAGCCTTCCAAGCTCTGGTCGAGAGTTCGATTCTCTTCACCCGCTCCATGTCCCAGTAGCTCAGCCGGATAGAGCATACGCCTTCTAAGCGTACGGTCGGGAGTTCGAATCTCTCCTGGGACGCTAACAAAACCTTGTTATCTTTTGATAACAAGGTTTTTTGTTTGTTTTAAATTAGTTATTAATAAATTTTTCAAAGACAAAACCGTAATCTTTCACGTTATATTGCTTTTTCGTATCAACGAGCCAGTTAAAGGCGATCTCGTTCATCTCTTTAAACTGTTCTGCTAAATTTACTTGTGCATTTGAAATACGGCTGAAAGCGTTAGATGCCATATCTAAACTTTTATGTGCATACTGCAATTTAATGTCGTTGTCGTATGAAATTTCTTCGATTTTAAGAAGAGCCTTATATAAATCTTTTAATTCTTCAATATGTTTTTTATGAACATCAATTGAGTAATGCTCATCTCCCATTTGAAATTTAATTTCTACATCTAAATCAATCGTTCCTGCAGTTTCAAGTGCTACGTTTTTAATTTGATATTTACTATAGCTAAAGCGGCGTAATGTACGTTTTTTGCTTGTGGCACTTGTACCATCTAGGTGAATTAATCCTTTGTTTGTGAAACAATATTCATCTGATTTAGATTTAATAAGAAAGTAAATTTTCTCCCCATCTTCATGCATTACGTAATCATCAGCATCGACCTTATCGTAATCTTTTGGTGTGATAACGGAACCTACATCGCTTAATCCTAAAACGTCAGCTGCCATTTTTTTGAACATATATAATCCCCCTTGTAAATTAAATTTTTAATTGTACAAAAATATATTAACATGATTTTAAATCTATTTTTGAAATCTTACAACTCTGTAAGGTAAGTGTAAGGAAGTTCGATGGTAACAAATTACTAATCCTATATAATGAAGATAACAACGATAAATGAGGAGGAAGAGATGATGAAAGGATTAATCGTAACGGGTTTAACAGTAGCTTTTGGGTTTGTGGCGTATGAAAAGTTAACATATGTAATTGATGTTGTAAAACATTTAGTAGCGTAGAAAAAAACTGCCATGAGAGGGAAAGGGAATGAGTGAATGAATGGAATGGTTATTTGGAATTATAGGTACTTGTAGTGTAGTTTTATTGTTCTTTGTCCCGAGTGGTATACTCAGTTCGACAACGAGTTTGTTCTTTTTAAGTTTGTTTGCTTGTACGATGCTCATTATTATGTTTTTAATGAAGCGAAGTAAACCAATCTTCTATTTTAGCATGATTGTTATGGCAATTATTGTTCTCCAAATTATTACCCTTGTTATATACCCCACAATTATAAAAGCTTTCCATTAATGATGAACCCTCTGCCGTCTGTTGCTGAGGGTTTTTGTTTGTGAAAAATGAATTTCATTTAGAAGTTTGTTGCTTTTTTGTTATGAAAATAGAATATTCCTATATTTCAAATAAATATTTTTGGAATGTTGTGTTCTCATTACGCATTTGATATATTTACTTTGAAGATCATTAAAATCTAGAAAAAGAGGCGGACGTATGGATAAAAAAGAAAATACGGTCGTATTGTTTCCGCAACTATCAGAACGCTATATTGATAAAGGTTTTTTAGCGTTGAAAGAGCGGGAATTCGAAGATGCATTGCGCTGCTTTGAAATATTACGTCAGTATAATGCAGAAACGGAACAAACAGAATTAGCTTCCGTTATTTGTTTGCTAGAATTAAAACGTATGGAAGAAGCGAAAGAAAAATGTGAGCAGTTGCTTGAAACAGGAGCTGTATTATTTGGTGATATTCTTGAAACGTATGTAACTATTTTAGTTCAAACAAATGATTATGAAGGTGTCATTGAAACTGTTGAGGAAGTTTTGCAAACGAAAGATATAATTCCTGAGCAAAAGGAAAAATTGGCGCAGCTTGCTTTGTTTGCGCAAGGGATGCTGAATGAAGAAGATAAACCGCTAGTGGATTCGAATTTTGAATTAGAAGAATTTACCGATGGGCTTTTTGGAGAAAACTTTGGTCAAAAGCTAAGAGTGATCCAGAAACTTTCGTTAAAAGACCTGGATCTCGCACTTCCTACTTTAAAGAAATTTTTAATAGACGAAGATCAGCATCCTTATTTAAAAACTTCTATTTTGTATAAAATGGTAGAAAATCAAATAGAAGAAGAGATAGAAGTAGAGAAGTTTGGAAATACGATAAAGGTGATTCCAGCATTTACAGGTCATAATGAGGAGCAATCCGATAAAATTATACATAAATTCTCAAACCGATTAGAGCAAAATTATCCAGATATATTTAGTACGATGGTTACATACTGGAAAGAATTACAAATTAGCGTTTTTCCGTTCCCTCTATTAATGGATAAAGTAGAAATTTGGGCTGCTGTCTTAGAGAGAATTGGAAGAAAGCGTTTCGGATTGGCTATTGATGAAGAAGAACTTATGACAGCATACAATATTGAGTTTGAGGAATTTCATATTGCCTATCAATGGTTACTGCGCATTGAAAGAGAAGGGTATTTGCCCGTATAATTATGAAAAAGAATCGTTCAGTTATTGAAACGAGCACATTCTATGTTATAATGTAAGGGTTGCAAAAGGCAGAAATCTGCCTGTTTGTAAGAGAAGAGGAGTATAATTCTCTTACTTAATATGTTTCATATTAGTCTCGAACAAAATATACCGTAGTTGTCTTTTAGACAATTAGTAGATTGGAACATTGTATCTGAAAGCTTTTTGCTAGAGGGTTATTTGTACATTTGTTATTTCAAGAAAGAGATAATAAAAATTTTGATCTATAAAGGTATGTGCATACATTATTATAGTTGGAGGGAAAGAATAAATGTCTACAAAATGGGAAAAATTAGAAGGTAACGTTGGCGTTTTAACAATCGAAGTTGATGCTAAAGAAGTAAATAACTCTATCGACGCTGCATTCAAAAAAGTAGTAAAAACAATTAATGTACCAGGTTTCCGTAAAGGGAAAATGCCTCGTCCATTATTCGAACAACGCTTTGGTATTGAATCTTTATACCAAGATGCTTTAGATATCATCTTACCAAAAGCATACGGTGAAGCAATCGATGAAGCTGGTATCTTCCCAGTTGCTCATCCTGAGATTGACATCGAGAAATTCGAAAAAGGCCAAAACTTAATTTTCACTGCAAAAGTTACTGTAAAACCTGAAGTTAAATTAGGTGATTACAAAGGTTTAGCAGTAGAAAAAGTTGAAACAACTGTAACTGACGAGGATGTAGAGAACGAAGTAAAAGCTTTACAAGAGCGTCAAGCTGAACTAGTTGTTAAAGAAGAAGGAACTGCTGCAGATGGTGATACAGCTGTAATCGACTTCGAAGGTTTCGTTGATGGCGAAGCATTTGAAGGCGGAAAAGGCGAAAACTATTCTCTTGCAATCGGTTCTGGTACTTTCATCCCAGGTTTCGAAGAGCAAGTAATTGGTCTTAAATCTGGTGATTCTAAAGAAGTTGAAGTATCATTCCCAGAAGAGTACCATGCTGCTGAATTAGCTGGTAAACCAGCAACATTCAAAGTAACAATTCACGAAATCAAAACAAAAGAGCTTCCTGAGTTAAACGACGAGTTCGCTAAAGAGGCTGACGAAGAAGTTGCAACTCTTGATGAATTAAAAACAAAACTTCGTACAAACTTAGAAGAAGGCAAAAAGCACGAAGCTGAGCACAAAGTACGTGACGAAGTAGTAGAATTAGCTGCTGCTAACGCTGAAATCGACATTCCAGAAGCTATGATCGACACTGAGTTAGATCGTATGGTTCGTGAATTCGAGCAACGTTTAAGCCAACAAGGTATGAACCTTGAGCTTTACTACCAATTCACAGGTACTGACGCTGACAAATTAAAAGAGCAAATGAAAGAGGACGCACAAAAACGTGTAAGAATCAATCTTGTTCTTGAAGCTATCATTGAAGCTGAAAACATCGAAGTTACTGAAGAAGAAGTAACTGCAGAAGTTGAAAAAATGGCTGAAATGTACGGTATGCCAGTAGACGCTATCAAGCAAGCTCTTGGAAGCGTAGACGCTTTATCTGAAGATCTTAAAGTGCGTAAAGCTGTAGACTTCTTAGTAGACAACGCTGCATAATAAAATAACAAGGCGCGATTTTAATCGTGCCTTGTTTTATAAATATAGAAATATATTTATAAAACTTTTCGATGAAGAAGGAAAAGTGCCTTTGTAAGTCGAATATACATATTTCAAAAGTTTTAAAATTTTTTTATTTGTACATAACTAGTCATATTATTTGTATTTCTCGCTACGTAGTGACATAATATGTATTTACATACGATACATTTATCGTGTACATACGAAGGCAAGAGGTTAGCACTTTGTAAGGGGTGTGAAAATATGTTTAAATTTAATGATGAAAAAGGTCAATTAAAATGTTCTTTCTGTGGTAAAACACAAACGCAAGTTCGAAAGTTAGTTGCAGGTCCAGGTGTTTACATTTGTGACGAGTGTATCGAGCTTTGTACTGAAATTGTACAAGAGGAGCTTGCGAAGGACGAAGAAGTAGAATTCAAAGATGTACCGAAACCGGTAGAAATTCGTGAAATCTTAGATGAGTATGTCATCGGACAAGATAACGCGAAAAAAGCACTAGCGGTAGCGGTATATAACCATTACAAACGCATTAATTCTAACAGCAAAATTGATGATGTAGAATTAGCGAAGAGTAATATTTCACTTATTGGGCCAACTGGTAGTGGTAAAACATTATTGGCACAAACATTAGCGCGTATTTTAAATGTTCCATTTGCAATCGCGGACGCAACATCTTTAACAGAAGCTGGATACGTTGGGGAAGATGTAGAAAACATCTTACTAAAACTAATTCAAGCGGCTGATTACGATGTAGAAAAAGCGGAAAAAGGAATTATTTATATTGATGAGATTGATAAAGTGGCACGTAAGTCCGAAAATCCATCAATTACACGTGATGTATCTGGTGAAGGTGTACAGCAGGCGCTTCTGAAAATTTTAGAAGGTACTGTAGCAAGCGTTCCACCTCAAGGTGGTCGTAAGCACCCGCATCAAGAGTTTATTCAAATTGATACAACGAACATCCTATTCATTTGTGGTGGAGCGTTTGATGGCATCGAGCCTATTATTAAACGTCGCCTTGGTGAGAAAGTAATTGGATTTGGTGCTGAGAAGAAAAATGCTGATGTAAATGAGAAGCATGTTTTATCTCACGTTTTACCAGAGGATCTTTTAAGATTCGGTTTAATTCCGGAGTTTATCGGTCGTCTTCCAGTTATTGCGAACCTAGAGCCGCTTGATGAAGATGCTCTTGTAGATATTTTAACTAAACCGAAAAATGCACTTGTTAAGCAATTCCAAAAATTATTGGAGCTTGACGATGTTGAGTTAGAGTTTGAAGAAGGTGCACTAGTTGAGATTGCGAAAAAAGCAATTGAACGTAAAACAGGTGCTCGTGGACTTCGTTCTATTATTGAAGGCTTGATGCTTGATGTAATGTTCGAACTTCCATCTCGCAAAGATATCGAGAAGTGTATTCTTACGAAAGAAACAGTAGCTGATAATGAACCGCCGAAATTGGTGTTACAAGACGGTACTGTACTTGATACAAAAACATCTGCATAATGCGAAGAAGAAACAGCAATTTTTATAATTGCTGTTTTTCTTTATGTTTAGCACTATTCCTCCCAGGAAATACTAAAAGGTAAAACATAGCGGGAGGAAATGAATTATGAGCTGGACAAATATATTTTTACTTGTTCAACTTGTTTTTGGCGTAATTGTCGGATTGTATTTTTGGCATTTACTTCGAAATCAGCGAACACAAAAAGTTTCAATTGATCGAGAATCGAAAAAAGAATTAGAGCAGCTTCGTAAAATGCGTGAGGTTTCTTTAACAGAGCCGCTTGCGGAAAAGGTACGTCCTACATCCTTTATAGACATTGTAGGGCAAGAAGACGGGATTAAGTCGTTAAAAGCGGCTCTTTGTGGTCCTAATCCGCAACATGTGATCATATACGGTCCGCCAGGTGTCGGAAAGACAGCGGCAGCACGCCTTGTATTAGAAGAAGCGAAACGAAATCCGAAATCTCCATTTCGTACAAATGCAACATTTATCGAACTTGATGCGACGACAGCTAGGTTTGATGAGCGTGGTATTGCGGATCCATTAATTGGTTCAGTGCATGATCCTATTTATCAAGGAGCAGGTGCAATGGGACAAGCGGGTATCCCGCAACCGAAAAAAGGGGCTGTAACAGATGCGCATGGTGGTATTTTGTTCATTGATGAGATTGGTGAATTACATCCAATTCAAATGAATAAAATGCTAAAGGTGTTAGAAGATCGGAAAGTATTTTTGGAAAGTGCGTATTATAGTGAAGAAAATTCGATGATTCCAACGTATATACATGATATTTTTCAAAAAGGTTTACCTGCAGATTTTCGCTTAGTTGGTGCAACGACACGTTCACCAGAGGAAATTCCTCCTGCAATTAGGTCGCGTTGTTTAGAAGTGTTCTTCCGTGAGTTAGATACAGAAGAAATTCAAAAAGTAGCGAAAAATGCAGCTGACAAAGTGGAGATGCAAGTAGGTGAGAACGGTATCGAAATGATTGGAATGTATGCAAGAAATGGACGAGAAGCAATTAATCTCGTGCAAATTTCTGCTGGTATGGCGATAAATGAAGAACGACCTTTCATTAAAGATGAAGATATTGAGTGGGTTGTTCATTCTAGTCAGCTTACACCAAAGTACGAAAAACGTATTTATCCAATTCCGAGAATCGGTCTTGTGAACGGGCTTGCTGTATATGGGCCGAATACAGGTGCGTTATTAGAAATTGAGGTAACAGCTATTCCTGCGAAAGATAAAGGATCAGTAAATGTCACTGGAATTGTAGAAGAGGAAAGTATTGGAAATCAAACGAAATCGATTCGTCGAAAAAGTATGGCGAAAGGTTCTGTTGATAATGTGTTAACAGTACTTCGTTCTCTAGATGTGTTGCCAGAAGGATATGATATACATATTAATTTTCCTGGTGGTATCCCGATTGATGGTCCTTCAGCAGGTATTGCTATGGCAACAGGTGTCTATTCAGCAGTGCATCGTACGTATGTGAATAATGAAGTAGCGATGACAGGTGAGATAAGTATCCACGGAGAAGTGAAACCTATTGGTGGTGTGTACGCAAAAATAAAAGCTGCGAAAAAAGCGGGAGCTAAGAAAGTCATCATTCCGGCTGAAAACATGCAACCATTTTTGTATACAATAAAGGGAATTGAGATCATTCCTGTTCGCAAATTAAAAGAAGTATTTGAATTAACATTTATGCAGGAAAATATGCATCGTGAGCTTGATGCACATAATGATTTGGACGAAACAGATGCACAATCAATGTGAGAATATACAATAATAAAAATTTGCCAGACTTCGTTTAAGTTTGTATGCTTAAGCGGAGTCTTTTTTCTTTTCGTGAGGCACAAAAAAACAGGGGATTAACAATTGCGAAGAATCTCTGCAATTGCATCTAGATGTATTGTAATATAAAATAGTTGAACAGGAGTTTAATTTATTATGGAGGTGCTATGTCTAGTATGAATACGAATGAAAGAATTGTGCCCCTCCTACCATTAAGAGGCATTCTCGTATATCCAACGATGGTTCTGCATCTTGATGTAGGACGTGATAAATCGATACAAGCACTAGAGCAGGCGGCAATGGATGAAAATATCATCTTTTTAGCAATGCAAAAAGAAATGAATATCGACGATCCGAAAGAAGATGACATATATAGTGTAGGTACAGTGGCGAAAGTGAAGCAAATGTTAAAATTGCCGAACGGTACGCTTCGTGTCCTTGTAGAAGGTTTACATAGAGCAGAAGTAGTAGAGTTTATCGAAGAAGAAAATATAGTGCAAGTTTCTATTAAAACGGTAACGGAAGAAGTAGAAGATGATTTAGAAGAGAAGGCTCTTATGCGTACGTTACTGGAGCATTTCGAACAATATATTAAAGTTTCGAAAAAAGTTTCAAATGAAACATTTGCAACGGTAGCTGATGTAGAAGAACCGGGAAGACTAGCTGATTTAATTGCTTCTCACTTACCGATTAAAACGAAGCAGAAACAAGAGATTTTAGAGATTGTATCTGTGAAAGAACGACTACATACACTTATTTCAATTATTCAAGATGAACAAGAGTTACTTAGCCTAGAAAAGAAAATTGGACAAAAAGTGAAACGTTCAATGGAGCGCACGCAAAAAGAATATTTCTTACGTGAGCAAATGAAGGCAATTCAAACTGAACTTGGTGATAAAGAAGGCAAGGGCGGGGAAGTTGAAGAACTTCGTGAGAAAATTGAACAGTCAGGAATGCCTGAAGAAACAATGCAGGCTGCACTGAAAGAATTAGATCGTTATGAAAAATTACCTGTAAGTTCTGCTGAGAGTGGTGTCATTCGTAATTATATTGATTGGTTATTAGCTCTCCCATGGACAACAGCAACAGAGGATATGATTGACCTCACTCATTCGGAAGAAATTTTAAATAAAGATCATTATGGTCTTGAAAAAGTGAAAGAGCGAGTACTTGAATATTTAGCTGTACAGAAGTTAACGAATTCATTAAAAGGGCCAATTCTTTGTCTAGTAGGACCTCCTGGGGTTGGGAAAACTTCGTTAGCACGTTCTATTGCAACATCGTTAAATCGTAATTTTGTACGTGTTTCTCTTGGTGGTGTGCGTGATGAATCTGAAATTCGTGGTCACCGTCGTACATATGTAGGAGCGATGCCAGGACGTATTATTCAAGGTATGAAAAAGGCGAAAACAGTTAATCCAGTCTTCTTATTAGATGAGATTGATAAAATGTCTAACGATTTCAGGGGAGACCCATCAGCGGCGTTACTTGAAGTGTTAGATCCAGAACAAAACCATAACTTCAGTGATCATTACATTGAAGAGCCATATGATTTATCGAAAGTTATGTTCGTTGCAACTGCTAATACACTTGCAAGTGTTCCAGGCCCATTGCTTGACCGTATGGAAATCATTTCGATTGCTGGTTATACAGAACTTGAAAAGGTGCATATTGCTCGTGAGCACTTATTGCCGAAACAATTAAAAGAGCACGGTTTGCGAAAAGGTAATTTGCAAGTACGTGATGAAGCGCTTCTTGAAATTATTCGTTATTATACACGCGAGGCTGGTGTTCGTACGTTAGAGCGTCAAATTGCAAAAGTTTGCCGTAAAGCAGCAAAAATTATCGTTACAGCAGAACGCAAGCGCATTGTTGTAACAGAGAAAAATATTGTTGATTTACTTGGTAAGCATATATTCCGTTATGGTCAAGCTGAAAAAACAGACCAAGTTGGTATGGCAACAGGTTTAGCTTACACAGCAGCGGGCGGCGATACACTTGCAATTGAAGTGTCTGTAGCGCCAGGAAAAGGGAAATTAATTTTAACAGGGAAACTTGGGGATGTTATGAAAGAATCCGCACAAGCCGCGTTTAGCTATATTCGTTCTCGTGCAGAAGAACTTCATATTGATCCGGATTTCCATGAGAAAAACGATATTCATATTCATGTTCCAGAAGGAGCAGTTCCAAAAGATGGACCGTCAGCAGGTATTACGATGGCAACGGCACTTATTTCTGCACTAACAGGTATTCCTGTAAGTAAAGAAGTTGGTATGACAGGTGAAATTACACTTCGTGGTCGTGTATTACCGATTGGTGGTTTGAAAGAAAAAACATTAAGTGCTCACCGCGCGGGATTAACAAAAATTATTTTACCGGCGGAAAATGAGAAAGATTTAGATGATATTCCAGAGAGCGTAAAAGAAAACCTTACGTTTGTGCTTGCATCTCATTTAGACGAAGTATTGGAGCACGCATTAGTAGGAGTGAAACAATGAAAGTAACAAAAGCAGATATTGTAATTAGTGCCGTTAAACCGGAACAATATCCAGACAGTGATTTACCAGAAATTGCCTTAGCAGGTCGTTCTAATGTCGGGAAGTCTTCCTTTATTAATAAAATTTTAAATCGTAAAAAGTTAGTACGTATTTCTTCTAAACCAGGAAAAACGCAAACGCTGAACTTTTTCTTAATCAATGAAATGATGCATTTTGTTGACGTCCCAGGTTATGGATATGCGAAAGTATCTAAAACAGAGCGCGCGGCATGGGGCAGAATGATTGAGACTTACTTTACAACACGTACGCAATTAGACGCAGCTGTATTAGTAGTTGATTTACGTCACCAACCAACAAAAGATGACATTATGATGTATGATTTCTTAAAGCATTATGAAATCCCAACAATTATTATTGCAACGAAAGCCGATAAAATTCCGAAAGGGAAATGGCAAAAGCATTTAAAAGTTGTAAAAGAAACGCTTGCTGTTGAAATTGGCGATGAAATCGTTCTATTCTCTTCTGAAACAGGACTTGGAAAAGAAGAAGCATGGAAAGCAATTCATAAAATGACAAAAACAAAAAACGCGTGACGAATGTCGCGCGTTTTTTTTTATTTACTAAACTTTTAGCGTACGTTTAATGTAACTTCAATATTTCCTCTTGTTGCTTTAGAGTAAGGACATACACCGTGAGCGGCTTCTACAAGTTCTTGTGCTTCGGCATGAGAAACACCAGCAACATGTACGTCAAGTACAGCAGATAGTCCGAAACCACCATCTGTATCTTTACCGATAGAAACGTGTGCAGTCACTTCTGTACTTTCCACCTTCATACGTTTTGTACGAATTACAAGTTGCAATGCACTATCAAAGCAAGCCGCATAACCAGCTGCAAATAATTGTTCTGGATTTGTTGCTTCTCCGCCTGCGCCACCTAGTGCTTTTGGCATTTTTACATCAAGATTTAATATGCCATCATCTGAAACTACCTTACCGTTTCTTCCACCTGTTGCTGTTACTGAAGCAGTATATAATTTATCCATGTTTATTCCCCTTTTCTGTCATTAATTTTTTTCATTGTTTCAATTAATGTGTTTAATTGGATTAATAAAGAATGATATTCTTGCTCTGTAATTCCTAAATTTGTAGCCATCGTTGTTGGTAATGAACAAGCTATTTCTTTTAAATCTTTACCTTGTTCTGTTAATTCAATACAAACTTTTCGCTCGTCTTCTTTTGAACGAACACGTTGTACAAGTTTTAATGATTCCATCCGTTTTAACATAGGTGTTAAAGTACCAGAATCTAAAAATAGACGTTCTCCAATTTCTTTCACTGTTAGTCCGTCTTGTTCCCAGAGTACGAGTAAAGTAATGTACTGGGGATACGTAATGCCCATTTCTTCTAAATAGGGGCGGTAAAAACGGGTAACCTCTCTAGAACAAGCGTAAATAGAAAAACAAAGTTGGTTATCTAGATGCAAAGGATTTTCTTTCATAGGCAACTCCTTATATTTTTAAGTTGTGCACAATTTAATTTTGTAAAACCAATATAACGAAAAAGAAATACAATGTCAAATGCATTGCATCGAGAAAGTGAGTACTATATTTTGGAACAATCATACATATTTTCCTTCATGATGAAAGAAGATAGAAAAGATGATGTTATAATTAATATGGAATAGTTTCCATCACTTGATTATGAGGACTTTTTTTGGTAACGTACAAATAGAGTTATTATTTTATAATTATTATAAAGTAGAAAGTTCTTTATTAATCTTACTGAAGCTCCTTTATTACATATGGAGAATAAATAAAAAATAATCAGTTGTTCACACGATTGTCAGATTCATAAGAGGAAAGTTGTATTATGATAGTAGATAAAGTGATAAAACGGGTGAAGGGGGACATGCTGCGTGCATATTCTTGTTGTTAGTGTAAATTATCGAACAGCCCCTGTAGAATTTCGTGAGAAACTCACATTTCAGGCAGCAGAGCTAGAGCAAGCAATGACTACATTACAAAACCAAAAGAGCGTGCTAGAAAATGTCATTGTATCAACTTGTAATCGCACTGAGATTTACGCTGTTGTCGATCAATTACACACGGGACGGTATTACATTAAGAAGTTTTTAGCTGATTGGTTTCAGCTTGAAATAGAAGAAGTCGCACCATACTTGTCTATTTTTGAACAAGATGGCGCAATAGATCATTTATTCCGCGTAACATGCGGTTTGGATTCTATGGTTGTTGGAGAGACGCAAATTTTAGGTCAAATAAAAGATAGCTTTTTAGAAGCACAACAAGTAAAAGCGACAGGTACAATTTTTAATGAGTTGTTTAAGCAAGTGGTTACGTTAGCAAAACGTGCGCACTCAGAAACAACGATTGGTGAAAGTGCGATGTCTGTTAGTTATGCTGCTGTTGAGCTCGGAAAGAAAATATTTGGCGATTTAACAGATTGTCATGTACTTATTCTTGGTGCGGGTAAGATGGGTGAACTTGCACTGCAAAACTTATACGGAAGTGGAGCTCGTAAAGTAACGGTTATGAATAGGACGCTTACGAAAGCGGAAGTGATGGCTGAAAAATATATGGGACATGCAAAGCCTTTAAGTGAATTGCAATGTGCATTATTAGAAGCGGATATTTTAATTAGTTCAACGGGTGCATCAGAATATGTCATTACGAAAGAAATGATGACAAAAGTAGAGAGAATGCGCTCTGGTCGTCCGTTATTTATGGTTGATATTGCAGTACCACGTGATATTGATCCGGCGATTGATGAATTAGAAGGCTCTTTCTTATATGATATCGACGATCTGCAAGGTGTAGTTGAAGCAAACCGTGCTGAACGTTTAAAAGAAGCAGAGAAAATTCAATTTATGATTGAAGAAGAAATGGTTTTATTTAAAACGTGGTTAAGTACGCTAGGTGTTGTACCGTTAATATCAGCTCTTCGTGATAAAGCGCTAGCAATTCAAAGTGATACGATGGAAAGCCTTGAGCGAAAAATACCAAACCTTAGTGATCGTGAGAAAAAAGTAATTAGTAAACATACGAAAAGTATTATTAACCAATTGTTAAAAGACCCAATTTTAGTAGCTAAAGAATTAGCTGTTGAAGAGGGAGCTGGCGAAAAATTAGCTTTATTTGCGAAGATTTTTGATTTAGAAGTGGAAGAAGCGGGAAATACGGAAGAAGTAGAACATAAAAGAGCGTGGACACCATCCGTTCCATCTTTATAACTTGGAAGGATGATCGGATGAGTTTTTTAAATAACAGTATTATTTATCATATTGCAATTATTTTATATGCTTGTAGCATTAGTTTATATTTTATAGATTATTTCCAAAGTAACCGAAAGGCGAACCGCTTTGCTTTTTGGTTACTTTCGATTGTATGGGTTCTGCAGTCTATCTTTATGTTGCTTAGGGCTACAGATTCAGAAACGAATCCTATTTTAACTTTATTATCAGGGATTTATTTTTATGTTTGGTTATTGATTACGATGTCATTAGTCATTAATCGATTTATGCGTATTGACTTTTTAGTCTTTTTTACAAATGTTGTAGCATTTGGCGTAAGCGCTTTTTCTATTTTTACACCGCTCGGGAAGATGTCGCCAGTACTTGCAGAGCAACTAGTTTCAGAACTTGTATACGTGCATGTCGGTATGGCGATTATTTCTTATGCAACGTTTACTGTATCGTTTATTTTTTCTATTATGTATTTATTGCAATACCGACTATTAAAAAAGAAAAAGTGGAATGCGAGATTAAGAAGATTAGGAAATTTGCCGAAGCTTGAATCTATGTCTTACGGATTAAATTTATTTTCTGTTCCGTTTTTCTTATTAGCAATTATATTAGGATGCATATGGGGATATACAAAATTGGATAATTTCCATTGGTATGATACGAAAGTAATTGGGTCTTTTGTCGTTCTATTTGTATATTGCGTGGGCTTATATTTACGAGCGGCAGATGTGTTGCAAGGTAAGAAAATTGTGCAGTGGAATATCGGGGCATTTCTCGTAATGCTAGTTAACATTTTTCTATTAAGCAGTTTATCTAATTTCCACTTTTGGTATTTATAATGAGGAGAGAGAATTATGCGCAAAATTATTGTAGGTTCACGAAAGAGTAAACTAGCATTAACACAAACTAATTGGTTTATTGATCAATTAAAAGCGCTTGGTTTACCATATGAATTTGAAGTGAAAGAAATCGTCACAAAAGGTGATGTTATTTTAGATGTTACTCTTTCAAAAGTAGGCGGAAAAGGTTTATTTGTAAAGGAAATTGAACATGCGTTACTTACGAAAGAAATTGATATGGCTGTACATAGTATGAAAGATATGCCAGCTGTACTTCCAGATGGATTAACGATTGGTTGTACGCCAAAGCGCGTTGACCCTCGTGATGCTTTTATTTCTAAAAACGGAGAATCGTTTAAAGACTTAGCAGAAGGCGCGATCTTAGGAACGAGTAGTTTGAGACGTAGTGCACAACTACTAGCTGCGAGACCAGATTTACAAGTGAAATGGATTCGTGGGAATATCGATACACGCTTACGTAAGTTAAAAGATGAAGATTACGATGCAATTATTTTAGCGACAGCTGGATTACAGAGAATGGGCTGGGACGGAGAAGTTATTACAGAACATTTAGATGAAACGTTATGTGTACCAGCCGTAGGACAAGGTGCATTAGCGATTGAATGTCGTGAGGATGATACGGATTTACTTCAGTTGTTAGCGCATATTAATGATGCAGTAACAGAAAGAACAGTGGCTGCTGAACGAGTATTTCTTCATAAACTTGAAGGTGGATGCCAAGTTCCAATCGCTGGATATGCAACTCTTAAAGAAAATGATGCAATCGAATTAACAGCGCTTGTCGGTTCTATGGACGGTTCTGTTTTATTGAAAGAGATAGTAGTAGGCAATGATCCGAAGCAAGTTGGATTAGAGGCTGCGGACCGTTTAATTAAACAAGGAGCAAAAGAGCTCATCCTTGCTGCAAATAAGGAGCAACAATAAATATGAACGCTCTCGCTGGCAAAACATTATTGATTACACGTGCCCAGCATCAAGCGAAACAAATGAGTGTAGCAGTGAAAGAAAGGAGCGGAATTCCATTGGAAATTCCGCTTTTGCGTATGAAAGGCACATCTCATAGGCAAATTCAACGTATAACAAGGCAACTACATTCGTATGACTGGGTTATTTTTACGAGTAAAAATGGTGTAGCTTTTTTTCTAGATGGTTTAGAAACAAAAATACCATTAACTATTAAAATCGCTGCGGTAGGCGTGAAAACAAAATTAGAGTTAGAAAAAAGGGGCTATCAAGTTCATTTTGTTCCGACCTCGTTTGTTGCAGAAACATTTGCCGAAGAGTTTCTAAAAGAATTAAGTGGAAACGAGCGTATTTTATTTCCGAAAGGGAATTTAGCAAGAGATGTAATCCCGGTTAAACTTAGGGAGTTTGGTGTTTTTCTAGATGAGTTAATTGTATATGGTACGAAGGTGAATGTAGAGAAAAAACAAGAACTTATAACAGCATTGAAATTAGGAGAAGTAAATATTATTACATTTACGAGCCCTTCAACTGTTGATAGTTTTGTTCGTTTACTTGAGGGTACAAACTGGAGAGAATGGACGAAAAAATGTACAATTGCTTGTATAGGGCCTATTACGGAAAAAGAGGCGAACCTCTATTTTCCACATGTTATTGTGCCAAAAGAGTACACTGTAGAAGCATTACTGCAATGCATTTGTGAATCTATAAAATAAAAGAATGGGGATAGAAATCTATGAATTCTTTACAATTTAATCGTCATCGTCGTTTAAGACAAAGCGGGGGCATGCGTGCGCTTGTACGTGAAACATTTTTACATACAGAAGATTTTATTTACCCTATTTTTGTATTAGAAGGAGAAAATACTCGTAATGAAGTTCCTTCTATGCCAGGCGTATATCAAATGTCTTTAGATTTATTGCAAGCTGAAATGCAAGAGGTCGTTGATTTAGGTATTCGTTCTGTTATTGTATTTGGTTTACCTGCTGAAAAGGACGAAGTTGGATCATCGGCATATTGTGAGCATGGAATTGTACAGCGTGCAATTAAGCAAATTAAAGATGAGTTCCCAGAGCTAGTAGTAGTTGCAGATACATGTTTATGTCAATTCACAAGCCATGGTCATTGCGGTGTTATTGAAGATGGCGTTATTTTAAATGATGAGTCTCTTGCAGCTCTTGCAAAAACAGCTGTAAGTCAAGCGAAAGCAGGGGCAGACATTATTGCACCATCTAACATGATGGACGGATTTGTAACAGCAATTCGCCATGCATTAGATGAAAATGGTTTGGCGCACGTACCAGTTATGTCGTACGCTGTGAAATATTCATCAGCATTTTACGGACCGTTCCGTGATGCAGCACACGGTGCACCGCAGTTTGGTGACCGTAAAACATATCAAATGGACCCAGCGAACCGTATGGAAGCATTCCGTGAAGCAGAATCAGATGTAATGGAAGGGGCCGACTTCTTAATTGTAAAGCCAGCTCTTTCTTATCTAGATATCGTTCGTGATGTGAAAAATAACTTTAACTTACCAGTCGTTGCTTATAACGTAAGTGGTGAATATTCGATGATTAAAGCAGCAGCGCAAAATGGTTGGATTAATGAAAAAGAAGTTGTACTTGAGAAATTAATTAGCATGAAACGCGCAGGAGCAGACTTGATTATTACGTATCATGCAAAAGATGCAGCAAGATGGTTACAAGAAGGAGGCGCTAAATAATGAAAAAATTTGATAAGTCGATTGCGGCGTTTGAAGAGGCTCAAAATTTAATGCCTGGAGGCGTAAACAGCCCTGTTCGTGCTTTTAAGTCTGTTGGTATGAATCCGCTGTTTATGGAGCGCGGAAAAGGCTCTAAAGTATATGATATCGATGGGAATGAATACATCGATTACGTATTATCGTGGGGACCTTTAATTCATGGTCATGCGAATGATCGTGTTGTTGAGGCTTTAAAAGCTGTTGCTGAAAAAGGAACAAGCTTTGGTGCACCAACAGAAATTGAAAATAAATTAGCGCAGCTTGTTATTGAGCGTGTACCATCAATTGAGATTGTGCGTATGGTTAACTCTGGAACAGAGGCGACAATGAGTGCACTACGTTTAGCTCGTGGTTACACTGGACGTAACAAAATTTTGAAATTCATTGGTTGTTATCACGGTCATGGTGATTCTTTATTGATTAAAGCAGGTTCGGGTGTAGCAACGCTAGGTTTACCAGATAGCCCTGGTGTACCAGAAGGTGTAGCGAAAAATACGATTACAGTAGCGTATAACGATTTAGAAAGTGTAAAATATGCTTTCGAACAATTCGGTGATGACATCGCTTGTATAATTGTAGAACCAGTGGCAGGGAATATGGGTGTTGTTCCCCCGCAACCAGGGTTTTTAGAAGGACTTCGTGAAGTGACAGAGCAAAACGGTGCACTACTTATTTTTGATGAAGTAATGACAGGATTCCGTGTTGCTTATAATTGTGGACAAGGTTATTACGGTGTAACTCCTGACTTAACTTGTTTAGGTAAAGTAATCGGTGGTGGCTTGCCGGTAGGAGCATACGGTGGGAAGGCAGAGATTATGCGTCAAGTTGCACCAAGCGGACCGATTTACCAAGCTGGAACATTATCGGGTAATCCACTTGCAATGACAGCAGGTTATGAAACGTTAGTGCAGTTAACGCCAGAATCATATGTGGAATTTGAGCGTAAAGCAGAAATATTAGAGGCTGGACTACGTAAGGCAGCTGAAAAGCATAATATCCCGCATCACATTAATCGTGCAGGTTCTATGATTGGTATTTTCTTTACGGATGAGCAAGTTATTAATTATGATGCAGCAAAATCTTCAAACTTAGAATTCTTTGCAGCTTACTATCGTGAAATGGTAGAACAAGGTGTATTTTTACCACCTTCTCAATTTGAAGGTTTATTCTTATCGACAGCACATAGTGATGCAGATATTGAGGCGACAATTGCAGCGGCCGAAATTGCAATGTCAAAATTAAAAGCATAATTTCTTAGAGAAAATCGCTTTCCATTAGGGGAGCGATTTTTTTTATTCATAAAGTAGCCTTAGGGAACATAAATCTGTAATGACATATAGTTTGGGAGGGGGAATAGAAGTGGCAACAGATCATTCATTACGATTTTCATTAAAAGAATCTGTTTGGTTCCAGAAGGGACAGGAAGTCGAAGAACTTTTGTCAATTTCGTTAGATCCAGACGTTGAGATAGAGGAGCTCGATCATGAAGTTATCGTGAGGGGGCAATTAGATTTAACGGGAGAGTACGTTGCAAGGCAAGATGATTCAGCTTATTCATTAAGAGAGCTATCACCAGCAAAGGCAATTGATTATGTAGAAACAAGGGGAGACGGGGTTAATGAGCTTGTCCATTCCTTTCCGCTCGAAATATCAATTCCAAGAAATCGAGTGAAAGTAATTGAAGAATTATATGTATCAATCGAGGAATTTGATTATGAATTAAAGGAAAATGGTTGCTTACAACTATTAGCGGATATATCTATTACAGGCTTATGTGATGAGGAAAGAACCGAGGATGAAGAGGAAGAGATGGTGTATGCTGAGTTGGAAGCTGATTCAGCTGAAGAGGATGAAAGTAGACCTGTGCTGCACGAAGAGGTACCAGTCTATAAAGAATCAGATGGATGGGAAGATTATGCATTTGAACCGTTTCAGCTAGAGGAAAGAAAAGAGCAAGAAATAGAAGAAGAGGCATTAGAAGAACATGAACTTGTGGAGCGTGAAGAGGAGCAAGAAAAGACGCCACAATTTGAATTGTTCGGGCGGAAAAATTTCAAGAAAGAAAAAGCGAAAAAGCAGGAAGAGCCAGAGGAAGAAGCATATTCACAGCGAGATGAAAATGCACTTTATTTAACGAAATTATTTACGAAAGAACCAGAAGAAGAATTTACGAAGTTAAGAATGTACTTCGTACAAGAAGGAGATACAATTGAATCGGTTGCAGAACGTTATGAAACGACTGTACAAAGCTTATATCGTGTAAATCAATCAGAAGATATATATTTAACTACAGGGCAAATTATATATATTCCTGTTTCAAAAGCAACAGTGAAATAAGTGAGTGAGTTTTTTCACTCACCTCTTTTCTTTTCCTAGAAGCTATGTTTTGAATAAGAAAGGGTTATTCGTATGGATATTGAATTACGAAATCGCTATGAACCCATTGTGAGGCAATATAGATTGGACACTCAGCATATGGAAGAGCACGGAAGTGTAATGAAAATTTATACGAATCAAGGTCCGTATGCGTTAAAGAAAATACAAGATAGAAAATTAGAGCGGAATAATTTTTTACACCATATTCAATATTTGAAGGAGAAAGGTTTTTCGAATTATGTACCTATCTATCACACGACGGACGGGAATTATGTTTTAAGTGATGGGGCGTATAGCTATTATTTAATGCCTTGGTTAGAACGTGCGGAAGGAAACGGCGAAGATAATGATCAATACCATAAGATGTTTCAAACGCTCGGGACGTTGCATCAAAAAACGGTGAAAGAGGAGACTTATACAGAAGAAGATTTAGAAAAACATTATACAAATATATCCGACCGTTGGGAAAATGATGGCGAGATATTAGAAGAGTTTCTCATAGAATCTGAAGCGAAGTGGTATATGTCTCCATTTGAATTACAATATTGTACGTATTATCACCACGTTATGAGAGCACGTGAGTTCGCAACGAAACAATTAAGTGAATGGCATGATGCAATGAAAGAAAAGGAAAAAACACGTACTACTTTCGTTCATGGAAATGTATCGCTTAATCACTTTTTATTTGATTATGAACGAAACGGTTATTTTATTAGTTTAGAAAAGTCTCAGTTTGCTACACCGGTACAGGATATCGTCAGCTTTTATTCAAGGTCTTTGAACACATATCCAATTGCGCGGAGCGACCGCTTTGAATGGTATCAAATGTATCAAAAAAATTTTCCATTTACGAAAGAGGAGCAGCTTCTTATGTTTGCGTATATGACGTACCCGTCGCATTTTATTCGGCAAATTCAGTCGTATACGAAAAGAAGAAAGAGTCGTAATGAAGAAAATGAGCTTCGCGGGGTGAAAATTCTGCAGCAATCGCATTGGCTCATTAGTAATACAGAATATTTCCTTTCGCAATTACAAGCTGCCCAGCAAGGGAACGGATAAAGAAGATAAGTAGGGAGAACCCTGCTTATCTTTTTTTATTAGTTCCATAAAGAGATAAAAGCCGTAGTTTCAAATTTATCTTGACGAATAAGGTTTCGTTTTTTACACTATTGTATATAATAATTAACAATCACATAAATGCATTGAAGGGGAAGAGTATAACATGAAACGTCTTCAGAGAGGGGAACCATTGGCTGGGAGGTTCTCTAGATAGTTATGTTAGAAGGTAGCCCTGGAGCATCTTTTCTGAACGGAATGATTCTTATTAGGAAAAGACGGATTTGTCCGTTATCAAATTAAGAGTATAAGCAAATTCTGAATTTGTTTGTAAATAAAGGTGGTACCGCGATGTCCCTCGTCCTTTTTTGGATGAGGGGCATTTTTTATTTTAAGGAGGGAAAATAATGTCAAACACGGAAAATAATTTACCAACTAAATATGATCATATGTCCGTTGAAGAAGGCCTTTACAAGTGGTGGCTTGAAGGCAAATATTTCGAAGCAACAGGAGATGAGAAGAAACAACCATATACAATTGTAATTCCACCTCCGAACGTAACTGGTAAGTTACACTTAGGTCACGCCTGGGATACGACGCTTCAAGATATTTTAACTCGTACAAAGCGTATGCAAGGTTACGATGTATTATGGCTTCCAGGAATGGATCATGCTGGTATCGCAACGCAAGCGAAAGTAGAAGGGAAACTTCGTGAAGAAGGTATTTCACGTTACGATCTTGGTCGTGAGAAATTCCTTGAAAAAGCTTGGGAATGGAAAGAAGAATACGCTTCTCACATTCGTCAACAATGGGGGAAAGTTGGTTTAGGACTAGACTATTCTCGTGAACGCTTCACATTAGACGAAGGTTTATCTAACGCTGTTAATAAAGTATTCGTTCAATTATATGAAAAAGGCTTAATTTACCGCGGTGAGTATATCATCAACTGGGATCCAGCAACACGCACAGCTCTTTCTGATATTGAAGTAATTCATAAAGAAGTTCAAGGTGCATTCTACCATATGAACTATCCGCTAACAGACGGTTCTGGTCACATTCGCCTTGCAACTACTCGTCCAGAAACAATGCTTGGTGATACAGCGGTAGCAGTTCATCCAGAAGATGATCGCTACAAACATTTAATCGGAAAAACAGTTACACTTCCAATCGTAGGCCGAGAGATTCCGATTATTGCTGATGAATACGTAGAAAAAGACTTCGGAACAGGCGTTGTGAAAATTACACCAGCTCATGACCCGAATGACTTTGAAGTAGGTAACCGTCATGACTTACCACGTATTTTAGTAATGAACGAAGATGGAACGATGAACGAAAAAGCTGGTAAGTATAACGGTATGGATCGTTTCGAATGCCGTAAAGAGTTAGTGAAAGACTTACAAGAAGCTGGCGTATTAGTAGAAATCGAGCCTCATATGCACTCAGTAGGTCATAGTGAGCGTAGCGGTGCAGTTGTTGAGCCTTATTTATCAACACAATGGTTCGTAAAAATGGCTCCACTTGCAGAAAAAGCGGTAGAACTTCAACAAAAAGAAGAAGAAAAAGTAACGTTCGTACCAGAGCGTTTTGAAAACACATACTTACGCTGGATGGAAAACATTCATGACTGGTGTATTTCTCGTCAATTATGGTGGGGACACCGCATTCCAGCTTGGTATCATAAAGAAACTGGTGAAGTATACGTAGGTACAGAAGCGCCAGCAGATCTTGAAAACTGGAATCAAGATAATGACGTGCTTGATACATGGTTCAGTTCAGCATTATGGCCATTCTCAACACTTGGCTGGCCGAATGAAGATGCAGCAGACTTTAAAAAGTTCTATTCAACAGATGCTTTAGTAACTGGTTATGACATCATCTTCTTCTGGGTATCTCGTATGATTTTCCAAGGTTTAGAGTTTACAGGAGAGCGTCCATTTAAAGATGTATTAATTCACGGTTTAGTTCGTGATGAGCAAGGACGTAAAATGAGTAAATCTCTTGGTAACGGTATTGATCCGATGGATGTTATCGAGAAGTACGGTGCAGATGCGATGCGTTACTTCTTATCAACAGGAAGTGCACCAGGTCAAGATTTACGTTTCAGCATGGAAAAAGTAGAATCTACTTGGAACTTCATTAATAAAATTTGGAACGCATCACGTTTCGTATTAATGAACATGGATGACATGAAGTATGAAGAAATCGATTTAACTGGTGAAAAATCAGTTGCAGATAAGTGGATTTTAACTCGCTTAAACGAAACAATCGAAAGTGTAACACGTAACATGGATAAATATGAGTTCGGTGAAGCTGGTCGTTCATTATACAACTTCATTTGGGATGATTTCTGTGACTGGTACATTGAGATGGCGAAACTTCCACTATACGGTGAAGATGAAGCAGCTAAGAAAACAACTCGTTCGATTTTAGCTTACGTATTAGACCAAACAATGCGTCTATTACATCCATTCATGCCATTTGTAACAGAGAAAATTTGGCAGCATTTACCGCATGAAGGCGAGTCTATTACAGTAGCAGCATGGCCAACAGTTCGCGAAGATTTACAAGATAAAGAAGCGGCAGCGGAAATGCACCTTCTAGTTGATATCATTCGCTCTGTTCGTAACATCCGTGCGGAAGTAAATACGCCAATGAGCAAAAAAGTTCAAATGCAAATTAAAGCAAAAGACGAGGCAGTACTAGCCCAGCTTACGAAAAACAGCTCTTACATTGAGCGTTTCTGTAACCCAAGTGAACTAACAATTAAGATTGATTTACAAGCGCCAGAAAAAGCGATGACTGCAATCGTATCAGGTGCAGAGTTATTCTTACCGTTAGCTGATCTTATCAATCTTGATGAAGAGAAAGCGCGTCTTGAAAAAGAACTTGAGAAGTTTGGTAAAGAAGTAGAACGTGTACAGAAGAAACTTTCAAACCAAGGATTCGTAGCGAAAGCTCCTGCAGAAGTTATTGACGGAGAGCGTGCGAAAGAGCAAGATTATCTAGAAAAACGCGAAGCGGTTCGTCAACGTCTAGCTGATCTTGAGAAATAAAAATGTTTTTCAGAGACTCACTATATTGGTGAGTCTCTTTTCTTTGCGTATAATAGAAGTATGAAGGTTGTCTTTTGAAAGGGGAATAACACACGTGATACATACATACGAAGAAGCGATAAACTGGATTCATAGCCGATTGAAATTTGGGATAAAACCAGGGCTAGAAAGAATGCAATGGATGTTAGAAGAACTCGGAAATCCAGAGCGTCATATAAAATGTGTTCATCTAGCCGGCACAAATGGAAAAGGTTCAACTTTAACATACATGCGCTACATGTTAGAAGGTGCGAAATATAAAGTAGGATCGTTTACATCGCCTTACATAGAAACATTCAATGAACGTATTAGTGTAAACGGAATACCGATTGCAGATGAAGAGATTGCAGAACTTGTAAATATGGTAAAGCCAGTCGTTGAAAAATTAGATGAGACGGATTTAGGAGAAGCGACTGAGTTTGAAATTATTACAGTAATGGCAATTTATTATTTCGGTAGAGTTAATTTCTGTGATGTCGTTTTATTTGAAACGGGGCTTGGGGGAAGATTTGATTCTACAAATGTTATTCATCCGGTTCTCACGATTATTACGAATATCGGTCACGATCATATGCATATTTTAGGCAATACACTAGGAGAAATTGCATATGAAAAGGCAGGGATTATTAAGTCTGGTGTTCCAGTTATTACTGGTGTGAAAAATGAAGAAGCATTGCAAGTAATTCAAAAGGTTGCTAAGGAAAATCATGCAAGCTTATATGAATTTGGAAAACAGTTTACAACATTACATAAACATTCTAATAAAGATGGGGAACATTTTGATTTTGCTTGTCCATTCGCCTCGTTTGAAAATGTTCGGATTTCAATGAAAGGTATTCATCAAGTAGGCAATGCAGCGCTAGCACTTATGGCAGTCATGTATTTAAAAACATATTTATCATTTTTAATTAATGAAGAGGAAATAAAAGCTGGCTTACAAGAAGCATACTGGATTGGTCGATTTGAAAAGTTACAAAGTAATCCAGATATTATAATAGATGGTGCTCATAATCCAGAAGGTATTGAAAGTCTTGTAAAAACAGTAGAGGCACATTATAAAAAGAAGAATGTAATAGTTTTATTTACTGCTCTTGGTGACAAACAGTTACATAACATGGTAGGGCAATTAGAAAAAGTTGCTGATGAAATAATATTTACGACGTTTGCCTTTGATCGTGCCATTTCTGCTGACAAGCTTGCATCGTATTCACAACAAGAATCAAAATTAGTTTTTGAAGATTGGAAAGAGGCAATTGATACAAAAGTTGATATGATTGGAGAAAATGATGTCTTTATCATAACAGGTTCTCTTTATTTCATTTCTGAAGTTCGAAAATATATTCGCGAGAAAAACTAGATAGTCTTTGCTATCTAGTTTTTTGTTCTACAAATGAAGTCAAATGCATACATATAAGATAATAATATAGGGTTATTTGACGAATTCCTCTGACAAATATCTCGTTTTTTTGTGGAATGAATATGATATGATGCGGACAATGACAAGAGGTGAGGTGTGAGTGTATGGACAAGCAATCACGAACGATCTCGGTGAAAGTAAATGGAACAGAAGCGAAGTATGAGGAAAAAAAGAAGGATGAGTTTGACTGGATGGTAGCAGAAAGTGAGAGACCGAAAAATGTCGTTCCGTTTCAAAAAGCGAAATCAGTATCTATGGAAAAATATCGAAAGAAGTGGAGCAATACAATAATCGCAATCGTTGCAACTGCAATAATTATTGGTACTGCATTTGGGATGGGTATGATTCATTTATTAACTGGACAAGGGACGACAGAAGAAGGTAAGGTAACGGCTTCGAAGCAGGCAGGTAATGAGGAACAAAAGGTGGGTGGAACGGCAGAACAAACACCAACACCGAAAGAGGAAAAACCAAAAGCACAGGTAGGAACGTCATTAGACCCAATGAAACTATTTTTCGTTCAAGGAGGGCTTTATTCCTCTGAAGAAAAAGGACAGGCTGCTATTGAAGAGTGGAAAAGTAATGGGGGCGTGGCTACTTTGAAACCGAGTGGTGATAAGTATGCGTTAGTTGTTGCTATTACGAGCGATGAACAGGCTGTTAATCAATTAATAGATCAGTATAAGCAAGATGGTGTTTCAGTTTTGAAAAAAAATTGGGATATTACAGATAAAGCATTGCTCAAAAATGATAAAGAAGTAGGAATGTTTTTAGCGAAAGTGCAGCCATTATATACTCATTTAGCAAAATATGTGTCCAGCGTACAAACTAGTGGAAAAAGTAATCCAAAAGATATAGAAGCGATTCAAAAAGAGTGGAAAGCTATGGAAAAGGAAGGGAAGAGTATGAAGCGTGAAGATGCAAAGAAGCTTTATACGTATACGTCAATAGCGGTGCAAACGATTAAGGAAGGGAAGAGCGATAAGGAATCTGTAGCTAAATTAAATCAAGTTATTATTGATGGTATACTTTCGTATGAAAAAATGGTTTCACAAAAAGTAAAATAATAAGATAATGATGAAGGGGAAAGAAGTACATATACTTCTTTCTTTTCTTTTGAATTTAGAACAAAGTGCTTTCTGTATGGGCAGCATATAATCGTATTTAAAAAGAACTATTATTTTGTTTAGAGAAAATGATATTTCTAGAATTTGTGGGGAAACTATTCCTTTGATACGATTGATTTGAATTATTCTGCTTCATGTGAGAAGGGAAGGAGAAAATATGAGGAAAATTATTTTAGCTTCAGGCTCACCTAGGAGGAAGGAACTGCTTGAATTAGCAGATGTGCCATTTGACATCGTTGTTAGTGAAGTAGAAGAGAAGATTGGTGCATATTCATCACCTTCTGATATTGTCATGTCGCTTGCTTTGCAAAAAGCATCTGCTGTGGCAGAAAACCATAGTAATCAAGTTGTACTAGGTGCAGATACAATTGTTACATATGATTCGCGTATTCTTGGAAAGCCGTCTAATGGGGCTGAGGCGAAAGAAATGCTACAATTATTATCAGGGAAAACACACGAAGTATACACAGGTGTTGCAATTATATCGAAAGAAAAAACTGTAACTTTTTATGAACGTACAGAAGTAACATTTTGGGGATTAACAGAAGAAGAAATAGACGTATACGTTGCATCGAAGGAACCACTTGATAAGGCAGGAAGCTATGGAATTCAAGGTAAAGGGTCTATTTTTGTTCAACATATTCAAGGGGACTACTACAGTGTAGTTGGCTTGCCAATTGCACGTCTTGTCCGTGAATTAAAACAGTTTGATAGCGATGTAACCCATGTGTAAAATTGCATGGGGTTTTCTTTAGGAGAAATCGTAAAAAAAGGGGTGGAGAGATGAACGGTATTCGTGATGTTGTGAGAGAAGAACAGCCACGGGAGCGTTTATTGTTAGAAGGAGCAGGAAGTTTATCGAATCGAGAACTTCTTGCAGTTTTACTCAGAACGGGTTCTAAAGAAGAAACGGTGTTAACGTTATCAGATAATATTCTACATCATTTTGACGGCTTACGAATGTTAAAGGATGCAACGTTAGAAGAGATGATGAGCATTCATGGTGTTGGGATTGCAAAGGCGTCGCAGCTTATGGCTGCTTTTGAATTAGGTAGAAGAATGGTACGTTTAGAATATCAAAATAGATATAGTATTCGAAGTCCAGAAGATTGTGCGAGTTATATGATGGAAGAGATGCGTTTTTTGCAACAGGAGCATTTTGTTTGTTTATATTTGAATACGAAAAATCAAGTTATACATAGGCAAACTATTTTTATTGGAAGTTTAAATACGTCGATTGTGCACCCAAGGGAAGTTTTTAAAGAAGCGTTCCGTCGGGCAGCAGCCTCTATTATATGTCTTCATAACCATCCCTCAGGAGATCCGGCGCCGAGCCGTGAAGATATTGAAGTTACAAAACGATTAGTAGAATGTGGTCGAATTATCGGAATTGAAGTACTTGATCATATCATAATAGGTGACCATAAATTCGTGAGTTTAAAGGAAAAAGGTCATATTTAAGACTATTCTTTTTACTTATTTTGTTTTATAATGTGATTTATGAGTTTTTTGTAGAAAATTATCTACAAAAAGGATGCAGATATAAAAAAACGTACTGTTTTTATAAATATAAAGTAAGAAAAATGAGTCCGTGAAAATAAGAAGGGAAGATAAATGATATGTTTGGATTTGGTGGATTTACTCGCGATCTTGGAATAGACTTAGGAACGGCGAACACGCTTGTATATGTGAAAGGGAAAGGTGTAGTTTTACGTGAACCTTCAGTAGTAGCATTACAAACTGATACGAAACAAATCGTTGCGGTAGGTAGCGATGCAAAACAAATGATTGGTCGTACACCAGGAAATGTAGTGGCACTTCGCCCTATGAAAGATGGTGTAATTGCTGATTACGAAACAACAGCAATAATGATGAAATACTACATTCAACAAGCTCAAAAATCAAATGGATTCTTCTCACGTAAACCATATGTAATGGTATGTGTACCATCTGGTATTACAGCTGTAGAAAGACGTGCAGTAATCGATGCGACTCGTCAAGCTGGTGCTCGTGATGCTTATCCAATCGAAGAGCCATTTGCAGCAGCAATTGGTGCAAACTTACCTGTTTGGGAGCCGACTGGTAGTATGGTTGTTGATATCGGTGGTGGTACAACAGAAGTTGCAATTATTTCTTTAGGTGGTATCGTAACAAGTCAATCAGTTCGTGTTGCTGGTGATGATATGGACGATTCAATCATTCAGTACATTAAGAAAAGCTACAACTTAATGATTGGTGAAAGAACAGCAGAAGCACTAAAGTTAGAAATCGGTTCTGCAGGCGAGCCAGAAGGTATTGAGCCTATGGAAATTCGCGGTCGTGATTTAGTAAGTGGTTTACCTAAAACAGTACTAATTCAACCAGAAGAAATTGCAGATGCATTAAAAGATACAGTAGATGCAATTGTAGAATCAGTTAAAAATACGTTAGAAAAAACTCCACCTGAATTAGCAGCGGATATTATGGACCGCGGTATCGTATTAACGGGTGGCGGGGCATTACTACGTAACTTAGATAAAGTTATTAGTGAAGAAACAAATATGCCAGTTCTTGTTGCAGAGGATCCATTAGATTGCGTAGCAATTGGAACGGGTAAAGCATTAGACAATATCGACCTTTTCAAAACTGCTGCTCGATAATATTGCAAAATAAAAATCAATGAAATTAAGAGGGTGTGAACGTGCCACAGTTTTTCTTAAACAAAAGATTAATTGTTTTGTTAGTTAGTATTATTCTTCTCGTGGCATTGATTGGAATCTCATTGAAAGAACGGAACAGTTTATCATGGCCAGAGCAGTTTATAAAAGATACTGTCGGTGTTGTAGAACGTGTATTCCAAAAGCCAGCGAATTATGTTGCCGGATTCTTCGAGAACGTAGAAGATGTAAAGCGCACGTATGAAGAGAATAAAAAGCTGAAAGCAAAATTAGATTCTACCGCAGATTTATCTGCAGTAGTGAAAAATTTAGACGATGAGAATAAAAAACTACGAGAATTAACTGGTAAAGAAAAGTCCCGTGGTGATTATACGGAAGTACAAGCTAGTGTGGTTTCTCGTAATCCCGATAAATGGTACGATTTAGTTGGAATTGATAAAGGAGCACAGCAGGGGATCAAAAAAGATATGGCTGTTGTAACTCCGAAAGGTTTAGTTGGACGCGTAAAAAGTGTATCTCAGTTTACATCTTCAGTAGAGTTGTTAAGTTCGATGAGCCGAACAAACCGTGTTTCTGCTATTGTACAAGGACAAGAAAATATCTTTGGATTAATTGAAGGTTACGATAAAGAAAAACAACTACTTCTTTTCACAAAGATTAGCTCTGATGCAAAAGTAGAAAAAGATCAACTAGTTGTAACATCTGGACTTGGTGATATCTTCCCAAAAGGTCTTGCGATTGGGAAAATTGTTGATGTTCAGCCAGATCCATACGGTTTAACAAAAACAGCTTATGTAAAACCATCCGCTGATTTGAATGATGTAGAGCATATTATAGTTGCAAAACGTGATATGCCTACAGCGCCGTTAGAATAGGAGGGAGAGAAGAGATGATGACGATTTTAAAAAGAGCAGCTCTTCCTCTTTTGCTCCTTTTTGTTTTTTTATTTGAAAATATGTTCTCTACTGTTGTTCCAACAGACGTCTTTTGGAAAGGCAGTATAGCAGCACCGCATTTCTTTATAATTGTGTTATGTTTTATTACAGTGTACTATAGTCCGGTTCAAGGGATTTACTACGGACTATTATTTGGTTTCTTATTTGATACCGTATACACGGAACTTGTCGGTATATATATATTTGCTTATCCGATTTTAGCTTATTTAGTTTATAGTGTGATGAAAGTATTACAATTGAATTTATTTATTGTCGCTTCTATCGTACTGGCTGGCATTGCAGCATTAGAGTATTATGTGTATGGGTTTTTAACTTTGTTAGGACGTACTCACATGTCAGCATCTGTCTTTTTCACAGATCGTCTCCTTGCTACTTTATTGCTAAATGGAATTTTCTTATTAATAGTTTGTTTCCCACTGAGACGATATTTAGTGCGTCTTTCAAAAGCGATAGAAGAAAAAGAAAAAAGGATTTTCTAATTTTATGTCGAATTGAATCGGTGGGGTGAACTTTAGTGGAAGAAAAAAAGCAACAAAATGTAACGATAAAAGGGACAAAAGATGGAATAACACTTCATTTAGATGATTGCTGTTCATTCTCTGAGCTACTAAAAGAATTGGATGAAAAGCTTTCTACACATTACTATGAGAGTGACGGACGTTCTTTAATTGAAGTGCGTGTTAAAGTAGGAAATCGCTATTTAACAGAAGTACAACAAGAAGAGATTCGTACGTTAATTCGCAATAAGAAGAACCTTGTTGTAGAATCAATCGAAAGTGATGTTATAACAAAAGCAGAAGCAATAGCTTGGAAAGAAGAAACAGAAATTGTCCCTATTTCCAAAATTGTTCGCTCTGGACAAGTGTTACATGTAAAAGGCAATTTATTATTAATTGGAGATGTTAATCCAGGCGGAACGGTTATCGCTGGGGGGAATATTTTTGTCTTGGGATCATTAAGAGGAATTGCACATGCGGGGTATGATGGAGATTCAGAAGCTGTTATTGCTGCATCTATTATGAACCCTATGCAACTCCGAATTAGTGATGTGACAATGCGGGCTCCGGAAGAGAAAGAAGACGGAGCAGAGGCGGCAGAATGTGCGTACATTAATGAGAATAATCACATTGTTGTCGATCGCCTGCAACTTCTCACTCATCTTAGACCTAATTTAACAAAGTTAGAAAGGGGAATTGTATAGCTGTGGGAGAGGCAATAGTAATTACATCTGGAAAAGGCGGAGTAGGTAAAACTACAACGTCTGCGAACATTGGTACAGCCCTTGCGTTATCTGGAAAAAAAGTGTGTTTAATTGATACAGATATCGGTTTACGCAATTTAGACGTAGTAATGGGGCTAGAAAATCGTATTGTATTTGATCTTGTTGATGTCGTTGAAGGGCGTTGTCGTTTACCTCAGGCTCTTATTAAAGATAAGCGTTTTGATGATCTTTATTTATTACCTGCAGCACAAACGAGCGATAAATCGGCGGTAACACCTGAACAAATGGATGAATTAATACAAGTATTACGTCAAGATTATGATTACATATTAATTGATTGTCCTGCGGGGATTGAGCAGGGGTTTAAAAATGCAGTAGCAGGTGCGGATAAAGCAATCGTTGTAACAACACCAGAAGTATCCTCAATGCGTGATGCGGATCGTATTATCGGGCTTTTAGAGAAAGAGGATATTGAACCACCGAAACTTGTCATTAACCGTGTGCGTAGTCATATGCTTCATGAACAGGATATGTTAGACGTTGATGAAATCGTACGTACACTGTCAATCGAGCTTCTTGGAGTTGTCGAGGATGATGATGAAGTTATTCGTGCTACGAATACAGGTGAACCTGTAGCGCTGCAACCTAGTGGGAAAGCAGCAATAGCTTATCGTAATATTGCAAGACGCTTGTTAGGTGAGAATGTACCATTACAAGCATTTGAACAAGAAAAAGTATCGGTATTTACAAAGATGAAAAATTTCTTTGGAATCCGTTAAAAGCACTTCGCATAAATGCGGAGTGCTTTCTTTTTTCTTCGCATGAATATCTTCCTTCTATAACTCATACATATGTACAAACTGTATATAACTGTTTCTATTTGAATAAGGCTAACGAAAGAAAGGAGACAGTATGAAGAATAGACGTGTGGAAGAAATTAAAAAGCGGATTGCGAAAAGGAAAGCAGAGCAAGAATTGCTAGAAGAAGAGCAGTATTTTGCGGGAGGAGATTTTGATAGCGAAACGGTCTTTATTGAAGAGGGGGAGAAGGAAATTCATCCTCTATTTCGAAAAGAAGTTTTTCTCTTCAAAGTTTTGCTATCAGCAATATTAGTTCTTTCGGTTGCTATTTTATTTAAGAACGCACCTTCTTCTTTTGATGGTACTAGAGCTGTTACAGAAAAAGTTATGCAAGAAGAATTTCAATTTGCTACTATATCGAAATGGTATGAAAATCAGTTTGGAAAACCTCTCGTGTTCTTTTCTCCAAATGAGAAAAAAGAAGAGGCTATTCAGCAAAAGGATTATGCGATTCCTGCCTCTGGAAAGGTGATGCAAGGATTTCAAAAAAACGGCCAGGGTGTATTTGTTCAAACGGCTACAAATGCAACGGTGGAGTCAGTAAATGAAGGTATAGTTGTTTTTGCGGGCAAGAAAGAGGAACTTGGAAATACAGTTCAAATTCAGCACGCTGATGGCACGGAGTCATGGTATGCAAATTTAAATGATATGTCAGTAAAATTATATGATTACGTTTCAAAGAAACAAAAAATTGGAATAGTGAGTAATGATGAAAACAATAAAAATGGAAAATTTTATTTTGCAATAAAAAAGAATGAAAAATTTATTGATCCAATTCAGGTGATTTCATTTGATTAAATATAGGGATGTTTTCACGAAAATTTCTGTGCATCCGTTGTTTTGGGTTATTATTGTCATTGGTATTTTTACAGCACGTTTTAAAGAGTTACTATTACTATTTTGTATCGTTTTAGTTCATGAACTTGGGCATGCATTTGCCGCAGCGTATTATAATTGGCGTATTAAACAAATTCAGCTTTTGCCGTTTGGTGGCGTAGTTGAGATGGAAGAACATGGGAACAAATCGTTAAAAGAAGAATTAATTGTCGTTATGGCGGGGCCAATTCAGCATATATGGATGATTGCGGTCGCTTACATTTTGTATAAAGCGGGCTGGGTAACAGACGATTTGTACCATTTCTTTGTATGGAATAATGTCATTATTTTAGGGTTTAATTTATTGCCTATTTGGCCACTTGATGGTGGAAAAGTATTATTTAATGTATTATCATATCGTTTTCCCTATTTACAAGCACATGAAAAGATGATGAAATTGTCATGTGTTTTTTTTAGTGTAATATTAGGATGGCAGTTACTTTGGAATAGTAATAACATTATGATGTGGGTATTACTCGTTTTTCTAGCGATTTCTTTATATCAAGAATGGAAACAAAGACGGTACGCATTTATGCGTTTTTTATTAGAGCGTTATTATGGGAATAAAAGAGATATTGAAAAAATAGCACCTATTGAGGTGAAAACGGAAGATCATTTATATACGATTTTCACAAAATTTCGCAGAGGATATAAACACTCTATTATCGTCCATGGAAAATATAAAGAGCATTACACATTGGACGAAAATGAATTGTTGTATGCGTATTTTGCTGAAAAACGAACAACCTCATCTGTTGAAGAATTAATTGGTTAGTGTTGACGACGACACTAACCTTTTATATTGTAAGGAAAAGAAATGAAAAGTGAGGAAAGAATTTTGAAGACGTTATATATTAACTACACTGGTTCGGAAAAGCGTGTTGCGATAGAAGAGAAGCAAAAAGTTGTCGAGCTTTTATGGAAACGGAATGAAGAGCAGGAGATTGTCGGACATATTTATGTTGGGCGTATCGTAAGAACAATTGCTGGAATGAACGCAGCCTTTGTAAATATCGGATTAGAAAAACATGCATATCTTTCATTTGATGATGTACCATCTTCATATCGCATACATGAAGGACAGGCGATACTTGTACAAGTTGTGAAAGAGGCAATTGATACGAAGGGGCCAAAATTAACGGCGAAGATAGAATTTACCGGAAAATATGTCGTTTACATGCCCTATGATGACATGCGCGCTGTTTCTCGGAAAATAAAAAATAATAAAAGAAGACAACAGTTACTGGGAATTGAAGTAGAAGGAACAGGTGGATACATTTTCCGTTCTGCTTCTGAAAAAGGAACGATCGATGAAATACAAGCTGAAATGCAAGGGTTGCAGCAGTTATATGAAGAGCTAAAAAGAAAAGAAGATCAAGGGAAGGCGCCCTTACTACTTCATCAACCAGCGACGTTTTTAGATCGTGTATTTCAGGAGAACCCAATTGAAACAATTGAAAAAATAGTTGTAGATACGAGAAGTATAGTAAAAGAATTAGAAGAAAAAGTAGGGAAAGAAAGAGTATCCTTTTATAATGAAAAATCTTCGATGTTTAACCATTTTGGAATAGATCGTGAAATCGAGAAAGCACTTCAAAAAATTGTGTGGCTACCAAATGGTGCCTATCTAATTGTAGAACAAATGGAGACGATGACTGTAATTGATGTGAATACAGGTAAATTTACTGGAAAACAAAATTTACAAGATACCGTATTTCGCACAAATGAAATGGCTGCTGAAGAGATTGCTCGTCAATTAAGACTTCGTGATATTGGCGGGATGATATTAATTGATTTTATTAATATGAAAAGACGAGAAGATAAAGAGAAGGTAAGAGAGCGTTTAATGATAGCTTTACAAGATGATCGCACATATACAAGAGTGCTTGGGTTTACAGAGTTAGGTATTTTAGAGATGACGCGTAAGCGCAAGAAACATTCGTTACGTGACGTATTATTAGAAGAGTGTGCGCCTTGTAAAGCGACAGGTTACGTTATATCTAATGAAACAATTGCGTATGAGCTAGAGAGAGAGCTTATTACTTATGGTAATATAGAGGATGAAGCTGTATTGATTGGTGCTTCAAAAAAAGTACAAAAACATTTTTCACAAAAAGAATTACAAAAAAATATTCCATTTGAAATTTATTTCAAAGATGATATTATCGAAAAGTACGCTATTATCCGTTTTGGAAGTAAGAAAGAAATTGTAGAACGGAAAAAATAGTTAGCAGAACATTCATTGACAATAGTCAATGAGTCATGGTAATATTTTTATGTTATAGTTTATAGCACCTAAACTGCTATATGCTACAACCGCACAAGACAGGTTCCCTAAAGACATTTTATGTCTACCTCGTTTTTGGCGAGTCTTAGTAATTAAGAGGAGGTGCAAGTATGTACGCAATTATCGAAACAGGTGGAAAACAAATTAAAGTTGAAGCTGGTCAAGCAATCTACATTGAAAAATTAGATGTTGAAGCTGGTGAAACTGTTACTTTTGACAAAGTTCTTTTCGTTGGTGGCGAAAACGTGAAAGTTGGTAGCCCAGTTGTAGAGGGTGCAACAGTTACTGCGAAAGTTGAAAAACAAGGTCGCGCTAAGAAAATCATCGTTTTCAAATACAAAGCGAAAAAGAACAATCGTAAGAAACAAGGTCATCGTCAACCTTACACTAAGCTAGTAGTTGAAGCTATCAACGCTTAATTCTGGTTAAGATGATTAAGATTACGATAAGTCGCACGAAACTAGGAAGTATCCGATCATTTAAAATGACTGGACATGCCAATTATGCGCCACATGGACAAGATCTTGTCTGTGCTGGAACTACAGCGGTTGTGTTTGGTTCTATAAATGCAGTGGAAGAACTTTGTAATGTGCAGGCAACTATTGAACTCGGAAGTGATGGCGGATTCTTGACGTATGAATTGCCTAATGATTTAGACGTTCATACAGCAGAAAAAGCACAAATACTTTTAGAAGGATTGGTTGTTTCACTTAAGACGATTGAACTTGATTACGGAAAGTATATCCGTTTAATAGAAAAAGTGCAGGAGGTGTAACGTATGTTAAGATTAGATCTTCAGTTTTTCGCATCTAAGAAAGGTGTAGGTAGTACAAAGAACGGTCGTGACTCTCAGTCAAAACGTCTTGGTGCTAAACGCGCAGATGGTCAAACGGTTTCAGGTGGTTCAATTCTTTACCGTCAACGCGGTACAAAAATTTATCCAGGTGTTAACGTTGGTCGTGGTGGCGATGACACTTTATACGCGAAAGTTGACGGCGTAGTACGCTTTGAGCGTCTTGGTCGTGACCGCAAACAAGTGAGCGTATATCCTGTTGCTCAAGAAGCATAAGAACTCACGGAAAACTCTAACCTGAGTGCAGGTTAGAGTTTTTCTATATTAAGGGGTATCTAAATGAATGAAAAATGGACAATTATAGATGCGTTGAGCCACTCGAGACATGATTGGCTCAATCGTTTGCAGATGGTTAAAGGAAATCTTTCCCTTGGAAAAGTGGAAGAGATTCATAGGCTCATCGATCGTTTTGTCCAAGAAGCGAGACAAGAATCCAATCTGATGGGGCTATCAATGCCTTTATTTTCAGAGTGGATTTTAACATATAATTGGAAACAGCAACCGTGCTTATTGGAGTACGAAGTATTAGGGAAATTACATAACTTATCTCATCTAGATGAGACTGTATGTACATGGACGAATCAGTTTTTCTTAATGCTTCAGCATAGTTTAGACGTATATGTTGAAAATTATGTTTGTATCACAATTGAAAGTGACGCGGAGAATGCTCGTTTCTTTTTTGATTTTCGTGGAAAGCTAACGAATGTAGAAGAACTACAAACGTGGCTTGCGAACGAAAACAATAAATGGTATTCCATTTCTTATACAGTACGAGACGAAGAAGTCTCAGTTATATTACAACTAATCGAAAAAAGTGTGGTGAAATAATGTTTGTAGATCAGGTCAAGATATATGTAAAAGGCGGCGACGGTGGTAACGGAATGGTTGCGTATCGTCGTGAGAAGTATGTACCTAAAGGTGGCCCAGCAGGTGGCGACGGTGGTAAAGGTGCAGATGTTGTTTTTGTTGTTGAGGAAGGCTTACGTACATTAATGGACTTCCGCTACCAACGTCATTTCAAAGCTGATCGCGGTCAGCACGGAATGAGTAAAGGTCAGCACGGTCGTAAATCTGAAGATTTAATCGTAAAGGTTCCACCAGGAACAATAGTGAAAGATGAAAAAACAGGTGAAATTCTTGCCGATTTAGTAACGCATGAACAAACAGCTGTAATCGCAAGAGGTGGCCGTGGTGGCCGTGGTAATTCACGTTTCGCAACAGCGACGAACCCAGCGCCAGAAATCGCTGAGAACGGGGAACCAGGTCAAGAACGTGATGTCACGCTAGAACTTAAAGTGCTAGCAGATGTTGGACTTGTTGGATTCCCAAGTGTAGGTAAATCTACATTATTATCTGTTGTATCATCAGCGCGTCCGAAAATTGCAGAATATCACTTTACAACAATCGTTCCGAATCTTGGTGTTGTTGAAACTGGTGATAACCGCAGCTTCGTTATGGCTGACCTTCCTGGACTAATTGAAGGCGCACACTCCGGCGTTGGACTTGGACACCAATTCTTACGTCATATCGAACGTACACGTGTAATTGTGCACGTTATCGATATGTCTGGTTTAGAAGGACGTGAGCCATATGAAGATTATGTCACAATCAATAATGAACTAAAAGAATACAATATGCGTTTAACTGAGCGTCCACAAGTTGTTGTTGCAAACAAAATGGATATGCCAGATGCAGAAGAAAACTTACAAGCATTTAAAGAGAAATTGGGAGACGAAGTGAAAATTTTCCCAATCTCAGCTGTAACGAAACAAGGTGTTCGTGACTTACTATTTGAAGTAGCGAACTTATTAGAAACAACACCAGAATTCCCAATGTACGATGATGTAGAAGAATCTGAAGCAAGTGTAATGTACAAATTTGAATCTGAATCTAATTTTGAAATTACACGCGAAAGTGATGGCACATTTGTTATTTCTGGTTATGACATTGAGAAAACATTCAAGATGACAGACTTCTCACGTGATGAATCTGTACGCCGATTTGCTCGTCAAATGCGTGGAATGGGTATTGATGAAGCCCTTCGTGCACGTGGTGCAACAGACGGAGATATTGTGAAAATTCTTGAATATCAATTTGAATTTATCGATTAAGACTGCCGAAATATGGCGGTCTTTTTTTTTCGTTATTTGAGTCCAGTAAAAACCTAATTCATATAGGCGAACCATAAGTCGATATAGGAAAAAATCCCCATTGATTAAAGTTTCAATTTATAATAGAAAAAGGAGTGATTTTAGAAGAATATTTTATGGGGAGAAAAGGAATATGTATAAAATATTAATTGTAGAAGATGATGAAAAAATTGCAGAGATATTAGAGGAGCATTTAGAAAGGTATGGATATCAATCTTTCAGAGTGAGCGATTTACGGCATATAAAAGATGAGTTTGTAAAAGTAAGTCCTCATCTTGTGTTACTTGATATTAATTTACCATACTTTGATGGCTTCTACTGGTGCCGCCAAATCCGCACTGTATCGAATGCGCCAATTATTTTTGTTTCTGCAAGAACAGGGGAAATGGATCAAGTAATGGCGATTGAAAATGGCGGAGATGATTACATTACGAAGCCATTCCATTTAGATATCGTAATGGCAAAGGTGAAAAGTGCACTCCGCCGCGGGTATGGTGAGTATGCTTTGGCCGCGGAAAGTGACTGCTTAGGTGTTAATGGATTGTTATTATTCCCATCACAGCACACAGTAGAGTGGAAAGGTCAACAAACGGAACTTACAAAAAATGAGTTTTATTTATTAGAATGTTTAATGAAACAAGCAAATCAATACGTGACACGTGAAGAGCTGTTAGAGGCTTTATGGGATGAAGTAGCTTTTGTTGATGATAATACATTAACCGTGAATGTAAAGCGTGTAAGGAAGAAACTTGAGGAGTTAGGCATTAAAAATGCAATTGTCACAAAGCGTGGGTACGGTTATGCTCTTCTTACTGAGTGGGGCGAAGGGCATGAAGGTTAAAAATTACCTCATAGAACGTTTTTCTTTACTTCTTTCTTATATTATTAGCCTTTGTTTATTTGGGCTCGTTTTGCAGTTGCAAAGTCTTTTAGAAAAAAGATCCATTGATTGGAGTACGTGGTTATATGGGCTTTTATTAGGGACAGTTGTATTTACTGTATACCTCATTTACGATTATCGAAAACGAAGTGTATTTTTAAAAAGAATCGAAAAATATGTTGCTAGCGGAAATACATTACATGACTCTTTACTTATTGATACTTCTTATACAGCAGAGCAAGAACTGGTCGTTGAAGCGTTTACGCTATTAAGGCAGCAATATATGAATGAGGTTCATAAGCAGCATGCAAAAGAGCAACAGCAAATGATTTTTATGAATCAATGGATCCATCAAATGAAAACACCAGTATCCGTTATTGAATTATTGTTACAGAAATATGGTAAGGAACACCGTGAAGCAAGGGGAACGATTGAAAGTATTCGTGAAGAAAATAACCGTATTTTAAATGGGTTAGATTTAGCGTTACATATGGCAAGGTTAGATCAATTTTCGAAAGACTATAAAGTAGAAGTAGTAAATGTTATAGAGGTCATTCGAGATATTATTAATGAAAATCGGAAGTCGTTCATTCAATCTTCTGTATTTCCGAAAATGATGTTTGAAGAAGAGACTTGTATGATTGCGTCTGATAGAAAGTGGCTTAGTATCGCGATGAGCCAAATTGTTGTGAATGCAATTAAGTATACAAAAATTTCAGAAGCAGAGAAAAAAGAAATTCAATTTCAAATTGAAGAGAAAGATCAAAAGGTGTTATTACATATTAAGGACAATGGAATTGGTATTCCTGAGCAGGATGTAAAGCGTATATTTGATCCGTTCTTTACGGGAATAAATGGCCGTAAAACGAGAGAAGCGACTGGAATGGGTTTATATATTACGAAGGAAATTTGCGATAATTTACATCATGGAATGTATGTGCAATCGGCTGAAGGGGAAGGGACAACATTCACGTTCCAATTTGCAAAAGATGAAGAATATCATACATTAATGAGAAAAATGACAAAACTGTAAGATAACAAAACGTTTTGTAAGGGAAATCACTCGTTTCTTTTTCTTATTTTTCTTATAGTAAGTGTAAGAAGAAAACACATAGGGGGATTAGAAATGAGTGTTCTTGAAGTAAAAGGATTAACAAAAGTGTACCAATCAAAAGGGTCAGTAGCGACGACTGCTTTAAACGATATAAATTTTAAAATAGAAGAAGGCGAATTTGTAGGAATTATGGGGCCTTCAGGGAGCGGAAAAACAACGCTTTTAAATTTATTAGCAACAATTGATAAGCAAACTTCAGGTCATGTGCTTGTAAATGGTGAAGAAATTAATCAAATGCGTGCTGCAAAATTGGCGGAATTTCGCCGTACACATCTAGGATTCATTTTCCAAGATTTCAACTTACTTGATACATTATCGATTAAAGAAAATATTATTTTGCCGCTTGTAATGGCGAAGAAATCTGTAAAAGAAATTGATGCGAAAGTACTTGAAATTGCGAGGTTTTTAAACATTGAAGAAATTTTAAATAAAAAAGTATACGAAGTATCAGGTGGACAACAACAACGTGCAGCAGCTGCAAGGGCGATTATTCATGAACCAACATTAATTTTAGCGGATGAGCCAACAGGAAACCTAGATTCTAAGTCAGCGAAATCATTAATGGGAGCACTTCAAGATTTGCATGAGCAAAAGAAAGTAACGATTGCAATGGTAACACATGATCCAGTAGCCGCTAGTTATTGCGAACGTATCCTTTTCATACGTGATGGAGAGATTTTTTCAGAAATACATAAAGGAAGAACGAAGCAAGCCTTTTTCCAAGAAATTTTAGACGTACTTGCGATGCTAGGAGGAGAATATCATGAACTTTCGCCAGCTCGCGCTTAATAACGTAAAAGGAAATTGGCGTAATTATAAAGCGTTTCTTATTAGTAGTTGTTTATCGATTGTCGTATTTTTCATGTATGCTTCCTTCATTTATCATCCAGATGTCGTAAGCGGTAATATTAGTATGAAGACGATGATTACAAAAGGGTTAGAATCGATGAATTATATTGTAGTCATCTTCTCAGCACTCTTTATTTTATATGCGAATTCAACGTTTTTACGAGCAAGAAAAAAAGAATTTGGCTTATTAACGTTAATAGGTGGAACAAAGTCTCAGCTCGGCCGAATGATTATATTAGAGCAACTGATGTTAGGGAGTATTGCCATTGTAGTAGGTATTGGGATTGGAATGCTTTGTTCAAAACTTTTCTTCCAAGCACTCAGTGTCTTACTAAAAATTGATAAAACACTGCCGCTTGTGTGGAATGGAAAAGCAGTTCTTATTACAGTTGGCATATACTTTGTCCTCTTTTTAATACTATCATTGTTTAGTGTTTGGACAGTAGGCCGCTTGCAAATTATTGATTTATTAAGAGAGGCAAGAAAACAAAAAGTAGAACCTTTTGCATTTACATGGTTAGGGGTAGTTGGTATAGGCTGTATTATTGCTGCGTATATACTTTGTTTCCAAGTAACAATTATGAATTTCATTATGTATTTCTTACCAATTGTCGGACTGACGATTGGCGGAACGTATTTACTATTTACGCAAGGAAGTACAGTCGTATTAAAGGCATTGCAAAAACGAAAACAATCTTTTTATACGTATCCCAATATGTTTGTACTTAGCAATCTTATTTATAAAATGAAAGATAATGCTCGTTTTCTATTTGTTATTTCTATTATTACGGCGGTTGTTTCTTCAGCGGTTGGTACGCTTTATGTATATTTTGAAAATATGAGTGCAAAAACGATAGAGCTTACACCGCATGCTATTTCATATGAGGAAAAGGGACTAAATACGCATAGCCTGATTAATGAAGAAAAAGAACAAGAGATTGTAAAAAAACATGGGTTTGAAGATGCACGAAAAGTAATTTACGTAAAACTACCTGCAACACAGAAAATAATGTTGTTTAACAGTGAACGTGAAGTACCAATGACGATTATTTCAGAAAAAGAATATAACGCGGAAGTACGTGAACAAAAGAAAGAGCAAATTACAGAGGTTCATAATGCACCAGGTAGTGCGACGATGGTTATGGTTGATGCAGCAAATGAACTTATGAAGATAGATCGTACGAAACCGTATGAATTTACAATCAACGGACAAATGCAGTCTGCTCGATTAAATGAGCCAACGTCATATTCTGTTTTTAATGATAGCGAATATCTCATTGTGAATGATCAAGATTTTGAGAAATACGAAAAGCTCGTACCAGATGAAGAAAAGACGAAATATTATGGTTATTATATTGAAGACTGGAAAAGTACGGAAGACCTTGTGCTAGATTTGAAAAAGGAAATTGCACCAGAAAAGCAAGGGGAATTGAGAAACGCAGTGTTCGCTTATAAAGATATAAGAGAAGGTGGAGCAATTACAATGTTCATCGGCTTCTTCGTAGCAGTACTGTTCTTCTTCTTTGCTTGTAGCATGACATACTTTAAATGGTTTAATGATAAAGAACAAGATCGTATTCAATTTAAGTCATTAAAAAGAATTGGTATGACAGATAAAGAAATTCGTAAAATTGCAATTCGACAAATGGGTGTTATCTTCTTTATCCCAATTTTAATCGGTACAATTCATAGTGGATTTGCTCTTCATACGTTAGGAAAAATGCTTTATATTGATTTGTGGAAATCAGGTGCGATAGTAATTGGAGCATATATTTTAGCTTCTACAATTTACTTTATGATTGCGCAAAGAGGATATTTAAAGCACGTAAAAAGCTAGGGGAACCTCTAGCTTTTTACGTGTGTAGTAAGTTACAGGAGGACGATAGATGAACATTCGGCAACTAGCGCTGCAAAATATAAAGGGAAATTGGCGTAATTATAAAGTGTTTTTCTTAAGTAGTTGTTTTGCCATATTAGCTTCTTATGCATACATGTCTGTCATTGTACATCCGTATATGCAAGAGACGATGTGGTATCAAAATGTACGCTGGGGGCTTATCATATGTAACGTTATAATTATTTCTTTTTTCGTCATATTTATTTTGTATTCTACTTCTATTTTCATAGAAGCACGTAAGAAAGAATTAGGGTTATATATGTTAATGGGAGCAACGAAATCTAACGTAATAGGAGTGATTATGACCGAGCAAATATTGATCGGAATTTTCGCTAATATTTTCGGTATTGGGCTTGGCATGATTTCTTTAAAACTCTTTTTTATGGTATTTAGTATGTTACTTCATCTTCCGAAAGAACTCCCTGTCATATTTGACATGAGAGCGATTGGTGTAACGTTTGTTACATATATGCTTGTCTTTGTTCTGTTATCTTTTATAAGTGCTTTACGTATATGGAATATAAAAATCATACGGTTATTAAAAGAATTTCGAACAGATAAACGGGAGAGGAAAACATCAAAGTGGCTTTGTTTATTCGGTTTTGCTTGTTTAGTGGGCGGATATGCGTTAGCACTACAAGTGACGATGACAACGATAGCATTATACTTTTTTCCGGTTGTTATACTCATTTCTTTTGGGACGTATTTCTCATTTACACATGGCGCTACACAAATATTAGAAGTGATAAAAAGAAATAAAAGGATTATGTATACATATCCGTATTTATTTATAGTGAATCAATTGTCACATCGAATGAAGGAAAATAGTCGCTTTTTCTTTCTATTGTCTATGGCAACAACGTTTGTCGTTACGGCGACAGGTACGGTGTTCTTATATTTTTCTAGCATGCAAGATATGTGGCGTGGCGGAGGAGTACACTCATTTTCATACATAGAAAAAGGCACTTCTGCTCATGAAGTTTTCGAGAAAGACAAGGTTGAAAACTTATTACATCAATATGGATATGATGATTTTCAATCTATGAGTTTTGTTGGAGTGTATGCATCCTTTCAGTCCAATAAGGGAGAAACAGAGGTAGCACCGCTTATAAAGGAGAGTGAATACAATCAAGAGGCAAGAAAACAAAAACAGAAAATGTATTATCCTAAAAAAGGAACAGTTACACTTGTCTATTATAATAAACGCAATTATCCGAATGTATATAATCAAAAAGAGATTCAATTGCAAGTAATGAATCAAGCGTATCCATTCGCATTTAACGGTCAGAAAGAAGGGGTACAATTTAACTATCACCCTTCATACATTAATGGTCTGTTTTTTGTCATGAATGATGAAGATTTTAACAGTATAGCAAATACAATTCCGGATTCTGAAAAAATGATATATAGAGGGTATACATTACCAAATATCGAAAATACGAAGGAATTAAACGAAGCTTTACGGAAACATATGAAACATGATACAAATGATGCGTTTCGAAGTAATATGGAATTATATGTGAATATGAAAGAAGGTGGTGATATTACTCTATTTATAGGCTCATTCATTAGCATATTATTCTTCCTTACGTCATGTAGCATCGTATATTTTAAATGGTTTCATAATATTGCATCCGATCGAAAGCAGTACGGGGCGCTCTCTAAACTTGGAATGACGAAGGAAGAAGTGTGGAAGATTTCTCGTTGGCAATTGTGTATGCTATTTTTTGCGCCAATTATAGTAGGGAGTATGCATAGTGCAGTTGCGTTATATACGTTTCATAATACTCTTTTTATGGACGGATCATTAAGAAAAGTGGGATTGTTTATTCTGTTTTACATTGCTGCATGTATCATCTATTTCTTCTTCGCTCAAAGAGAATACAAGAAACATTTAGACTAGCGAATGCTAGTCTTTTTTTAATATTCGAAATTCTCATAGAAGAATATTAAAAAGTATGGTATAACAGTAAGAAAACGAAAAAGAGGGAAAAGACGATGATTCGAGTAGGATATTTAGGACCAGAAGCGACATTTACAAATATGGCGGTGAGTCGTTTTTTTCCGGAAGCAGAGCATGTACCGTATCGAACGATTCCGGATTGTATTGATGCAGCTGCAAATGAAAATGTAGATTATGCGGTCGTACCGTTAGAGAATGCCATAGAAGGTTCAGTTAATATAACGGTTGATTATCTCGTACATGAGCAGCCACTTTCCATTGTAGGAGAAATTACAGTGCCAATTCAGCAGCATTTACTCGTACACCCGCAGTACGAAGAAGTGTGGAAAGAAGTATACGCTGTACATTCTCATCCGCATGCCATTGCACAGTGCCATAAATTTTTAAATGAGGAATTAAAAGGGGTAACCGTTCGCGATATGACATCAACAAGCGCTGCTGCGCAATATATGAAAGAACATCCTGAAGAAAAAATTGCAGCTATTGCAAATGAAGCAGCGGCAGAAAAATACGGATTAACAATTGTAAGGCGTGATATTCATACGCATAAAAACAATCATACACGTTTCCTTGTTCTCCATAAGAAAAAGAAAGCAGTACTCCCAAATAACGGAGAAAACCGAGGAGAGAAAACGACGCTTATGATAACGTTACCTGCTGATTACGCAGGGGCACTATATCAAGTGCTATCAGCTTTCGCATGGAGAAAATTAAACTTATCAAAAATCGAATCTCGCCCGATGAAAACAGGTCTTGGAAATTACTTTTTCTTAATCGACGTAGATAAAGCATATGATGACGTATTATTGCCAGGCGTAATGATGGAACTTGAAGCACTCGGTTTTTCTGTTACAGTGCTGGGGAGTTATTCTTCTTATTGGTTGTAAGAGAGGTGGATGAACTGTCGATATTTCCCTTCTAATCGCTGATATAATTTTATCGGATAATACATTTTGTGATAGATAAATAGAATCCCACCTATAAATGGTGGGATTCTATTTATTTTAACTTCGCAAGACGATCCTCTAACTGACCACGCCAAATCTCGGCTAGTTCTGGAACAGCAAGAACCTTCTCAATGCCATCTTTATCTTTCCTATTATGAAAATAAATTTCGTTAGAGAACAAAACAGATACATTGTTTGATGGACGCTCTAATAATGTAATTTTAGAATCTTGACGTACAGTACCTTCTTGAAGAACGCGGCATAAATAACCAGTATATCCAGTTGCTACAATGCGTGGCAAAATACCAGGAATACCAAGGCGTTTTGAAATTGTGCTACAAGGTACTCTCGCTTGTGTAACTTGAATGATTGCTTCGCCTAGTTGATATGTATCTCCGATGCATACATCACGCTCTAACATATTTGTTACGGTAATGTTTTCGCCAAATGTGGAAGCCGGAAGTGTAGTTTGAAATTCTTCTTCCCATAGTGCGTAATGCTCGTGTGGGTACACGCAAACTGCGCGATCAGGTCCCCCGTGGTGTTTTAAATCCGCTACATCATCACCACGGAATCCGTCTTTTGAGAGGAAGGCCTCTTCTGTAGGATCTTTACATATACCTGTTATCATTTCTTTATCTTCGCCATATTTCATTTGTTTCGGTTTACCGGTGCTAAAGTGAACGAGTTCAATTCCCATATTTGACCCCCTTTACAATTGATTACAATATTATATCACTAAAAAAGCACAGAGAATGATAAAAAACTCTGTGCTTTACATTAATAAACGAGAAATCCAGCGCGGTCTAGTGCCTCGCAAGCGGCATCTAATTTCTCTTTAGAATCTGCTTCAATTGTATGTAAGTGAATACCATCTGTTAGTTGCGAAAGATAGGAAGCGTTTGTGTTTTCGATTTTTTGTAAATATTGCTCTACATCAAAGCGATTACTTACCATAATTGATGCTGTTAAATCGCCGTATACAGGATGCTCAACTTTTACGTCTTTAATCGTAACGCCGTGGTCAACTAACATAGTAAGTTCTTGACGTACTTCTGCCGGTTTATGTTGGCATACGATTACGCGTTCAAAAGCTTGTTGTCTTGTTTGTGGCTTTAAATATAAATACCCTTGTGCAGTCGCAATAATTGGTTCATTTCGTGCTTTTAGTAAGGAAATGTCTTGAACGATAACTTGCCTACTTACGTTTGTCTTTTTAGATAGCTCATTCCCCGATAACGGTTCATTTGCAGCAAGAAGCCACTCGAGGATGAGTTGTCGTCTTTCTTCGCCTAAAATCTTTTTTTGATCATTTTGTTTCATTATGATTTAACACCTCTATAAAATTGATTTCCAATTGTGTGTAGTGCATGAATAGTTGTATCAATTTGTTCTTTCGTTGTGTGATGTCCGAAAGAAAAGCGGACATATTGTTTTGCCTCTTCATACGTTTTTCCAATTGCAAGCATTGTTTTTGAAGGGTCTTGTTTACCGACCTGGCAAGCACTTCCAGTTGAAATGGCTATACCATGACGGTTACATTCTAACATTGTATACTGACCTTCTATTCCTTTTATTGTAACCCCAATAATATGTGGTAAACAAGAAGTAGAATGTCCTTTCACTTCAATTTCTAGAGGAAGTGTTTGTAATTGCTCTAAAAAATAAGATCGTAATTGTTTAAAACGAAAGCTCTCTTCCTTTTGATTCTTTAATATATGCTCTGCGGCTGTTAAAAAAGCAGCAATTCCAGGAACGTTCACTGTACCAGGGCGAAAGCCTTTTTCATGAGAAGTTCCCGGAAATACTTGTTCCCAGCGAACTTGCGGATTTATATAGCAAGCTCCAACTCCTTTTGGTCCGTATATTTTATGAGCTGAAACAGAGAGACTATCAATCTCCATCGCTTTAACGTCTATTGGAAGTTTACCAAACGTTTGAACACAATCCGAATGAAATAAAACATTATATTTTTTTAAAAGTGCTCCGATCTCTGCAATGTTTTGAACGGTCCCGATTTCAGAGTTTCCGTGCTGTATACTTGCTAGAGCAGTATCTTCTGTAATAGCTGCTTCTAAATCTACTAAATGAATTATCCCACTTTTATCCACAGGAATCTCAGTAATAGTATAACCTTGCGATTGTAAGGATTGGAAATAACTTCGAATCGATGCGTGTTCCATAGGTGTCGTAATAATGTGCTTTCCATTTCTAGCATTTAGAAGGGATTGAATCGCAAGGTAGTTAGATTCTGAACCGCCGCTTGTAAAGAATACACCTTGTTCCTTACCCCCAATCATTTCTGCAAATGCTTCTCTACAAACTTGTAATAAAGATGATGCACTTCCGCCGATATCGTGTAAACTTTGTTCATTTCCGAAATATGTTTTTGCCGCTGCTATATATGTTTCTAAGGCTTCTTCGCTCATAGGTGTTGTCGCTGCATAATCTAGATATATCATCATGTAATTTCCTCTCTTCAGTAAGAGTGACATTTGTTTTCGTTTTTAGAATGGTAGTGAAAATAAGAATTGTAAAAAAACTCTTGTCATTATTTTAAAACTATGTAAATATAGGTGTCAAGACAGTTGAAAAGTGTAAAGTAGGAGGCAACAATTATGCCAAGTGCAGATGTCTTGATTATCGGAAGCGGCGTTGCAGCGCTTCGTGTTGCGAAAGAGCTTTGTCACGAAAAGAATGTGATAATTATCACAAAAAAAACAGGACGTAATAACAATACACATTTAGCTCAAGGAGGAATTGCAGCAGCTGTTGCTACATATGACGATCCGAGTGGGCATTTTGAAGATACATTAGTGGCAGGTTGCCATTATAACAACGAAGAAGCAGTTCGTTATTTAGTTGAAGAGGGACCGAAAGAAATAAGTAAGCTTATTACGAATGGAATGAAATTTGATGGGGATGAAAAAGGGATCCACCTTGGTAAAGAAGGGGCGCATCGAAAACGGCGCATTTTACATGCCGGAGGAGATGCAACTGGTAAAAATCTATTAGAGCATTTAATACAAGAAGTAGTTCCGAACGTTACTGTCGTTGAGCATGAAATGGTACTCGATTTTATTATAGAAAATAATAAATGCATAGGAGCTTTAACGCGAAATAGTGAAGGGAAGCTGAAGCGTTACTATGCTGATAATACGGTGTTAGCATCAGGAGGAATAGGTGGTTTGTACGCCTTTACATCGAATGATGAGACAATTACAGGCGATGGACTTGCGATGATATATCGAGCTGGGGGAGAACTTGTTGATTTAGAATTTGTACAATTTCATCCGACAATGTTATATGTGGACGGGCGATGTTGTGGTCTCGTTTCTGAAGCAGTCCGTGGTGAAGGAGCTGTCCTTATAAATGGAAAAGGACAGCGTTTTATGATGGATATACATCCCGGGAAAGATCTCGCACCGCGTGATGTAGTGGCAAGGGCTATTCATGAACAACTTCTTGCAGGTGAAAAAGTGTACTTAAACATCGAAACCATTCAAAACTTTGAACAACGTTTTCCGACCGTCTCATCATTATGTAAAAAGAATGGTATTGATTTAAAAGAAAATTCTATTCCGGTCGTACCGGGCGCTCATTTTCATATGGGCGGCGTGAAGACGAATTGTGACGGAGAGACGTCCATTTCAAACTTATATGCGGTCGGTGAAGTGGCTTGTAATGGAGTTCATGGTGCGAATAGATTGGCGAGTAATTCATTATTAGAAGGTCTTGTGTTTGGAAGACGAATAGGAAAACACATTTTAGCTAAGCCAGCAGAGGAAAGAAAAAATGTGCCGGAAGAGAGAGGGAAAAGTTTTATAGCTCTTAATGATTTACCGTTGAAAGAAGAAATACAAGAATACATGATGAAATATGTTGGGATTGTGCGAACTGAGAAAAATTTATCATATGCTCAGAGATGGTTTAGTAGGTACGGTGTGCGAAATATGATCTTACAATATGATGCACTTACAAATGAAGAGATAACGCTTATTAATATGTTAACAGTTTGTGAGCTTATAACAGTATCAGCTTTGCAAAGAGAAGACAGTGTTGGTGGTCATTATCGCATTGATTATCCAGAAAGAAATAGCGTGAAAAAAGAGATTATCCGAGTGAGAAGAAAACTACAACTTGTTTAATAAGGGGAAGAGGGATTTTATGAATACGTTAAAAGTTAAGGAAGCATTAAATCGATTTTTTCTAGAAGATATAGGAGAAAGAGATGTAACATCTCAGCTTATCTTTCCCGATAATGCACTTGCGAAAGGAACGTTTCTTGTAAAGGATACAGGGGTATTTGCAGGGTGCTTAGTAATTGAAGAAGGATTTAAATTAATTGATCAGAGAATTGAAGTTGAACTTCATAAAAAAGATGGGGATCTTGTAGAAAAAGGCGAAATAATTGCAACCGTGCAAGGCCCGATCGCATCATTATTAACGGCAGAGCGCGTTATATTAAACGTTATTCAGCGTATGAGCGGGATAGCGACGATGACACGTAAGGCGGTTTTTGCTTTAGATAGCAGTCATACACGCATTTGTGATACGAGAAAAACGATGCCAGGACTACGTATGTTTGATAAATATGCTGTAGTATGCGGGGGCGGATTTAACCACAGATTCGGTTTATATGATGGTGTCATGATTAAAGACAATCATATTGCTTTTGCTGGCTCGATTACAAAAGCTGTTACATCGGTGAAAGAAAGATTGGGACATATGGTGAAAGTAGAAGTCGAAACAGAGACAGAGGCGCAAGTAAGAGAAGCGATAGAGGCCGGCGCAGATGTTATTATGTTCGATAATCGTACGCCAGAAGAGATTCGTGAGTTTTCAAAAATTGTACCAAGTGCCATCGTCACGGAGGCTTCAGGTGGTATTACAATTGAAGATTTATCAAAATACGGAAAAACAGGGGTAGATTATATTTCACTTGGAGCGTTAACACATTCAGTGAAAGCACTTGATATTAGTTTTAATATTGAGGCCTAATGAGAGTGGTTTAGAGGGGGAGAATCATAAATGGGTATTTTAGAGAAAGTTCAGCCAATCGAAGTAATGTTACCAGAGCGTTATCAAATGATGTCTACATTAGAGATGGAAGAGCGTGTTCGCGAAATTAAAGAAAAAATGGGTGAATTGCTATTTATTCCAGGACATCATTATCAAAAAGATGAAGTGGTGCAATTTTCAGATGCAGCAGGGGACTCACTGCAACTCGCGCAAGTTGCAGCGAATAATAAAGAGGCAAAATATATTGTGTTTTGTGGTGTGCACTTTATGGCAGAAACGGCAGATATGTTAACGACAGATGATCAAATTGTCATCTTACCAGATATGCGTGCCGGCTGTTCTATGGCAGATATGGCAGATATTGAACAAACAGAAAGAGCGTGGAAAGAGCTCGCGAAATTATTTGGGGATACGATGATTCCATTAACGTATGTAAATTCAACAGCTGCGATCAAAGCGTTTTGTGGTCGTAATGGAGGGGCAACAGTAACCTCTTCCAATGCAAAACAAATGGTGTCTTGGGCGTTTACACAAAAAGAGCGTCTCGTCTTTTTACCAGACCAACATTTAGGAAGAAATACAGCGTATGATTTAGGTATTCCGTTAGAAAAAATGGCAGTGTGGAACCCGCATACAGATTCATTAGAGTACGATGGAGATATAGAAGAAATTCAAGTGATTTTATGGAAAGGCCATTGTTCTGTTCATCAAAACTTCACTGTGAAAAATATTGAAAATGTGCGAAAAAATCATCCGGATATGAATATTATTGTTCACCCTGAATGTTGTTATGAAGTGGTTGCTGCTTCTGATTATGCAGGATCAACGAAATATATTATTGATATGATTGAAGCAGCTCCGGCGGGAAGTAAGTGGGCGATTGGTACAGAGATGAATTTAGTGAACCGAATTATTCAGCAACATCCAGATAAAGAAATTATTTCGCTAAATCCGTTTATGTGTCCTTGCTTAACGATGAACCGAATTGACTTACCTCACCTGTTATGGGCACTTGAGAACATAGAAAGAGGAGAACAAATTAACGTTATTCGTGTAGAGAAACAAGTAACAGAAGAGGCAGTTCTTGCATTAAATCGTATGTTAGAGCGCGTTTAAAGCAGCGGGATTTCCGTTGCTTTTTTTCGTACATATAATCATAACAAGGATGAAATAGGCATACATTGTGTTGAGGAAATCATTGCGGTTTTTCTATGCTTATTCCACTTCGAATCATATTGAAAATAGAAGAAGTGATAAAAGTAAAAGAAGTTAATGTTGTTTAGAAAGTGTTACTTCAAAGTGTTTTTACTTATAGATAAGTTATACAGGAGGGGGAAAATTTGAAAATTCATATCGTGCAAAAAGGGGAGACCCTTTGGAAAATTGCAAAAAAGTACGGAGTGGATTTTGAAACGCTAAAAAAAACAAATACACAGCTTAGCAATCCAGACCTAATTATGCCAGGGATGAAAATTAAAGTGCCATCGCATAGCGTTCATGTGAAACAACAAACTGGATCGGGTTCAGCGCCCCCGAAACAATATGTAAAAGAGGTGCAGCAAAAAGAGTTTGCATCAACACCAACGCCACTTGCAATAGAAGATGAAGATGAGATCACGTATCAACCAACACCTATTACACAACAACCAGCTATGCAACAAACGCAAAAAGAAATGCAGATAAAACCGCAAAAAGAAATGCAGGTGAAGCCGCAAAAGGAAATGCAAGTGAAGCCGCAAAAGGAAATACAGGTGAAGCCGCAAAAGGAAGTGCAAGTGAAGCCACAAAAAGAAGTGCAAAAAGAAATTCCGATTCAAAAAGAGAAGCCAGTTGAAAAGCTGCCTGTCATTCAAAAACCACCTGTTGTAGAGAAAGTAGAAAAACTAAAACCTACTACGAAAGAAAACACTAAATTTTCTATCAATGTGTTACCACAGCCACCGCAACCACCAATTAAAGCGAAAAAAGAATATAAAATTTCAGATGTAATAAAAAAGGGAAGCGAGTTAATTGCTCCTCAAATTAATAAAATGAAACCTAACAATGTCATTTCTCCGCAAACGAAAAAAGACAATATAGGAAACATAGTGTCACCGCAAGTGAAGAAAGAGAATGTAGGGAATATAGTGTCGCCGCAAGTGAAGAAAGAGAATGTAGGGAATATAGTGTCGCCGCAAGTGAAGAAAGAGAATGTAGGGAATATAGTGTCGCCGCAAGTGAAAAAAGAAAATGTAGGGAATATAGTGTCGCCGCAAGTGAAGAAAGAGAATGTAGGGAATATAGTGTCGCCGCAAGTGAAGAAAGAGAATGTAGGAAGCATAGTCTCGCCAAACGTATCAAAAGAAAGTGTTATTATCCCGCAAGTAATACCGCCTAATATTCAAGTGCCGAATATAATGCCAATAATGGATAACAATCAAATGCCAAATATAATGCCAATAATGGATAACAATCAAATGTCGAACATGATGCCGATAATGGATAACAATCAAATGCCAAACATGATGCCGATAATGGATAACAATCAAATGCCAAACATGATGCCGATAATGGATAACAACCAAATGCCAAACATGATGCCGATAATGGATAACAATCAAATGCCAAACATGATGCCAGTAATGGATAACAATCAAATGCCGAACATGATGCCGATAATGGATAACAATCAAATGCCAAACATGATGCCGATAATGGATAACAACCAAATGCCAAATATGATGCCGATAATGGATAACAACCAAATGCCAAATATGATGCCGATAATGGATAACAATCAAATGCCAAATATGATGCCGATAATGGATAACAACCAAATGCCAAATATGATGCCAATAATGGATAACAATCAAATGCCAAACATGATGCCGATAATGGATAACAACCAAATGCCAAACATGATGCCAGTAATGGATAACAATCAAATGCCGAACATGATGCCGATGATGGATAACAATCAAATGCCAAACATGATGCCAGTAATGGATAACAATCAAATGCCAAACATGATGCCGATAATGGATAACAATCAAATGCCAAACATGATGCCATATCAACAGCCAATAATGCCGCCATATCCGCAGTATCAGCAACAAAATCCATACAATCAAATGCCGTATCAACAAATGGCACCGCAATATACTTCTATGCCAAATCCAAATATGATGCCAATGGATAATAATATGCCGCCACTCGTGCAAGGTGAAGAAGATTGTGGATGCGGAGGAGAAAGTAGGTTATATAGTCCACAACCGGGTGGACCACAATATGCTAATCCTTTATATTATCAACCAACTCAGCCAGCATATGCACCACAGCCAGGAACGATGTATTATCAGCCGGACCCACCAAACGTATTTGGAGAACCAGTTTCAGAAGAAAAGGACGAAGAGGAAGTTTAAAAAAAGGTGGGGTTATTCCCACCTTTTTTGTATTCGTGATAGTTAGGAATATGGTGAATTTACATTAAGTGTTAGAAAATTCCTAGTGAAATATTAACAGTGTAAAAAACCTCTCTGTTACTCATCATAAGGGGGAGCTTTTCGAAAGAGAAGTTCATTCTAACAGAGGGGGTTTTTGTATTGAATACGAAAGTAAAAGTTATTGCTGCTTCTTTGTTAGTTACCAGTGCATTAGCTGCATGTGGTACACCAAAAGATAATAATGCGATGGATGGACGTAACTATAATTACGAGCGTACATCTTATAATGATACACACCAGTATCGTGATAATGTAGCGCGTAACGATCGTTCTACAGATTATGTAACATATAGAAACGGTCGTAACGATACAGGATATAATAATTATTACCGTGATGTAAATTACAATGGGCAAATTGCTAATCCACATCCAACTCGTAATATTACAATGAACAATTCATACATTAACAATGATGGTAAAACTGCGGAGAAAATTACGAATCGTGTGAAACGTATGAATAACGTAGACCGAGTTTCTACAGTTGTATATGGAAACGATGTAGCGATTGCGGTAAAACCACGTAATACAGCGACGAATGAAACAGCGATGGCGAACGAAATTCGTCAAGCTGTTGTGAATGAAGTTGGAAATAGAAACGTATATGTTTCTGTAAGAAATGACATGTTTACTCGTGTCGATGCAATGAGTACGCGTTTACGTAACGGCACAGCTACAAACGATTTTAATCGTGACATAACAAATATGTTCCGAGACATTCGTTACGGCCTGACTGGTACTATGCGATAACAAACTAAAGAGGAAGGGCTAGCCCTTCCTCTTTATTCATCATCGTCTTGTAAACGGCGTTTTGTTATAAAATAACTAACGGAGTAAGACGCTAAAAAGCATATGAAGAGAATACCACCTGTTAAAATAGCTTCAAATAGAGGTCTTTCTGGACTGAAAATGATATAAATAATAGCTATGATAATTCCTACAATAAGAGAGCGTAAAATAATTTTGTAATAAGGAGTTAACTTTATTTCCTTTTCGCTTTCTTCTACATCGATAGAAACGCTTAACTGTAAATAACTAAGTACAATACTTGTAAGAATAAATAATAACCACAATGGAGATTTCGTAATTTGATCCATTCCTTCTGTGAATCCGATATAGCCTAAAATTCCGATTATACCAATTGATTGAAAAAGAAAGGCAATACGTATGTTTTTTAACGTTTGAAGTATGAGGCGTTCATCTTTAATTTTTTTCAAAGCATTCATCCCCTGTTTATATTTATAGTATCAATTGTAACATATATATTGCATTAATCAATTTATAATTTGCATAGATTTCAATTGGTTGAAAGAGGAAGAAAAATATATTTAGAAATATATTGCGCTTCTACCTTGTTAATGTTATATTAGCAAAGCGATGAGCTAATTTACGTAAGTCGAGAGATATGCTTAAGTGCTAAACACGCGAATGTGGTCGCCTGGTCTTTCGCCGTAAACGCATCAGACGCCTGCTTTGCAGGCGTCTTTCATTTTATATAAAAGTAAATGATACATGCAGATGAGGATTAACCCTTATCTGCATTTTTTATTTTCCTTAGAAATTTAATGCTATTGTTTATATGGATAAAACCCCCATTTCCGGAAAAGCTACAAATGAAAGTATGATTTTGCCTAGAAGAGGTGAACGGAAATGAAATGGATGCTAATTGCAGTGCAAGCTTTTGTTGTGATGTTTTGCTTAGCTTATGGATCCGATGTGAGGGCAGAAATAACAGAAAAAGTACCTGAGGTTACAATTTTATTAGAGCGTATGTATGTTGATGGAGAAGTAAGCGAGGAAATACTGACAGAAAAAGTAGCGGATTTAGAAAAGTTTTTGCAGCAATATAAAGAATGGCAACTTGTTGATCGTGATGATGTGCAAATCGTATTACAAAGGAAAGTTGATGATATTTCTCCTTTACTGAAAACGAGCGGTTATTTTGGTGTTTCAGAGGAAGGGATATTGCAAATTTTTAAAGGGGTACCGAAAAGTAATAACGCGATCCATTCCTTCTTTCAAATTGATATGAAAAAGCTTGAGAGCTATGAGCGTGCGGAATTGAAACGTGGTATTCGCATAAAATCAAAAGAAGGTTTTGTAAAGACAATCGAAAAAATGAAGCAATACGCAGTGCAAAATAAGAAAAAAAGCAGCTCAGGGTGAGCTGCTTTTTTTCTTATTTATTCTTAGCTAAAATCTCTTTTGCGATTTCATCAATTAGCATATCTTTTCCGATTGGATTGAATGCTTTCGTATTGAAGATTTCATTCGATACTTCATATACGTGATTGTTTTTTACTGCTTTATTATCTTTCCAAACCGCACTGTTTTTATAGTCTTCGTACACTTTATCAGCTTCTCCGCCGAAGTTTACAATAAACATTTGATCAGGCTGGAATGCAACAAGACCTTCTAGTGATACTTGTGCCATCGTTTGTTTTAAATCTGTACCTTTTGTTGCTGGAAGTTTTAAGTCGTTAAAGATGATGTCACCATATCCGAAGCTACCGTATACACGGAAGTTTTGTGGTGTTACTGCAACGAACATAAAGTTCTCATCTTTTGTTTTCTCTTTAATTTTTTTAGATAAAGAGTCTGCTTTTTTATCGTAATCTGCAATCCATTTGTCGGCTTTCTTTTCTTCGCCAAATAGTTTACCTACTTCTTTAAACTTACCGCGCCAGTCTTCTAGATTTGTTTCTAGAACAACTGTCGGTGCCACTTTTTCTAGTTGATCATAAATTTTCAATTGACGATTGTTTAAAATAATTAAGTCTGGTTTTAAAGCTGTAACAGCCTCTAGGTCAACTTTAGGTGCCCAGTACCAGCCGACTGCCTTTACACCGTCTAGCTTGTCCGTTAAGTGATTTTGGATTTTATCTTTATATGTGTTTGCTGTGCCAACAGGTTTATGTCCAAGGATTAATAATTCCTCTGTTGATCCAGATAAATCAACAATTCTCTTTGGATTAGCTGGAATTGTTGCTTCCCCTTTAGCATGTTTTACAACTTTTGTTTTCGGTTGTTCTTTTGCTTTTGCTTCTTCTTTTTGAGAAGAACAGCCAACGATAGAAAGAACAACTAGCATAATAGTAAATAAAATAAATAGCTTTTGTTTCATCCTGATGTAACCCCTTTAATTAATATTGATAATCATTATCGACTTCTGTATATTAATGTTCTTTTTGTATTTATGTCAATAGAAAAAAACGGAAATTGTAAACGGGGAACATTTGTTGGGGCAGTCTCGCTTTTCTATTGTTAAATATGTTAAAATGGAATACATGATTTGAGAGGGAGAGATCGTATTTTGTTTGAATATGTTACAGGTTACGTGGAGTATGTAGGACCGGAATATGTCGTAATTGACCATAATGGAATTGGTTATCAAATTTTCACACCAAATCCGTATGTATTTCAAAGAAGTAAGCAAGAAATCCGTGTCTATACATATCACTATGTGAGAGAAGATATTATGGCACTTTACGGGTTTAAAACACGTGAAGAGCGTTTATTATTTACAAAATTGTTAGGTGTATCGGGGATTGGACCAAAAGGTGCTCTTGCAATTTTAGCTTCTGGTCAAACCGGACAGGTCGTTCAAGCGATTGAACATGAAGATGAGAAGTTCTTAGTGAAGTTCCCAGGTGTCGGAAAGAAAACAGCGCGCCAAATGATTTTAGATTTAAAAGGAAAACTAGCAGATGTTGTACCAGATGCGTTTGTTGATTTGTTCTCAGATACTGAAAGTTTTGATACGAAGAAAGGTTCATCAGTTGAACTTGATGAAGCACTGGAAGCACTGCGTGCACTTGGCTATGCAGAACGAGAAGTCTCTCGTGTTGTACCAGAGTTATTAAAAGAATCACTAACGACGGATCAATATATTAAAAAGGCACTTAGTCTTTTACTAAATGGTAAGAGGTGAGTATAATGGACGAACGTCTCCTTTCAGGGGAATCTGGATACGAAGATGCGGATTTAGAGTATTCATTACGGCCACAGACGCTCCGTCAGTATATTGGCCAAGATAAAGCGAAACATAATTTAGAAGTGTTTATTGAAGCGGCGAAAATGCGTGAAGAAACGTTAGATCACGTACTTTTATATGGCCCACCTGGACTTGGTAAAACGACGCTTGCGAATATTATTGCCAATGAAATGGGTGTTAACATTCGAACGACGTCAGGTCCCGCAATTGAAAGACCAGGAGATTTAGCAGCTGTATTAACAGCGCTTCAGCCAGGAGATGTATTATTTATTGATGAAATTCATCGTTTGCATAGATCTATTGAAGAAGTGCTATACCCAGCGATGGAAGACTTTTGCCTTGATATCGTTATTGGGAAAGGACCGTCAGCTCGCTCTGTACGTCTAGATTTACCTCCATTTACGCTAGTTGGGGCAACGACGCGTGCAGGTGCATTATCAGCACCACTTCGTGACCGTTTCGGTGTACTTTCACGATTAGAGTACTATACAGTAGATCAGCTTTCTGCGATTGTAGAACGTACAGCAGAAGTGTTTGAAGTTGAAATAGATTCGTTAGCAGCATTAGAAATTGCAAGACGTGCCCGTGGTACACCTCGTATTGCGAATCGTCTATTACGACGTGTACGTGACTTCGCACAAGTTCGCAGTGACGGAACGATTGCGATGGAAATTACACAAATGGCGTTAGAACTATTACAAGTAGATAAATTAGGACTTGATCATATCGACCATAAATTACTGCTTGGTATTATTGAAAAGTTCCGCGGTGGTCCAGTTGGATTAGAAACTGTTTCAGCAACGATTGGAGAAGAATCGCATACGATTGAAGATGTGTATGAACCGTATTTATTACAAATTGGCTTTTTACAAAGAACGCCAAGAGGCCGGATCGTAACACCGCTTGCATATGAGCATTTCGGAATGGAGATGCCAAAAGTATGACGGAGATGCCAAAGCTGCTTATTACAGCTGGTATTTTGCTCATTGTTGTTGGATTAGCTTGGAAGTTCATAGGAAGGCTTCCAGGCGATATTTTTGTGAAAAAAGGTAACGTTACCTTTTATTTTCCTAGCATTACATGTATTGTGTTAAGTATTGCATTATCTTTCATTATGTATATAATAAATCGATTCAAATAAGAAATAGGTGGATACAGTTATGGATATTAATCTGTTTGATTTTCATTTACCAGAAGAACTCATTGCACAAATTCCGCTTGAAGAGCGTGAAACATCAAGATTGATGGTGTTAGACCGTGAAACAGGAGATATTGAGCATAAACATTTTACGGACATTCTTTCTTACTTACAAGAGGGGGATTGCTTAGTTTTAAATGAAACGAAAGTGATGCCAGCTCGCTTGCACGGTGTGAAAGAAGATACAGGTGCACACATTGAAGTGCTTCTTTTGAAACAAGAGGAAGGCGATAAGTGGGAAACGCTTATAAAGCCAGCGAAGCGTGTAAAAGAAGGAACTGTCATCTCTTTTGGTGAAGGAAAGTTAAAAGCAACTTGCATTGGAACAGCAGATCAAGGTGGGCGTCAACTTGAGTTTTCATATGACGGCATCTTTTATGAAATTTTAGACGAGCTTGGAGAAATGCCACTTCCTCCATATATTAAAGAGACGCTAGAAGATCGCGATCGTTATCAAACGGTATATGCGAAGGAAATCGGTTCAGCAGCAGCACCGACGGCTGGCCTTCACTTTACAGAAGAGTTACTTGAGAAATTGAAGCAAAAAGGCGTCGGGTTAGCATTCATTACACTCCATGTAGGACTTGGAACATTTAGACCAGTTTCTGCAGATACTATTGAAGAGCATCATATGCACGCAGAGTATTACCATATGTCTGAAGAGACTGCGGCTTTATTAAACCGCGTGAAAGAGGATGGCGGCCGTATTATTACTGTAGGTACGACATCAACACGTACGTTAGAAACGATTGCGACAGATCATAGTGGTAAGCTTTGCGCAGCTTCTGGCTGGACAGATATTTTTATGTACCCAGGATATGAATTTAAAGCAATTGATGGTTTAATTACAAACTTCCATTTGCCGAAATCAACATTAATTATGCTTGTAAGTGCATTTTCAAATAGAGATAATGTACTTCATGCTTATAATGAAGCAGTAAAAGAAAAATATCGTTTCTTTAGTTTCGGTGATGCGATGTTCGTTGCATCTCACGCTAAAATGAGAAACAAATAAAAGGAGTAAATTATGACAGCAATTCGTTATGAATTTATTAAAACTTGTAAACAAACGGGTGCGCGTTTAGGTCGAGTGCACACGCCACACGGCTCATTTGATACACCGACATTTATGCCAGTTGGTACACTTGCAACAGTTAAAACAATGTCACCAGAAGAATTAAAAGCAATGGATTCTGGCATTATTTTAAGCAATACGTATCATTTATGGCTACGTCCAGGCCACGAAATTATTCGTGAAGCAGGTGGCTTGCATAAGTTTATGAACTGGGATCGTGCAATCTTAACGGATTCAGGTGGATTCCAAGTATTTAGCTTAAGTGATTTCCGACGCATTGAAGAGGAAGGTGTTCATTTCCGCAATCACTTAAATGGCGATAAATTATTCTTATCTCCAGAAAAAGCGATGGAAATCCAAAATGCATTAGGTTCAGATATCATGATGGCATTTGATGAGTGTCCACCGTTCCCTGCTACTTTTGAATACATGAAAAAGTCTGTAGAGCGTACAAGCCGCTGGGCAGAGCGTTGCCTAAAGGCGCATGAACGTCCACAAGATCAAGGTTTATTCGGTATTGTACAGGGCGGGGAGTTTGAAGAGCTTCGTCGTCAAAGTGCGAAAGATCTTGTTTCAATGGACTTCCCTGGCTATGCTATAGGCGGTCTATCTGTTGGTGAACCGAAGGATATTATGAATCGTGTTCTTGAGTTTACAACACCACTTCTTCCTGATGATAAACCACGCTACTTAATGGGTGTAGGTTCTCCTGACTCGTTAATTGATGGTGCGATTCGCGGTGTTGATATGTTTGACTGTGTACTTCCAACTCGTATCGCTCGAAATGGTACATGTATGACAAGTGAAGGCCGCTTAGTTGTGAAAAATGCGAAATTCGCTAGAGACTTCGGGCCGCTTGATCCGAACTGTGATTGCTACACATGTAAAAACTATTCTCGTGCGTACATTCGTCACTTAATGAAATGTGATGAAACGTTCGGAATTCGTTTAACGTCTTATCACAACCTTCATTTTCTGTTAAACTTAATGGAGCAGGTGAGACAAGCTATTCGTGAAGACCGTCTTGGCGATTTCCGCGAAGAGTTCTTTGAACAGTATGGCTTTAATAAACCGAATGCTAAAAACTTCTAATACATAATTTAAAAGGAGGAACACAAGATGAATGCAGGTATGATGAATATCGTTATGATTGTTGCGATGTTTGCGATTTTCTATTTCTTATTAATTCGCCCGCAACAAAAGCGTCAAAAAGCAGTTGCACAAATGCAAAATGAAATCAAAAAAGGTGATGCTATCGTAACAATCGGTGGTTTACACGCTACAATCGAATCAGTGGATGAAACAAAAATTGTTGTTAAATCTGGTGGTGCACACTTAACTTTCGATCGCAATGCGATTCGTGAAGTTGTGAAAAACTAATGATGAAGGCCCTGCATGAAATGTGCAGGGCCTTTTTTTAACTATTTTGTTTTGACATATTTACACCGAAAATACCTCCGAGTGTACTCGCACCCATTAATGCTAATTGGTAGAGTAACTGTGAGTTCGATAAAGTTTGAGAGAAGCCTAAATAGTTAACGAGAAAGACGAGAATAGCGAATGTAAGGCCTGTTGTGAAACCTACTAGCCATCCTTTTCCTTGTGCCTTTTTACCAGCAATAAATCCAGACATAAGCATAGACAGAAGGGCTATTATAAAAATAATAATTACTAATGTCCCTTCATTAATATTCGTAAATTTTAATAAAAGAGCCATGACCATACTTGTAATAGATGCGAGGATTAATAGGGTAATAATACCGAAGCCGATTGCGCTCGATAATTTTTTCGTTCCATCCATTATGCATTCCCCCTTTTTAATACAAGCATATTTTCATTTTGTTTAAGTTAGACTAGTTTCTTTTTTGTAGGGGAGCCTATAAGTAAAAAAAGGGGATGTAGAAATGGAATGGGTATCAATAATCGGACGAACAATGCTTTTGTATATAATCATTTTAATTATTTTTCGTCTTATGGGTAAACGTGAAATTGGAGAATTAAGTGTATTAGATTTAGTTGTATTCATTATGCTAGGTGAAATGGCTGTAGTGGCAATTGAAAATACAGATAAATCACTTTGGCATCAATTAGTTCCAATGACTTTTCTTATGTGTATACAAATCATTTTGTCGGTCATTTCTTTAAAGTTCCAGCGTTTTCGGCATTTAATAGAAGGGGAGCCTGCGATTCTTGTGAATGCAGGTAAAATTGATGAAAAAAAGATGCGGAAGCAGCGATATAACATAGATGATTTATTGATGCAACTACGTGAGCAAGGAATCGGAGATGTGCGTGATGTAGAATACGCTATTTTAGAACCATCTGGAAAGTTATCTGTCTTTCAAAAACAAAAAAGTAAAAAGAGCAAAAATGATACACCAATTTTTACACTCCCACTAATTATTGATGGAGAAATTCAATACAATCATTTGCAAATGATTGAACATACAGATGGGTGGCTCGTTGAGAAACTGAATAACTTAGGTTATAAAGATGTGAAACAGATTTTATATTGTAGTTTTCAAAATGGACAGTTTTTCGTTGATTTGAAAGAAAATTAGAGGCTTACCATTTTGAATGGCAAGCCTGCTTACTTCAAAAATGAAAGTTTCCGAATGATAGGGAGACGACTTAATTCTTCTTTTCGAATGAGTTTGAAAGCAAAGAGGAGGAAAATATAAACGATTGTTGTTAAAGTGATTTCCCATAATGTTTGTACGCCAAGTGAATGAGAGAAAATAATATACTTATGAAGGTAAAAACCGAAGGCGCCTGCAATACCGATGGCAAGTCCTCCAAAAATATAGTCTTTTGCATAAATGGTAAATTTAATTTTCTTTAAAACAGTAGCATAGTGAAGGAATGTTACGGTCACTATATTTGCTGCAATAGCGAGGGCAACTCCCATCATTTGAAACTCTGGCTTTGAAGCTAGTACAAAAATAACGATTAATTTCACGATAGCGCCAATAAATGTGTTCATCATTGCAGCTCTTGCTAAGTTTAAAGCTTGCAACACAGATGTAAGTGGGCTTTGAAAATAATGAAATAAAAAGCAAGGTGCAAGAAGTTGGATGAACGCTGTTGCACTGTCCGATCCATACATAAGCGTTAAGACGGGTGAAGCAAATACATATAAAATAACGACTGACCATCCACCAGTAATTAAGGAAATTCGAAGGGCTTGTTGTAAACGGTGTTCCACTAATTTGTGCTGTCTCTTTGCCATTGCCTCGCTAATTGATGGGACGAGTGCTGTAGAAAGAGCGTATGTAATAAAGGCAGGTAGTGATAGAAGCGGGAAGGCGTAACCGTTCAATATACCGTATTGCTGTGTTGCGACAGAAGCGGCAACCCCGGCAATTGCTAAGCTTTGCATAACAACGATAGGTTCAAAGAAATATGAAACGGAACCGATTAAACGGCTTCCTGTAGTTGGAAGTGCGATATCCATAAGAGAATAAAATGTATTTTTGCTCTCCTTTACCGTAGTGAAAAAACCAGAGCGTATAGATAAATGTTTTTCGCGCTGGAATAAAGTAAGTAAAAATAATAAAGATGCAACTTCGCCAAGAACAGCTGATAGCATAGCACCGGCTGCAGCATATTCTACGCCGTAAGGTAAAAATAACCGAATGCATACAGCGATAATTGTAATGCGGACAACTTGTTCTATGACTTGAGCGTAAGCGCTCGGCTTCATGTTTTGTTTCCCTTGGAAATAACCACGTAAAACGGAAGAAACTGCAATAACGGGGACGACAGGTAAAATAGCCATTAATGGATAGTAAGTTCTTTCATCTGTTAATAATGTTTTTGCTAAAATAGGTGTGAGTAGCATAATACCAATTGTTAAAATGATACTAATAAAGGATGTAACAGCTAGGGAGACGGTTAATATTTTTTTAACTCTTTGTTTGTCGTTCACTGCTTCCGCTTCTGCTACAAATTTTGCAATCGCAACAGGAAGGCCAATTTGTGTTAATGTAATTGCTAAAATGAAGGTGGGGACAGCCATCATATAAAGGCCAACGCCTTCTTCTCCTAAAATACGTGCCATTACAATGCGGTTAATAAATCCAAGGATTTTTGTAATAAAACCGGCTATCATTAAAATAAATGCGCCTTTTAAAAAGCTTTGTCTCGTCATACTCTTCTCCTACCTTCTCAAAATCAATGGAATGATTTACAATAATTTATATGCACGTATGAGACAAGAATGACAAGCATTTAAGAGAGTGAAGTATGAATGGTACTCTTGAAAGAAGTTATTACTGTCCATTAGAGCGGGATTAAAAGCGACTTTTCGTGCTGAAATAAGAAGGAGATGTTATATATGTTGGATAAAGAGGCTTTGGTAGAATCATACCGCGGACAGTTACAAGTCGTTTTAGAAAGTAAAGTAGAAGAGTTTCAGTTGTTCGGTTACGACCGAGTGACAGATAATGATATTTGGAAGTTTCTCAAGGCGAAAAAGTGGAAAAAGATAGATAGTGATGTTAGGTTATATGAATTAGTAAATGATGTATTAAGAGTAAGTACTAATGAATATATGAATTATTTAACTGTTGAAGCATATCAAGCGCCACTTTGGTCGTTTGATGAATATGAAAATAAATAACCGGCTGTAATTGGTTTGTTCTTCCTTTTGCAGTATAATGATAGGTATTGATAAAGAGGAATTAATTATGTCTAAGATTATATATAAAGGAGGTAGTGAAGAGGGAAAATAAATAATGAATAGTGTAGGTATTGTGAAAAGCTTACCGACACAGCTAGTGATGAACTAGCGGAAATACATGTATTTTATAGAAAGTAAGTCTACTAACTAGGCGTATGCACACGTGCGAAAATGAATCGTAAGAGATTTATTGAAAGTGTTAGTAGCAGAAAGAGGGTACATATGGCAAAGCGTGGTACAAGAATTGCCGCCTTTTTCCTCATCGTTTTATTAATCGGTGGCGTAATTGGTGCGGCAGGAAAAGACATAGCAAAAGGAATTAGTCTAGGACTAGACCTTCGCGGTGGTTTTGAAATTCTGTATGAAGTAAAACCAGCCAAAAAAGGTGATAAAATTGACCGAGAGGCACTTGTAAGTACAGTAGGTGCTCTTGAAAATCGTGTCAATGCACTCGGTGTAAGTGAGCCGAACATTCAAATCGAAGGACAGGATCGAATTCGTGTGCAGCTTGCTGGTGTACAAGATCAGCAAAAAGCACGTGAAATGTTATCAACGCAAGCGAAATTAACATTCCGTGATGTAGATGACAACCTTCTTATGGATGGAGCGGATTTAAAAGGCGGCGGAGCGAAGCAAACATTTGATGATAAAGGTCGTCCAAGTGTTGGACTTACGTTAAAAAGCGCTGAAAAATTCCGTGAAGTAACAGAGAAGATTTCAAAAATGCCACCACCAACGAATTTAATGGTAATTTGGCTTGATTTTGAAGAAGGAAAAGATTCGTATAAAGCAGAATCTGCAAAACCGAATCCAAAGTTTTTATCAGCGGCAACAGTAGAACAAGTATTTAATCAAGCTGAAGTATCTATCGTAGGTGGAAACTTTACAGTTGAAAGTGCGAAAGAACTGTCATCTTTATTAAATGCAGGTGCACTTCCTGTTGATTTAAAAGAAATGTATTCAACATCTGTTGGAGCAAAATTTGGTCAACAAGCATTAGAGCAAACGATTTTCGCTAGTGCAATCGGTATTGCTATTATCTTCTTATTCATGCTTGTATTCTACCGTTTACCAGGGCTTGTAGCGGTTATTATGTTAGGTTTATACATTTTCGTTACATTACTTGTCTTTAACTGGATGCATGCGGTTCTCACGTTGCCAGGTATTGCGGCATTAGTGCTCGGGGTAGGTATCGCAGTAGATGCGAATATTATTACGTACGAGAGGTTAAAGGAAGAGCTGAAAATTGGTAAGTCAATGATGTCAGCATTTCGTGCTGGTAACCATCGTTCATTAGCAACAATTTTAGATGCGAACATTACAACGATTGCAGCAGCGGGTGTATTATTTGCTTACGGTAATAGCTCTGTAAAAGGTTTCGCAACAAGTTTAATTGTTAGTATTTTAGTCGGTTTCATTACGAACGTATTCGGTACTCGTTTCTTACTAGGTTTACTTGTAAAGAGCCGTTACTTCGATAAAAAACAATCTTACTTTGGTGTTAAGGAAAAGGATATTATTCCATTAACAAAAGGTGTAGTACATCCGCCAACGAGATTTGATCGTATTAACTTCGTAAATATCGGTCATAAATTCTTCTTATTCTCAATTGTAGTCGTAATTGCTGGGGCAATTATATTACCGATTTTCAAAATGAATCTTGGTATTGACTTTGCAAGTGGGACACGTATCGACTTGCAATCAAAACAAGCAGTTACTGTGTCTGATGTTCATAAAGATTTTAAAGAATTGAACATCGATGTGAAGGAAGAAAATATTGTACCGACTGGAGATGACAATAAAGGTTTCGCAGTTCGTACATTAGGTGTTCTATCAAAAGATGAAATTGCGAAAACAAAAACATTCTTCCACGATAAATACGGTACAGATCCGAATGTAAGTACAGTTTCACCGACAATCGGTAAAGAGATTGCACGAAATGCATTTATCGCAGTATTAATTGCTTCTGCAGTAATCGTTTTATACGTAAGTATTCGTTTCCGTCTTACGTACGCAGTATCTGCAGTAATCGCATTATTACATGATGCGTTCGTTATGATTGTTGTGTTTAGTCTTTTCCAGATAGAGGTAGACTTAACGTTTATCGCTGCGGTATTAACGATTATTGGTTACTCTATCAATGACTCAATCGTTACGTTTGATAGAAACCGTGAGTTATACAAACAGAAAAAACGAGTTCGCGACATAAAAGACCTAGAAGAAATCGTAAACTCAAGTATTCGCCAAACAATTGGTCGTTCAATTAATACTGTTTTAACAGTGTTGTTCCCAGTAATTGCACTACTTATTTTCGGTAGTGAATCACTGCGTAACTTCTCACTTGCGTTATTAATTGGATTAGTTGTAGGTACGTACTCTTCTATTTTCGTTGCTTCTCAAATTTGGTTAATGCTTGAAAACCGTCGTTTGAAAAGGGGAAAAAACAAGAAGAAGGTTGAGAAAGAAGAACCTGAACCGCAAGTATAAAAAAGATGATGTCTCATTATGAGGCATCTCTTTTTTCGTTTGTGGATACAATAAGATAGCAACTTTTGAAAGAATGAAATGGAATAAAGTGGTGATGTTATCGCTGATTTTGTTAAAATAAAGTGAAACTTTAATAAGTGGGGGGTTTTGTTCATCCCCACTTATTATTAGCCCTCACCAATCGGGCTTTTACGGGCAGTTGATCTCCCACCTAACTTCCTTGTATTTGCCGGATTTTGAGGTGGGGCGCAAATAGCGGGATAAAAAGATAGGTTAAGAAAAGAAGGGATTTCAATTATGGAAAAAGATGAACGTTTTAAACAGGCCGAGTTTGGTGCTATTGTCGGAATCGTTGGTAATATTATATTAGCGATTGTAAAAGCGGTAATTGGTTATATTGGAAACAGTAAGGCACTTTTAGCGGATGCAGTGCATTCTGGATCAGATGTAATTGGCTCGTTAGCTGTACTTTTTGGATTACGAGCGGCAAAGCAACCGCCTGATGAAGATCATCCGTATGGTCATGGTAAAGCGGAATCGATTTCAGCGATTATTGTTGCGGTATTATTATTTATTGTTGGAATAGAGATAGCGATTTCGTCTATAAAAGCTTTTTCACAAGATTTGGAACCACCAAAAGGAATTACGATTTTTGCAGTTATTCTTTCGATTGTAGTGAAAGAAGGGATGTTTCAGTATAAATATCGATTAGGGAAGAGGATAAATAGTGCTGCAATTATTGCAAATGCATATGAACATCGTTCGGATGTGTTTTCTTCAATTGCAGCTTTAATCGGCATTTGTGCAGCTATTATCGGCGGTAAGTTAGGTATAGATTGGCTTGTATATGCCGATCCAATTGCGGGATTATTTGTTTCAATTCTCGTTGCTAAGATGGCGTGGAGTATTGGAGCAGAAGCTATTCATGCAACGCTCGATCATGTTCTGCATGAAGAAGATGTTGTTCCGCTTAGGGAGGCAGTTTTTCAAGTGGAAGGTGTGAAAAAAATCGGCTCTTTATATGCAAGAGAACATGGCCACTATGTTATTGTCGATATTAAAGTATCTGTAGATCCATATATCACTGTAGAAGAAGGTCACCGCATCGGAAAACATGTAAAAGAAAAACTTATGGAACAAGATAACGTACAAAACGTTTTTGTACATATTAATCCGTATTCTCCAAATTAAACATAACGGATATTTAATTATATAGATATCTAATCGTAGTTTGCATTATATTGTCACCCCTTAATCTGTCTTGTATAATGGATAGGTTAAGGGGTGATTTCGTGTTACAACCGAAGACGCGTTGGAAAGAAAAAGAATATAATGAGGAACTAGTGAGTGAATTAGCAAATAAATTGCAACTATCACCTCTTGTGACTTCATTATTTCTTGGCAGAGGCTTAAATACAGAAGATAAGATTGTAGACTTTTTAAATACAGCAGATCAAGAATTCCATGATCCATTTTTACTTGAAGGAATGGAGCGGACTGTAGAACGTGTGAAAAAAGCTATTGAAAATGGAGAACAAATATTAATATTTGGCGATTACGATGCGGACGGAGTAAGTAGTACGACTGTGTTATATCTTGCTCTCAAAGAATTAGGTGCAGAAGTAGAGTTTTATATTCCAAATCGTTTTACTGAAGGCTATGGGCCAAATGAAGAAGCGTTTCGTTGGGCGCACAGTGCAGGGTTCTCGCTAATTATTACTGTCGATACTGGTATCGCAGCGGTACATGAAGCGAAGGTAGCGAAGGAACTTGGAATAGATCTTATTATTACAGATCATCATGAGCCACCACCAGAATTACCAGAGGCACTTGCGATTATTCACCCGAAATTAGAAGGCGGTGTTTATCCGTTTCATTATTTAGCGGGTGTTGGTGTTGCATTTAAAGTTGCACATGCACTTTTGGGCCGTGTGCCAGAGCATTTGTTGGAAATTGCAGTAATCGGTACGGTAGCCGATTTAGTATCGCTTCATGGTGAAAATAGATTGTTAGTACAGCGTGGACTGAAGCATATGCGAATGACTCGGAATATCGGTTTAAAGGCGTTATTTAAAGTTGCTAACGTTTCGCAAAGCGAAATTACAGAAGAAAGCATCGGGTTCGCACTCGCACCTCGTATTAATGCAGTTGGTCGTTTGGAAGATGCAACACCTGCTGTACACCTTTTATTATCAGAAGATCCAGAGGAAGCGAAAGAGCTAGCTGAAGGAATTGATGAGCTGAACAAACTTCGAAAAGATATTGTAAAGCAAATTACTGAAGAAGCTATCGCTGAAGTCGAAAATAATTTCCCGCCAGAAGAAAATAAAGTATTAGTCCTTGCAAAAGAAGGTTGGAATCCAGGGGTAATTGGAATTGTCGCTTCTAAGTTAGTCGAACATTTTTATCGTCCGACGATTGTATTAAGCATTGATCCTCATAAAGAAACAGCAAAGGGATCGGCTCGTAGTATTGCAGGATTTGATTTGTTTGCAAACCTTTCAGATTGCCGTGAATTGTTACCGCATTTCGGAGGTCATCCGATGGCAGCGGGAATGACGCTTAATATGAATGATGTGGATGAATTAAGACGCAGGTTAAATGAACAAGCAGATGTAATTTTAACAGCAGAAGATTTTATTCCGATTACAGCAGTGGATGCATTTTGTAAAGTAGAGGATGTAACGCTTGCCGCGATTGAGGATATGCAAAAGTTAGCGCCATTTGGCGTAGGAAATCCGAAACCGCGTATTGCGGTGAAAGATGCCGACTTAGAAAGTATCCGTGCAATTGGATCTGATGGTTCGCATTTAAAAATGGCTCTTCGTGATGGACAAGCAACACTGGACACGATTGGATTTGGATTTGGTACTTATGCGAAAGAAATCTCTCCAGTTGCGAAGGTTTCTGTAGTAGGAGAAGTGTCCATTAATGAATGGAATAACTTTAAAAAGCCGCAATTAATGGTGCAAGATATTGCTGTAGAGGCATGGCAATTATTTGACTGGCGTAGTATGCGTAATGTAGAAGCAAATTTAGCAGAACTTCCGAAAGAAAAAATAACAATGGTGTATTTTTCTGAAGAGGTATTGAATAAATTTTCTTTAGAAGGCTATAAAGAACAGCTCGTGCATGCATCAGAGGTAGCTCATTTTGATGATCAATACATTGTGCTACTCGATTTGCCGAGAGGAACAGATGAATTAGGTGATGTATTTAAGGCTGGATTCCCAGCTCGAATTTACACGCTATTTTATCAAGAGAATAATCACTTATTTAGTACGGTCCCAACGAGGGAACATTTTAAATGGTACTATTCTTTCTTAAGCCAAAAAACACCATTTTCTTTAAGGCAATATGGGGAACAACTGTGTCGTCATAAAGGTTGGTCAAAAGATACAGTAAATTTCATGACACAGGTGTTTTTTGAGTTAGAATTTGTTACAATAAAAGACGGTGTCATTTTTATGGCAGACAAAAAACAAAAGCGTGATTTAATTGAATCGAACACATATCGTGAGAAAATGAACCACTTACAATTAGAGAAAGAATTGGTTTATAGCACATATCAGCAACTATATACATGGTTTGAAACGATTCGTGATCATAAATAAGTAGAACAGTTAGGGTAAAGGATTTGTATTTACAAACCTTTTATATCTGAGGAGGATTCAGAAATATGGATTTCAAGCAACATATCGCAATTGTACCAGATTATCCGAAAGAAGGTATTGTGTTTAAAGACATTACACCTTTAATGAACGACGGAAAAGCATATAAAGCAGCAACAGATGCAATCGTTGAGTATGCAAATAAAAGAGACATTGATGTTGTAGTAGGACCAGAAGCGCGTGGTTTTATTATTGGTTGCCCAGTTTCTTATGCATTAGAAGTAGGTTTCGCACCAGTTCGTAAATTAGGAAAATTACCACGTGAAGTAATTACAGTTGACTACGGTAAAGAATATGGAACGGATGTTTTAACAATCCATAAAGATGCAATTAAGCCAGGCCAACGTGTATTAATTACAGATGACTTATTAGCTACAGGTGGAACAATCGAAGCGACAATTAAACTAGTTGAAGAACTTGGTGGAGTTGTAGCAGGAATTGCATTTTTAGTAGAGCTTACTTACTTAGATGGTCGTAAAATGTTAGATGGTTACGATGTATTAGTATTAGAAAAATACTAATCATTATATAGGTGAAACTACGGTGATAAAAAAGTACCCGTGAATCTCTTGGAGAGGAGCGGGTACTTTTGTATAATTGCACAAAAAAACATGGTGAAATGTCAGTAAAATCTTTTCCTTTTCACAATTCACAATCATTGGGTTATAATGATAGAATATAATTTATTCTATTCAATAAAGATAAAGTCAATTTTCAATAAAAGGTGATTCGATGGCAAATGAGCAAGTACTAACAGCTGAACAGGTACTCGAGAAAGCAAGTCAATATTTAGCGGATGGAGATATTGAGCTAGTGGCACGTGCCTATGAATATGCGCGTGATGCACATAGCGAACAATATAGAAAATCGGGTGAACCATATATTATTCACCCAATTCAAGTTGCAGGTATTTTAGTTGATTTACACATGGATCCGGCTACAGTATCGGCAGGTTTCTTACATGATGTAGTGGAAGATACAGAAATTACATTAGAAGACATTGAACGGGAATTTAATAAAGAAATCGCTATGCTTGTCGATGGTGTTACAAAGCTTGGAAAGATTAAATATAAATCCCATGAGCAGCAACAAGCAGAAAACCATCGCAAAATGTTTATTGCAATGGCTCAAGATATTCGAGTTATTTTAATTAAACTAGCTGATCGTCTTCATAACATGCGTACATTGAAACATTTGCCTCAAGAGAAGCAGCGTCGCATTGCGAATGAAACGTTAGAAATCTTTGCACCTTTAGCACATAGACTCGGAATTAGTACTATTAAATGGGAGTTAGAGGATACGTCACTCCGCTATTTAAACCCACAGCAATATTATCGTATTGTAAATTTAATGAAGCGTAAACGTGCAGAGCGTGAAGAATATTTAGATGAAGTAATGACTGGTATTCGTGAGAAATTAAAAGAAGTTTCAATTCAACCTGAGATTTCTGGAAGACCAAAACATATTTACAGTATTTATCGTAAAATGGCATTGCAAAATAAACAATTCAATGAAATTTACGATTTACTAGCTGTACGTGTCGTTGTGAATAGTATTAAAGATTGCTATGCGGTGCTTGGAATTATTCATACGTGCTGGAAACCAATGCCAGGTCGTTTTAAAGATTATATTGCAATGCCGAAAGCAAATTTATATCAATCTCTTCATACGACTGTAATTGGACCAAAAGGTGATCCGCTAGAAGTGCAAATTCGTACGAAAGAAATGCATGAGATTGCAGAATTCGGAATCGCGGCACACTGGGCGTATAAAGAAGGAAAAACAGCAGAAACAACTGGTACATTAGAGAAGAAACTAACTTGGTTCCGTCAAATATTAGAATGGCAAAATGAAGCTTCTAATGCAGAAGAGTTTATGGAATCATTAAAAATTGATTTGTTCTCTGACATGGTATTCGTCTTCACACCGAAAGGCGATGTAATGGAATTACCACTTGGATCTGTTCCAATTGACTTTTCGTATCGTGTCCATTCAGAGATTGGGAATAAAACAATTGGTGCAAAAGTAAATGGGAAAATGGTGACCCTTGATTATAAATTAAAAACGGGTGACATCATTGAAATTTTAACATCGAAACATTCTTATGGCCCAAGTCAAGATTGGGTAAAGCTTGCTCAAACATCTCATGCGAAAAATAAAATACGTCAATTCTTTAAGAAACAACGTAGAGATGAAAATATTGAAAAAGGCCGTGAGCTTGTTGAAAAAGAAGTGCGTGGCTTAGAGTATGAGATGAAAGAAGTATTAGCGCTTGATAATTTAAAACGTGTCGCTGAGAAGTTTAACTTTGCAAATGAAGAAGATATGTTTGCAGCAGTTGGATATAACGGAATTACAGCAGCGCAAATTGTTACGCGACTAACGGACAAGTTCCGTAAACAACGTGAAGAAGAAGACATCGTTGAAGTTAAAGAAGTTCGTAAACCGATGAAAATTCGAAAATGGGATTCTGGTGTAAAGGTAAGTGGTGCAGATAATTTGTTAATTCGTTTATCAAAATGCTGTAACCCAGTTCCAGGTGATGATATCGTTGGTTATATTACGAAAGGTCGAGGCGTATCAATTCATCGTTGCGATTGCGTCAATGTGCATACAGAAGAAGCGGTGGAGCGTTTACTAGAAGTAGATTGGGAAGGTAGTCCTGAAAAAGAAATTGAGTACAATGTTGATATTGAAATTTCAGGCTATGATCGTCGTGGTTTATTGAATGAAGTATTACAAGCTGTTACAGAAACGAAGACGTATATCTCAGCTGTTTCTGGTAGAAGTGATCGTAATAAGATGGCAACGATTAACATGTCGATTTCTATTCGAAACTTACAACACTTGAAAAAAGTAGTAGAGCGCATTAAACGTGTTCCAGAAATTTATGCGGTACGACGCATGATGCATTAATAGGGAGTGTAGAAAAGATGAGAGTTGTTTTACAACGATCAAAGGAAGCGTCTGTCACAGTAGATGGCGAGATTGTAGGACAAATTCCATTCGGTTTAACATTACTAGTTGGCATTACGCATGAAGATACAGAAAAAGATGCAACTTATATCGCAGAAAAAATTGCAAACCTACGTATTTTTGAAGATGAGAGCGGAAAGATGAACCACTCTGTACTTGATATGAAGGGACAAGTTCTATCTATTTCGCAATTTACATTATACGGAGATTGCCGTAAAGGAAGACGTCCAAACTTTATGGATGCTGCGAAACCTGATTATGCAGAACATTTATATGATTTCTTTAATGAAGAAGTTCGTAAACAAGGACTGCATGTGGAGACAGGACAGTTCGGAGCAATGATGGACGTTTCTTTAATCAATGATGGTCCGGTGACCTTAATTGTAGAAAGTAAATAGTGTTGCCGAAGAAGAGAGGATTATAGGTCCTCTCTTTTTTCATACATTGTTGTATGTTTTGTTCATTTATCCCGCTATTTGTGGGAGATCCACTGCTCGTAAAAGCCTGATTAGTGAGGGCTAATAATGAGTGGCGATGGACAAAACCCCTATTCATTAAAGTTTCACTTTATTTGGAATCAATAGCTGTTTCGGTTATGTATAACTCTTTCATCAATATGGAACAATAACAAGTAAAACATCCATATTGAATGTGAGGGATATACGTATGCGTATGAATGAAAAAGGGCATTCTGTTACAAATGGTGCAAATCAACTGTTTAACGTGAATTTTCATGATTTTATTTCAAAAGAGCAAAACAATACTTCAATGGAGCTTGCTTCAGAGTTCGGAATTTCACTGCAAGATGTAAAGCGCCTAAAGAAGCAAATTGAGCGCTCTTAGAGCACTTGACAATCCTACTCAACAAACGTATAGTAATTTTATATTTACATATGAATATAGCCGTTGATAGAGGAGAGTAAATGAGATACACATGGAAAGAGAAGAAATGTCCTAGGCTGAAAACATTTCTACATGATGACTGATTGAATGACACTCTGTAGGTTTCAACTTGAAAGGCTTATACGCTTAGTAGAGATGAACGCAAATTTAAGCGTTATTAAAAAAGTGGAAGCATACGTGCTTCAATTAGGGTGGCACCACGGGTATAATACTCTCGTCCCTACTGTTCAAACAGTAGAGGCGGGAGTTTTTTTATTTTTATTAAGATTAAAACAATTTGAGGAGGAACTGAATATGTCTATTCAAATCCCACGCGGAACGCAAGATATTCTTCCAGGTAGTGTTGAGTTATGGCAGTATATCGAAGGGCAAGCGCGCGACATTTGCCGTCGTTACAATTATAAAGAAATTCGTACACCAATTTTTGAGCACACAGAGCTATTTTTACGTGGTGTTGGTGATACGACAGATATCGTACAAAAAGAAATGTATTCATTCCAAGACCGTGGAGAGCGTAGTTTAACATTACGTCCAGAAGGTACTGCACCTGTTGTACGTTCTTACGTTGAGAACAAAATGTTCGGTGATGCAACACAACCAACAAAATTATACTATATCGGCCAAATGTTCCGTTATGAAAGACCACAAGCAGGTCGCTATCGTCAATTCGTACAATTCGGTATTGAAGCAATTGGTAGTAACGACCCAGCAATTGATGCAGAAGTAATTGCACTTGCTGTAGAGTTTTACCGCGGTATGGGCTTAAAAAATATTAAAGTTGTATTAAATAGCTTAGGTGATGCAGCGAGTCGTCAAGCACACCGTGATGCGTTAATTGCTCACTTTGAGCCGCGCATCGGAGAATTCTGTTCTGATTGCCAATCTCGCTTAGAAAAAAACCCTCTTCGTATTTTAGACTGTAAGAAGGACCGTAATCATGAATTAATGAGCACGGCACCATCTATTACAGAATACTTAAACGAAGATTCAGCAGTATACTACGACAAAGTACAAGAACTACTAACGATGATGGATGTTCCATTTGAGAAAGATCCGAATTTAGTACGTGGTTTAGACTACTACCAACACACTGTTTTTGAAATTATGAGTGAGGCAGAAGGTTTCGGTGCTATCACAACATTAAGTGGCGGTGGCCGTTATAACGGACTTGTACAAGAAATCGGTGGACCGGAAATGCCAGGTATCGGTTTTGCGATGAGTATTGAGCGTTTAATTATGGCGCTGAAGGCTGAAAATATTGAGTTACCAATTGAACATAGTATTGATTGTTACGTTGTAGCACTTGGTGAAAAAGCGAAAGACCGTGCTGCAAAAATTGCGTTCGATCTTCGTAAAGCTGGATTATCAGTTGAAAAAGATTATTTAGATCGCAAAATGAAAGCACAATTTAAATCTGCAGATCGTTTAAATGCGAAATACGTAGCTGTATTAGGGGAAGATGAGCTAGATAAAGGCATCATTAACTTAAAAGATATGGCAACAGGCGGACAAGAAGAAGTAGCGTTAGATGTATTTGCTTCATATGTAGCAGAGAAATTAATATAGGGGGAACTTAAAGTGGCTGAAAGAACACATGCATGCGGGAAAGTAACAGTAGAAGCGGTTGGACAAACAGTTCAATTAAAAGGCTGGGTACAAAAACGCCGTGATTTAGGTGGATTAATCTTTATCGACTTACGTGACCGTACAGGTATCGTACAAGTTGTATTTAATCCAGAAACATCAAAAGAAGCGTTAGAAGTAGCAGAAACGATTCGTAGCGAATACGTATTACACGTAGAAGGTACAGTTGTTGAACGTGGTGAAGGCGCAATTAATGATAATATGGCAACTGGTCGTATTGAAGTACAAGCATCGAAAGTAAATGTATTAAACGCAGCGAAAACAACGCCAATCATTATTGCTGATGATACAGATGCATCAGAAGATGTGCGTTTAAAATATCGTTACTTAGACTTACGTCGTCCTGCAATGTTCAACACATTCAAAATGCGTCATGACGTAACGAAAACAATTCGTAACTTCTTAGATACAGAAGAGTTCTTAGAAGTTGAAACACCAATTTTAACGAAGAGCACGCCAGAAGGAGCTCGCGACTATTTAGTACCAAGCCGTGTGCATGATGGTGAATTTTATGCATTACCTCAATCTCCGCAGCTATTTAAACAGCTTCTTATGGTCGGTGGATTTGAACGTTACTATCAAGTAGCACGTTGTTTCCGTGACGAAGATTTACGTGCGGACCGTCAACCGGAATTCACGCAAATTGATATCGAGGCATCATTCTTAACACAAGATGAAATTTTAGAAATGATGGAGCGTATGATGACGAAAGTCATGAAGGATGCAAAAGGTGTAGAAGTTAGTGCACCATTCCCTCGTATGAAATATGCTGATGCAATGGCTCGCTTTGGTTCTGATAAGCCGGATACACGCTTTGAAATGGAACTAAAAGACCTATCTGAATTTGCAGTAGGTTGTGGATTTAAAGTATTTACAAGTGCTGTAGAAAACGGCGGACAAGTAAAAGCGATTAACGCAAAAGGTGCAGCGAGCAAATACTCTCGTAAAGACATCGATGCATTAACTGAATTCGCCAAAGTATACGGTGCAAAAGGTCTAGCTTGGCTTAAAGTTGAAGAAGACGGCTTAAAAGGACCGATTGCGAAATTCTTCGGTGAAGAAGATGCAAACGTGTTAATGAGTACATTAGAAGCGGATGCTGGTGACTTATTACTATTCGTAGCAGATAAGAAAAGTGTTGTTGCAGATAGCTTAGGTGCACTTCGTTTACGTTTAGGTAAAGAGCTTGAGTTAATTGACGAAAGTAAATTTAACTTCCTATGGGTAACTGATTGGCCACTTCTTGAGTACGATGAAGATGCAGATCGTTACTTCGCAGCTCACCACCCATTCACAATGCCATTCCGTGAAGACGTTGAGTTATTAGAAACAGCACCAGAAAAAGCACGTGCACAAGCATATGACCTTGTATTAAACGGTTATGAGCTTGGTGGTGGATCACTTCGTATTTACGAGCGTGACGTACAAGAAAAAATGTTCAAAGCACTTGGATTCTCACAAGAAGAAGCACAAGAACAATTCGGATTCTTATTAGAAGCATTCGAATACGGTACACCACCACACGGCGGAATCGCATTAGGTTTAGACCGTCTTGTTATGTTACTTGCAGGTCGTACGAACCTTCGTGATACAATTGCATTCCCGAAAACAGCAAGCGCAAGCTGCTTATTAACAGAAGCGCCAAGCCCAGTTGCAGAAGCTCAGCTTGAAGAGCTAAGCTTAAAATTGAGCTTGAAAGAAGAGAAGTAAGAATAGAGTCTAGATGGTTATACTAACCCCATCTAGGCTTTTTTTATAGAGGTTGTTTAAAAAGTCCGGTTCAGATAACCGTCGCATCTCATCGTTGCTTATGCTAGTCCGGTGCTCGAGTAGTAAAGCTACACTGTGCTCC